>JAIQGA010000130.1 GCA_020072925.1 Terriglobia bacterium | reverse complement strand
CCTCGAACTGGAGCGCGCCATCTACCAGTGGCTCGCCAACTGGAACCAAGAGCCGCGAGCGTTCACCTGGAAAGCCACGGCAGATGTTATCCTCGACAAGGTCCGCCGTTGTAAAGAATTAGCTGGGACGGCACACTAGGTTGGGGAGCTTCATTTCTTGATTTCGACAACGATGGGTGGCCTGACCTCTTGTACGTCACGGGTCACGCCTACCCTGAGATTATGCGAGAAAAGCTCGACGACGAGTTTGAAACCAGGAAGGTCTTATACCGAAACCATGGCGATGGCAGATTCGAAGATATCTCACTCAAGTCCGGTCCCGGCATTCTCCTTCGGCGCTCCAGCCGCGGGGCGGCTTTCGGAGACATCTTCAATACGGGCCAGATCGATCTTGTGGTCAACAATATGAATGCTTCGCCCACTTTGCTACGAAACGTCGCACCCAGCCCCAACCACTGGTTACTGGTTCGCCTGATCGGCCGGAAGAGTAATCGGTCTGCCGTTGGGTCTCGGGTCGTACTCTTGGCCGGTCCACTACGCCAGGTCCAGGAGGTATTAAGCGGTTGCAGCTTCTGCTCACAAAACGATCTTCGCCTTCATTTCGGCTTGGGCAAAGCCGAGAAGGTTGATCAATTGGAAGTCCGCTGGATTAGCGGAACGGTGGAGAAATATCAAGATCTGCCCGCAAACCGCCTGGTGACAATCCTTGAGGGGAAAGGCATCGAATCCGTACAGGAACTTTCGGCCCTTCCCTGACGGAGTATCTCGCGGACCAAAGCGTTGGTGTGAAACTCGTCCAAGTTAGAGTTCGATATTTGCCGACTTTTTTTCTCTGAACAGAGTCTGTCTCCCAGGAGAGATCCTAGGGGACACCGCATCAAGTCGCTTACTTCTCGCATTCTAACCAGGAGGACTCATCCATGAATAAGAAAACAAGCTCAGGTTCAATAAGCCGGCGTCGCTTTCTCGGCGTAACCGGGACTGCTGTGGTGGCGACACCTGCCGTGGCTCACATGGGGGCGCTGTCGATGGCCGGCTCCCCGGCCAACCCTTCGCCGCCCGCCAAGGCGTGTAAAATTCCCATCGGAGTTTTCACGCCCGCCTACGATGACCTTTCACTTGAGAAGATGCTCGACAAGATCACGGCGCTCGAGTTGGAGGCGGTGGAAGTGGGGACCGGCGCATATCCGGCGGCCAAGCACTGTCCGGTGGAGGAGTTGCTTGCCGACGCCGGAAAGGCCAAAGCGTGGAAAAAGAAGTTCGAAGATCGCAAAATTCAAGTGGCGGCACTGAGCTGCCATGGGAACCCCGTCCACCCCGATCCGGCGATGGCCCGGAGCGACGATGAGGCATTCCGCCGCACGGTCCTACTTGCCGAGCGGCTGGAAGTGCCTGTCGTCGTAACCTTCTCCGGATGTCCCGGAGGTTCGCCCACCGACAAGATGCCGAATTGGGCCACCTACCGCTGGCCGCCAGAATACGAGCAAGTTCTCAAATATCAGTGGGACAAGGTCGTGATTCCCTACTGGCAAACTGCGGCGAAGTTCGCGCGCGAGCACGGGGTCCGCAAAATTGCTCTCGAAATGCACCCAGGCTTCGTTGTGTACAACGCTCACAAGCTCCTGCGGCTGCGCGAGGCGGTCGGCGAGGAGATCGGTGCGAACTGCGACCCCAGTCACCTGTTCTGGCAGGGTTGTGACCCGGTCGAGGTGATTCACTTCCTGGCCAAACACAACGCGCTCTTCCACGCCCACATGAAGGATGCGGTTATTTTCAAACCGGATGCCGCCCGGTACGGAGTGCTAGATTTCGAGGCGGAGCCGGCGGACCTCTCGCCGGGTTCGGTCATGTTCCGCGCCGTGGGCTATGGACATGGGGCGGAACAATGGAAGGACATCGTTAAGGCCTACATGGACGTTGGCTATCAGGGCATTCTGAGCATCGAGAATGAAGATCCTATTCTCCCCGGCCCGGTCGGCGTTGAGCACGCGGCCTACGTTCTGAAAAATGTCCGCGAGGAATTACTCACTCACGCAAGCTGAGGGGGGTAGTTGATGTCAATAGTGCAACGCGAAATGAAATACTGACACAATTGACCTTGACAGTTGCATTGAGAAGCCATAGCCTCCCCGGTTGAGCCAGAAGGATTCTCGCTTGCCGATGATTGACGGCGACCGGTGACATCAAGGCGCGCCAGCCTCGTTCTGGGTGATCATGCGAAGTCTACCCGCGCTCCTTTTGAGGACTTCTCGGTTTTGGTGGGGTGCGGTAGTGTGGCCGACCCGAACATGACTATCTCGGACTCGCGAATACTCCTAGGGGGAACAAATCCATGCGACAGAGGAGATTAGGTGTTTTCATCGTTCTGTTGGGGCTATCCGCCGTGCTCGGAGGACTGCTCGTACCTTCTCAAGGCGGGCGGGCGCAGTCGCCGGGCGTTTCCGGGGCCGAACTTTCCAAGTGGGCTACGATCGAAGCCCATGACAATGGCGTGCCCATCCACGCTTTCGGGTACACCTACGTCTATGGTGTGAGCCCCGACTTCCGTCCCGGTGTCATCCTGCAGGAAGACAATAAATCGCCGGCAAAGAAAATCCAGCCCAAGAAATCGTGGGAGATCAAAAACAACCTGTTTGGTTCGACCCCGGCACGGGAGCCGCGTGGCGCCGCCAATGATGACCAACCTCTCCTGGCCGTTCATCTGATCGACGGTGACGTGCTGAGTTGCTGGGCGAGTCGAGGACAGAACCAACCGGACTTCGAGCCCGCCTGGATTCGGATTGACCTCCCGGTGGAAGCGATGGTCAGCCGCGTGGTCCTGGTCGGGCACCCGAACGGTATGGGTGGGGAGGTTCTCCAGTTGTCCGAACCGACGGCCAAAGTGAAGGTTGGCCAAGCGTACCCCCGCAAACTGGAGATTCGTCTGAGCCGTGATGCCTGGCGGTGGGACACGGTATATGAGGCCGACTCTTACACTCCCCGTGATGTGGCTAGCCGAAATGAAATCCTGTTCCCACGGCAACTGGCCAAGCAGGTTTGGATCATTGGGAAGGAACTGCCGCAGACGCATCAATATGGGCATTCCTTCTCACTCGCGGGCGTCGAGGTGCCGGATCAGGACGGCAAGAACCTGGCTTTAGTCAGCCGCGGCGCCGGCGTACAAGTGTCCTCGACACACACGGGCTACGGCATGGACCGGTACACGCAGGATAACTTGTGGCCGACCCAATACGATCTGGGATTCAAGTGGGTGCGGGTCGGCTACGACATGAGCTGGTTGCAGTGGCAGTACGTGGAACGAGAAAAAGGGAAGATGAAGGTGGACGAGAGGACCGAAGCCGCCTTAACAGAGGCTGTGAAGAACGGTTTGAATGTCGTGATGACTTTGGATAAAGGCAACTGGCTCTATACAACGCCGGCCCGGATGCTCGACAGCACACGGGATCTGATGGAAACCTATTCAAGCCAACCCTCCAGGCCGCGTGGTTGGCAGGACGTCTTGTCGGATGAGCCCGCGGTCTTCGAAGGTTACCTGAACTATATTCGCTTCATGGTGCGGCACTTCAAGGACCGGGTGCAAATATTCGAGATATGGAACGAGTGGAATCCTTACAGCTATGAAGAGGGCAAGCGGTACGCCAAGGTATTGCGAGCGGCGATTAAGGTAATTCGCGAGGAATACCCTCAAGCGAAGATCATGCCAGCTTCACCAGGTTGGATGATTGAAGACAATCACGCTTTTCTCCGGGCCTTGGGCGAGGAAGGCTTGCTCTCCCAGGTTGATTTGATCGGTTTCCATCCCTTCTACAACACATCGCCTGCGCACCCTGCAGTCCTGTCGTTCCCCGAGACGTTTCCTAAGTTCAAGAAGATGATGGAAGGATACGGCTTCAAGGGCAATTACATGGCTACAGAATGGGACTACTTCTGCGCGTACCCCGTATCCGACATCGAGGACTACTGGAATATACCGGCTTACAGCGAACTCGCGAAGGCGGTCTACAGCGCGCGCATGAGCATCATGTTTGCTAATCTTGGGATCACGAATTTCTGGAATGAAACCTTCCAGACGATGCAGACCATGCGCGGGCTCAGTCTCTTCCGCAACCAGTTTTCCAACGAGGTCACCTGCCCAACGCAACCAGAGGTGGTCTATTACGTGCTCCGGACCCTTTCCACTGCGCTGGAAGACGTGAAAGGAAGTGATATCCCGGTGACCTTCGGCGACACGCGGCGAAAGGTGCAATACTTCGGCTTCACTCGAAGCACCGGCGAGAAGCTTGTGGCCCTCTGGCTGTCAGGCCTGATGGAAGAGCCAGCCGGGAGTGCTGGCGATTTTACCACCGACGTTCTGATCAAAGGTGTGAAGGGACAAGGGGCTACGATCGTCGACACGCTGAATGGCACCGAACTGGCTCTCAACGTGGAGCAAACGGCAGACGGCGTGGCACTCCGGAAGGTCAACATCCAGGACTGGCCCCTCATCGTGCGGCTGCCGAACTGAGGAGCCGTAGCTCACGGCCGACCATCAGGCGGGCTGAGTATTCGCAGCCTGCTGAGCCTAAAGTTGTCCGGGAAATTCGGAGAAGGAGCATCGCCATGCAATTGCACTCGTGGGACGTGCTGAAGCAAGAGGCGATCAATGACAAGCTTTCGCGTCGGTTCGTTTCCGGCGAGCGTATAACCATGGCCCTGTTCTCCTTCGCCAAGGGAGGAACGGTGCCGCGCCATCAACATGACAACGAGCAATTGATGTACGTCTTGGAGGGAGCGCTCAAACTCACGGTAGGAGAAGAAGAAGTCACGGTGCGGGGTGGAGAGGTGCTTCAGATTCCTTCGGGAGTTCCTCACGGGGCAGTGGCGCTGGAGAACACGGTTGACCTGGAAGTATTCAGTCCCGTGCGTAGCGACTGGTTGGCAGGTAAGTGACACCTGATCTTTTGAGCGCGCGGTTGACCAGCCTCTTGGCATGATTCTGACACCAGGACTCAAACGGTACCGTTCCAAGTGCCACTATGAAGCGGCCCTCCTGACCGCCGGGAAGCCTGTTCGGAGACGTTCGCCGACATCCTCAATCGGAGGCATCGTGCCACTGCGACCAGTCCAAAGGCGTATGGTTTTGGCAATTGTGTTCTTATTATCCGCAATGGCATCTTCGGCGGCGGAGACCCACCGCTTGGTGCCAACGCCAGGTACTGTTACGTGGGGGTATTTCGAGGCTGGAAAATCGCCTGCGTTGAAAGTCCGCTCGGGTGATACCGTCCAGGTCGAAACTCTTGCTGCCATCTCCTCCCCGTACTGGGAAGCTGCTGGGCTGCCACATGATCAGGTTCAACCGGCGCTGCTCGAGATCGAACGCGAGCGCAAAGATCCCTGGGACATCGCGCACATTCTAACAGGCCCGGTATATGTGGAAGGGGCCGAGCCCGGCGACACCCTGGAAGTGCATATGCTCTCGGTTGAGCTCGCGTTTCCCTACGCGATTAACTTTTTCGCTCCGGGTGGCGGCTTCCTGTCAGACGAGTTCCCCTATAGTCATTACAGGCTGGTTCCGTTGGATCCGGGAAGGAAGATAGCCAAGTTCTCGGATCATATCGAAATTCACCTCCGGCCCTACTTTGGTGTGATGGGAGTGGCGCCGCCGCCGGAGCTCGGACGCCTGGGGAGCGGCGCGCCATGGATACACGGCGGAAATATGGATAACAAGGAGTTGGTAGAAGGTTCGACACTCTACCTGCCGGTGCACGTCAAGGGAGCGCTTTTTTCAATCGGCGACGGTCACGCGGGACAAGGTGACGGCGAGGTCTCGGGCACGGCCCTGGAAACTTCCTTGCGTGCCAACATCCAGTTACGCCTCCACAAAGATGCCAGGCTTCGCTGGCCGCGCGCAGAAACGCCTACCCATTACATAACGATGGGCTTCCACGAGAACTTGGAAGAGGCGGCAAAGCTGGCCCTCGACGGCATGCTGGATTACCTGGAGCAGGAGAAACACATGAGCCGCGCGGAAGCCTATGTTCTGGCGAGCGACGCGGTGGACCTTCATATTACTCAGCTCGTGGATGGCAGGAAAGGTGTGCACGCGATGCTGCCGAAAAAGATCTTCGTGAAGTGAAGCTGATCGGAAACGTTAAGCACAGCCTTCCACAACCGCACTGCGAAGAGCGCGGAGCGAGATTTCTTGGATTAACGTGGCCGTGCCGCCGTTGAATTGAACGGCGACCTTGCGTCGAAGGCAAGAGGCGAATGAATCCTGAAAGAAGAAAATTCCTCCGCAATCTTTCAGCGCTGACTGCCGGATCTGCGCTCCCTTCCCTCGGCGCATCGATTGATTATGGTCCGTCGAAAGTTCTCATTGATCCGCGGCCGCTTTTTGAAATCTCGCCTTACCTTTACATGCAATTCATGGAACCGCTGGGTATCACTGACGGTTCCGTCGAGGCGGCCTGGGACTACGACGCCGATAATTGGCGCCCGGATCTTATCGCTTTAGTCAAGAGCCTTTCACCGGATGTGGTGCGCTTTGGCGGTCTTTTCTCCCGCTACTACAAATGGCGGGAGGGCGTCGGCCCGCCCCAGAAGCGGCCGGTGATGCGCAACTATGCCTGGGGGGGAATCGAAAGTAATCGTGTCGGAACTCACGAGTTCATCAACTTCTGTCGTCGGGTAGGGGCCGAGCCGCTTTACTGCGGCAATTTCCTGAGCGACGGAGAGCAGCGGTACTGGAAACCTTCGGCGGGGCAGAGTCGCACCGGTGACGCCACGGAGGCTGCGGACTGGGTTTCCTACGCGAATGATCCCGACAGCCGCGAGCGCAAGCAAAACGGCGCGGTGGAGCCATACAAGATCAAGTTGTGGCAGATCGGCAACGAAACGTCCTACGACAGGGAGTGCTTCAGCAAGCAGGAGGCGATTCAACACACCATCGAATTCGTAAAGGCCATGAAGCAGCGTGACCCATCGATCCAAATCATCGGCTGGGGAGACCGTGGACCGGGCTTGGAGGATCCCTACTGGGTAGGAGACCTTCTCCGGCAGGCCGGCGAGCATCTTGACTATGTGGCCATGCACATGATGGGGCTGCATCCCAAACGTGTCGACACCGTGCTCAATGGCTGGAGGTATCTGCAGGAACCCGAACAGGCTTGGGAGGAGTTAGTGGAGCTATCGAATTGGCCCGAGGTACGCGTGAAGGAATTCGAAGAGGCCACCGCATCGGCAAATCCCAAGATCGGAATTGCCATCACTGAAGGGCACTTGAGCCTGAGTCCCTATAACACGAATCCGCTTCTCTACGAATGGCTGACCGGGGTTTTCCACGCGCGTTCGATGAACATCTATCAGCGGCACGGCGCGCGTGTGAAAATCGCGACGGCCTCGGACTTCTTTGGCACGCGCTGGACGGTCAACACGGCGATGATGCCGGTCCCTGGCGGCTCCAGTTACTTGATGCCTGTGGGTTCAGTCGCGCGACTTTTCAAACAGCACAACGGGCGGCAAGCTGTTGAAGTCAAGTCCGCTCCCAAAGATCTCGATATCGCTGCCAGCATTTCCGGCGATCGTCTGTATCTTCACGTGGCAAATCTGAATTACCGCCGACCGTGCGAAGCGGCTTTTATTGTGGAGGGAAGAAAGATCACAGGGGGACACATCTTCGAAATTGATCCAGAAAGTACGCGCGTGGCCGTGAGCGAGAGCGAACCGAACGTCTTCGTGCCTGTGGAGAAGACAATTCCGCTGAAGCCGCAACCGATGTGGCGATTTCCTTCCGCTTCGGTAAGCGCGGTGGAGCTGAATTTGAAGGTGACTTAACACCGGGAGGGCATCATGAGGTTGGAATCCAAAGTAGCGATCATCACCGGGGCGGCCTCGGGGATTGGACGGGCCACCGCCGAACTGTTCGCGAAGGAAGGAGCCAGGGTTGTGGTGGCGGATATCGACTCGGCAGGCGGCGAGCAGACTGTCTCGAACATCCGCGCGAAAGGTGGGGAGGCGCGATTCGTGCGCGCCGATATCTCCAAAGACGAGGACGCCAAACGTATCTCCGAAGAGGCCGCGAGGGCATATGGACGGATTGATATTCTGGTAAACAACGCCGCCGCCTTCGTCTTTAAGCGATTGGAGGAAGCAACGGTCGAGGATTGGCAACGCGCCCTTCATGTCAATGTGATGGGCACCGCCTTATGCACCAAGTATGCCGTCGAGCATATGAAGAAAACAGGAGGCGGCGCCGTGGTGAACATAAGCTCTGTTCACGGATTCGTCGGCCAGCAGGGTTATTTGCCCTATGCAGCCACCAAGGCGGCACTGGTTCAGATGTCCCGCAACATGGCAAGTGAATTGGGGTCTTACAATATTCGGGTCAACACGGTCTGCCCGGGAGCCGTATTGACGGATCATACCCTTCACCGCTTGAAAGAGCTCGGAATGACGGAGGAGGATCTGGGTGCGCAGCATCTCCTCAAAAGGGGCTCGCAACCGTGCGAGTCAGCCGCCGCAATCCTCTTTATGGCTTCCGAGGAGTCCTCTTTCGTGACCGGTGCATTCCTGATGGTCGACGGGGGCTACACTGCACAGTAGCCTGCGAGGAGAAAGGTCTCAAGAACGTTCGGTACCCAGGAAGTGTCGTGGCTGAATGAAGTATCTGTTGACATTAGTGAGAATAAAGTCCATTATTACGCACGGTCCGCCGCGCCCGGTGTCGTCAAACCGAGCCCCCATGCCTGGGCATGACAGCCGAGGCAGCGAAAGGCTGCATTGATGTTGTTCAGCGAGGCGCAGGAACTCCTTAATGACACAGGCAACCGCGCAATCGTCCTTTCAGGGCGCGGAACTCCGGGGGCGGTCCTGATAGCTCCGAGTCTTGTGGGGCGAGTCCTTTGCTCGACATTCAATTGCGCAAAGGGGACTGCAAACGGTTGGATCAATGAGCTGGCGATTCGTCGTGGAAAGACCGATCCAGTTTTCAACAACTTCGGCGGCGAAGAGAGAATATGGTTTGCTCCGGAAGGTGGTCCGTTCGGTCTGATGTTCGGCCGGAAGGAATCAAAGTTTGAAAACTATTGCGTGCAGCCGGGCATGAGCACCGTAGAGTATCAGGTTTCTGATGAATGCTCCGTATCGGTTTTGTTGGAGGCGGACTTCGCGCTGCAAAGCGCGGCTGGGACTGTTTTCAACATCCACGTTCAACGGCGAATAAGCGCTTTCGAATCCTGTCCTTATGCCATGGAAATTCGTGGTCGGATGGAGATCGTGGGTTTCCAAACGGAAAACACGGTCACGAACACGGGGGCGGAGTGGGAACGGACCGGGGGAACCGTAGCCTTATGGTGCCTCGGACAGTTCCTCGAACATCCGCATCTATGCGTTATCGTGCCAGTTTATCCAGTTGCAAATCCGGAGGCTTCTCCTGCCACGGTCGATGAATACTTTAAGGATTTCTGCATTGGAGGAAACTTCCCCTCAAACCGCAGGGTTGATTATGGCAAGTTCGTGCTGCTGAAAGCAGACGGCGCGGTTCGCGGAAAGGTGGGCATCAAGCGCGATCGCGCGACGGGAAGGCTGGGCAGCTACAATCCGGACGACCACCACCTGATAATTGTTGACCATGACTTTTACCCCGGCTTAGATTATGCAGCCGGTTACTGGCGGCAGTATGATGACCCATTTGATGGCGATGCCCTGAGTGTATATATCGACGGCCCTGAGCAGGTCGGAGGTTCCCTGGGTGTTTCCTATGAACTTGAGACCATGTCTCCTGCCCTGTTTTTAGGGCCAAACCAGTCGTTCATTTATCGTAATCGTACCTTTCACCTGCGGAGCGACGACGCGAGTGTCGTGGAACAAGTATGCCGCCAGTCTTTGGGGGTGCCGCTGGATCAACTTGAGGAATTCACACGATGCGCGAACTGATCCAGACGCTATGGGGCGCGGAAGGTACGCTGCTCGAGTGCAAACCGGTTTCGTGATCAAAGAACCGGAGGAAGGATTTGGCATTGAGTCCTACACGAAGCTATACCATCAATTCTGTTGATCGGGCCTTGAAGATCATGTCGATTCTCGGAGAGCGTTCGGGCCCCATGAGGGTCAGCGACATCAGCCGCAAGCTGGGAATCGACAAGAGTACGGCCTATCGAATCATTTCGACACTCCGAGCCAGAGGCTTTGTCGAGCAGGAACCCGATACACGAAAGTACATTCTAGGTCTCAAGGTGCTCGAAGTCGCCGCTCTCAAGTTGCGGTCCATCAAGCTCGTACCCATAGCCAAGCCCTTCCTGGAAGAACTGATGCTTCGCACCAAGGAAGCGGTCCATTTGAGTGTGCTGGCAGAAGGCGAAGTCATGTATGTGGATTCCGAACAATGTTCAGGTCCCTTCAACGTCAACACCCAGGTGGGGGGGCGTGCGCCTATACATTCTTCGGCCGTGGGTAAGATCCTCCTGGCATATCGATCTCCCCAGGAGGTGAACAGAATTATCGCGTTGAAAGGGCTCACGCGCTTCACCGACCGGACATTCATTAGCGTGGAAGAACTGCACGAACACCTGGCGGAAGTTCGCAAGCGGGGATGGGCGCTGGACGACGAGGAAACCCATGTCGGTGTCCGCTGCCTGGCTGGCCCCATTTTCGACCATCTTGGGAATGTTGTGGCATCGTTAGGAATTTCCGGCCCCACTCAGCGCATAACTCACGATCGGCTTGCGTATCTGGGGCAACTCGTTAAGGAAGTGACCGCCAAAGTATCCCGACGGCTTGGCCACATCCCCGGTGCCTCAGAAGACCGGGCCGTTCAGCCAGAGTCAGGATCGCATCAGGAAGCCGTACCCGCCCGTCGTGAAGTCTGACCCTGCGCTCCCGGGGCCACCACAGCTCGGGAAGAGGATCATCGCATCGACGGACAGTTGGGTTCTCGCAGTGCGCCCGGAGTGAAGAACTCCAAGCGCGTCCTTACAACGAGCAAATCAATTCCCCGCGGTTGAATACATAGGCAGGTCTGGAAGATTCGCAAATAACGGGCAAAATACGCGCGGTTAGGGAGGAGGCAATAATGAAACGTAATATCGCAAAGCAAAAACTTAAAGCGGGTGAGCTCGTCTTTGGCGGCTGGATAACGCTGCCGTGCCCCGCTGCAGCGGAAGTAATGGCGCTCGCGGGTTTTGATTTCCTGGTTATTGATACCGAACACGGGGCGATCAACGTTGAGTCCGTCCAGGCCATCCTGCAAGCCATGGGAGGGACTGACGTGGCCCCGATTGTGAGGTTGGCGGGCAGCCAGCGCATGTTCGCCAACAAGATCCTGGACACGGGCCCCCTGGGGATCATCGTCCCCATGGTGAGCAGTCGCGAGGATGCGGAGGCTACAGTATCTGCTGCTCTGTACCCGCCGGAAGGGACCCGCGGGATTGGTCTTGGTCGTGCCGAGGGGTACGAGCTTGATCGTCGAGAGGAATATTTGAAGGTCGCTAATGAGGAAATGCTGGTCGCCGTGCAGGTCGAGCACCGGGATGGCATCGCATGTATCGAGGAAATCGTTGCCGTGCCCGGGATCGATCTTGTGTTTTTGGGCCCGGCCGACCTTGCGGGATCGATGGGCTATCGAACCCAACCCGGACATCCTGATGTGGCCAAGGCTATCGACCGGGTGGCGCAAGCCGCGCGACGCGCGAAAATCCCCGTCGGGATTCCCGTGTCCGGTCCAGAGGACTTGGCACGAAGGGTCACGCAAGGTTTCCAGTTTTTCCATATTGGAGTGGATACGGTTTATCTTGGCGGGGCGTGCCGCCGTGGCCTCCGGGAAGCGCAGGAAGCGGGCGCGGCGGCCCTGGCCGCAGGGGTTCAGGCCCCGTAGTTTCATAGGAGAGAATTCCGAGAGCCGGTTTTTGAGGTAGTCACCAAATCTTGATGGCCTGCACCCCTGGGGTAAAAACCATGGGAAGAAGACTGGCGGGCAAAATTGCCATCATTACCGGGGCGGGAAGTGGAATCGGTGCGGCGACAGCAATCATATTTGCACGGGAAGGCGCAAGGGTGGCATTGGCAGATCGTCGTGAAATCAAGATTCAGGCGGTGGCGAACCGTATTAAGGATGAAGGTGGCGAAGCCATCCCTGTCCTTGCAGATGTGCAGTACGCTGGTCAAGTCCAGGCTCTCGTCGACAAAACCGTGGAGAGCTTCGGCAAGCTCAACGTCCTTTTCAACAACGCGGGAGTCCGCGCCAGCCGTTCCACCGTGGTTGAGGTGTCCGAGGAAGAGTACGACTGCACCATGGCGACCGACGTCAAAGGCCTGTGGTTGTGCTGCAAGTACGCCATCCCGGTGATGATCCAGAGTGGGGGCGGTTCTATCATCAATTGCAGTTCCGTCTCCGCATTTGTCGGCCAACCGCTGCAAGGGGTTTACAACGCGGCGAAAGGGGGAATCAATACCCTCACCAAATGCATGGCCGTCGATTTCGCAAAGCACAACATCCGCGTTAATAATGTGAACCCGGGGTGGGTCAGGACGGAGATGAACGAGGCGGAACTGGCACATTGGAAAGCGCAAGGCAGCAAGGAGTTGGAAGAGGTCTTGCGCCTCCACCCCCTCGGGCGGTTGGGGGAACCGGAGGACGTGGCCTGGGCGGTAGTTTATCTGGCCTCCGATGAATCCTCATGGGTCACCGGCGCCTCATTTCTTGTGGATGGAGGTTACTGCTGCCAGTAGGGCCAATCACGTCAGCGGCCTGAAGACGCTCGATGGATAGCGCGTCTCGTGGATCGTTCTCCCGACTCGGGCAAAGCAGGGAGGCACGATGTATGTTGAACTCTCCCATCGTTTGAGTATGGAGGCACCTTTGCCTCCAGGTGTTCCCGCGATGCAAGTGAAGCCTTATTACAGCACTGACCGCGGTGATGCCTCCAACCTTTTTCTCCTCCAACTCAGCAATCACAGCGGCACACACATTGACGCCCCCTGGCACTTCGTGGCGACCGGCCTTCGGATATGCGACTTCTCTCTCGAGGAGTTTGTATTCGATCGACCTCTCTGCATCGATGTAGCGATCGGTGACGGGCAGTTGCTGGAGCGCGCCCATTTCGAGCCTCAGGCCGAGAGGATTGGGGAGGCTGATCTTTTGCTCGTGAGAACCGGATACGCGCGTCTGAGGCGCGAATCGCCGGAGAGGTATACGCTGCAATCGCCCGGGATGTCCGTGCAAGGAGCAACTTACCTGGCCGGTCATTTCCCCCGTCTCCGGGCGATTGGGCTCGATACGATTTCTCTCGCTTCCATGCAGCATCTTGAGGAAGGGCTGGAAGCGCACCGGATTCTCTTTCGGGGGGAGGGCCGGCGTTTCCTCATCATCGAGGACATGAACCTCGAATTCGATTTGTCACAGTTAAGACGGGTGATCGCCCTGCCATTGTTCATCGAGGGGGTGGACAGTTCTTTTTGTACGATCATGGGCATTACTGGGCAGGACATGGCTTGAGCTGCCTTCGGCCGATTCCGGCCGCTGCCTCGAGCTAGAAAGAGCGATGGAAACAACGTATGTCGACAACAAGCCCTGCTGTTCGATCCCCGGACAAGTTTCTCGTGGTCCACACCGATCCTGATCTTCATCCACTGGATTCGCTGATGCGGGCCCAACTTGAAGACCTTGGCGCTCGGATAGTTCACTTCGCGGGGACCGCCGACAAATTCTTAGAGGAGGCCGCGGACGCCGATGCAATTCTCAATGCCGACTTCCTGATTACAGCTCCCATCATCGGCGCACTCCGTCGCTGCCGCGTGATTTCGCGCTTCGGCATCGGCGTCGATAATATCGATGTTGCGGCTGCGACCGCGAGAGGAATTCCGGTTGCGAACGTCCCGGATTTTTGCGCCGAGGAAGTCGCGAACCGGGCATTCACGCTTCTCTTGGCCTGTGCCTGCCAGCTTGTGCAGCTTGACCACAACGTGCGCGCAGGGGCTTGGCGTGGGGGAGCAGTGCCGGAAACAGTCCAGATCGAGGGCCAAATCCTGGGACTCGTCGGCTTCGGAAGAATAGCACGCGCTGTGGCACGACGTGGGCAAGCATTCGGAATGAAGGTGATTGCGCACGACCCCTACCTGACGCCCTCCGCAATCGAACAGGAGGGAGCCTCGCCGGCCACTTTTGAAGAGGTCTTGTCAAAATCCGATTTCCTCTCGTTGCACGCTCCCCTGACTCCCCAGACGCGCCATCTTATCAGCGCAGAGACACTTCGGTTGGTCAAGCCCTCCGCCGTCTTGATCAACACCGCGCGCGGGGGCCTGATTGATGAGCAGGCACTCGTCCAGGCGTTGCGCGAGCAGAGGCTGGCAAGAGCAGGATTAGAAGTCTTGGAGAGGGAACCGCCCCTTAAGGACAATCCGCTGCTGAGCATGGATCGGGTGGTGTTCACCCCGCATTCGGCGGCTCACACCAGGAAGGCGCTCGAGAGAGTGAGGGAGGCCGCAGTCGATGCGGTCGTACGAGTCCTCAGGGGTGAGCGGCCGCTCCACATTGTCAATCCTTCAGTGCTGCCGGGCTGATTGCGGTTCTCGCCTTAGGTGGGGACGATACCCGATGCCTCACTGGACGAAACGCCGATAGGATCATCGTTGGGGTCCCGGCGTCGCCGGCACAAGCGGCAGTTCAAATCGGGCGTCAAGCTCCCTGGCCTTCAAGAACGCGCTGATCGCTTGTTCCGTTTGACCGGTCTTGGCGAGCGCAAGACCGAGGTTAAACCGAAGTTCCACGGCATTTGGACGGAATTCTACTGACTCGCTGAGAGATAGCGGCAAAATCAGTTTCCTGTTACTGGGAACGTCCGGATCAGTTCGTGCGCCCGCGTCTGGAGCGGCGTGGGCTCGGGCAC
>JAIQGA010000129.1 GCA_020072925.1 Terriglobia bacterium | reverse complement strand
CCTCGGCGCCGTGATAAATCTTGTCGCCCTTCACCTCGGGGCCGATTCCCAGGTGGTCCCAGTGCGCCGAATAGATTACGTATTCGTCGCGCAGCTTGGGATCGCTGCCCTCAAACTTCGCGATAACGTTCTTCGATTGAATGGTGCGAGTCGCATTGTGCAGCGTCAGCGCCGCCTTGGCGCCCAGGGGCACGGGGCGGAATTCGCGGCTCACCGCGGCTTTCTCGAGCGCGTCGAAATCTTTGCCCGTAAGCGCGAAGAGCGCCTTCGCCTGGTCGTACGTCATCCACCCTTCGACGGCACTGCGCGACATGCCCTTGTCCTCGCGCACCAGATCGAACTGCTCGCCGGTGTTGCTGGTTTTCACAACACCCCACGGGTAGCCCGCCGGGCCAGTCTCATGGACGATAAGGCAACCCGCCGCGCCCCGGCGCGCCGCTTCCTCAAACTTGTATGTCCAACGGCCGTAATACGTCATCGCCTTGCCCTTGAAGGTGTTCGGGTCGAGCTGCCTGGGATCCTGCGGGTCGGGGACGGGCGGGTCGTTGATCAGCACCACGATGACCTTGCCCTTCACGTCCACGTCCTTGAAATCGTCCCAATGATATTCCGGTGCGACGACGCCATAACCCACAAAAATCAGCTCAGCATCGACGCTCACCTCGGGCTGTTCGCGTTTCGTCCAGGCAACGAAATCGTCGCCAGACTTGAGCGCCAACTTCTTCCCCGAAGCGTCGTCCGTGAGGACCAGTTGGGCGCTCGGGTCGGCGGTGATGCCAACCATGGGCACTCCCTGAAAGTAGGTGCCGTCAGGATTCCCGGGCACGAGGCCAAGCGCTTTGAACTTCTTCTCGATGAACGCGGTCGTCAACTCCTCGCCTTTTGTCGCCACACCCCTGCCCTCGAATTCGTCGGAAGACAGGACCTTGATAATCTCCATCAGGCGCGTGCCACTGAATCGCACGGATGGCTTGGCGGGCAGGCCCGCGCCCGCCGCCGAATGCCCAGCCGTGACAATGCCCGTAACCATTAGAAGCGCGGCATGCAGCGCCACGCCGTGACAATAACTGAAATGATGAAACCCCATGGCATTTGCTCCCCTAAGTCCCCCTGAATGCGCGAACGGCCTGTGCGATCCACAAATAGTGAATGGTGAATGGTGAATGTGCAAACTCTTCGCGAGCGATGTTTTGCGTAATTCACCATTCACAATATACGATCTAAGATTCAACATTCCAGATTGAGCAATTCATCATTCATAATTCATCATTCCTGCACGCTGACTTCAACGGGCGCGGTCAGGGCCAGGTTCCCCCACGCCACCTTCATGTTGACATTGCGGACATTGTCCTTGGGATAGGACAGCGTGATGGTGAGTTTATCGACCTTGCTGTCGGCCTTCGCGACGGACATCGGCGCCTCGAACACCGCAGTCGCTTTGCGGATGTCGAAGGCATCGAGGTGAGCGCGCCGGACCGCCACGGGGTCGATAAACGCCAGGCTCCAGCTCGATCCATCCATGGAGCGACGCAGGCCCAGGAAATACTCGCCCGGCCGCACACTTTTTCCGCCAATCTTCAGCGGCAGGTCCGTGACCAAGGCCGTCCAGAAGTTGCTGCCCATCCGCCAGGTCTTCCCTTTGGTCATGGCGTCGAACTTGGCGGAGTCCTCGTAATCCTTTTTCCACACGGGCCGGCCGTAATTGATTGCCAGTTGGCCCGCTGCCGTATCCGCCTTGGTGTTCCAGTAGAGGACACGCGCGGAAGCACGCTCGTCAAGAGCGCCGCCCTCCGCAACGATCGTCGGCTGCGCCTGCTGCGCCAGACCGGCCGCGGTCATCAACAGCAATCCCGCAAGAAGTGACATTGACTTTCTCATGGCCATCCTCCCTCTGATTGACGATTTTCGACTGGCCGCAGTTTAGTCGGCCGTCCCCGATGTTCCCGTCGCCCCCGCGTAAGCGGGGGCCTACTTGGATTCCCGCTTACGCGGGAATGACAGGCAAGAATCGGCAATCAAGAATCAGCAATCGGCAATCAACAATCCCCAATCCTACGGCTGCGCAGGCAGTCGCGCCAGGAAATCCCTCACGGCCTGTTCGTACTGCGCGGTGGCATTCTTGAAACCCTCTCCGTGCCGATCGCCAGGAAGGACCGCGATCGCCTTCTGCGGGCTGGTGGACAGGCTGTAGAGGCGCCAGGCAATTTCCGGAGGCATGCGCGGGTCGCCTTCCACGGCGACGAAGAGAATGGGCCGAGGATTGATGCGCTCCACGGCTTTCTGCATATCGAAATCAGCGGGATCGAAATGGCCGCGCCACGTTGTCCAGTGGATGACCTCGTTGACGATGGGAAAGGCCGGCAGTCTCGGGAACCACCACCAGCGCCGACGGACGATCCTAAGGAAAAGATAATAGTGATGGTGGACAGTGTCGGTAAAACTCAGGAACGTGCTGTCCGAAATCACCGCCTGAATATCCGGAGACTCGGCGGCAGCCAGCAGCGCGGCAGCAGCGCCCATCGACACTCCCCAAACGACGATTGGCCGGGGCGCGTGCTCCTGCTCGAGGGCATAGCGAACTGCGGCGATCACGTCGTGACGCTCCTGATAACCGATCGTGCCGACCTTTCCGCCGCTCGCCCCGGCGTGGCGCAAATCAAAAAGCAGGCCATCATAACCCAACTGGTGACCGAAGGTCGCGTCGGGAAGCATCTCGACGCGCGTGCGGTTCTGGCCATGAACGTAGACGATCGTACCACGCGCCCTGGCGCCGCCTGACGCGTCGGCCGGCACGTACCAGCCTTTCAACGGAATGCCGTCGGTTGAGGTGAAGGCGATGTCGCGATAGGCCATGCCAAAGGACTGCGGCGTCTTGCCGTCGTTGGGATCATGAAAATGGAAACGGTTGGTGGTGGCAATGTTGGTGAGAAACCAGGGCACGAAGCCATAGAAGAAGCCGAAAAACAGCACGGCGAAGATGCCCAGGATCCAACGGGCGATTCGCCAAATTCGGATAGCTTTGGACACCAGTCTAGACCTTCCAGTTTGTGGAAATCCGGGCGCTAACTCGAAATGATGAATGATGAATTATGAATGCCATCGCCGACCAGTAATTTCCGCAACCGCCAATTGGCTATCGTCAATCCGCAATCGGCAATCTTCAATCGGCATTCAGAAATCGTCAATCATCAATCGGCAATCGGTCATTCGCCTGGGGCTGCGGTTCGACGATATGCGTGGCGAGGAGCACGGCCACGATCAACGTCATTGCCGCACACAGCGTTGTCACGGCGCCGTACCCGTGATGCTCGTAGAGCAATCCCCCCGCAAAGGCCGCCGCGCCAATTCCCATCTGCGAGGAAATATTCCGCAGGGCAATAAAGCTCCCGCGTTGCGCAGAGGGAACCAGTTCGGTAATCAACGCCGTCAGCGGCCCCTGCCGGAAGGCCGCACCCAGGCTGGCCAGGCCAAACACCGCCAGCAGCCAGACGCCCCAGGGCAGGAACGGGACGACCGCCACCGAAACGCCCAGCAGAATGTTGCTGGCAATTGACACGCCGCGCTTGCTCAGTCGGTCGGAAATCATGCCGCCCAAAGGGGCGGTGCCGATCGAGACCAGGCCGCCCAGCATGAAGACCCAGCCGATCGTTCGGGTGGGGATATTGAAACTGTGATTGAGCCATTGACCGATATAAGTGATGAAACCGACCAGGCCGCCCGAAACCAGGAAAGCAATCGCCAGCGCTGCGGCGGTATCGCGCCGCGCGAGAAACGAGCGGAAGGCTTCCACGGTCCTGCGAAGTTTTTCCGTGGTAGGCTGCAGACCAACCCGCTCCCGCGGCAAGGTGATGGAGAGAACCGCCACGACTGCCGCTAATCCCGCGAAAACCAGAAAGGAATGGCGCCAGCCGAGACGGTCCGCGATCTGCGCGGCCATCGGCACGCCGAGGACGGGCGCGGCGAAATACGCCGACGAGATCAGGCCGATGGCTCGACCGCGCACGCTGTACGCAAACCAGTCGGCGGCGTAAGTGATGGAGCAGGTGGAAAGCGTCCCGGCCGCCAGGCCCGTGAGCGCTCGCGCCAGCATCAACTGCGCGAAAGTGCGGCTCAGCGAAGAGCCCCACGAAGCCAGTGCAAACAGCACGATGCCCACCAGCAAAAAACGGCGCCGGCCGTAGTGGTCCGAAAGCGTTCCCGAGATGAACGACGATGTCGCCGCAGCCGCCGAATAGACCACCACCAACAACCCGGCCACGCTGACGCTGAGATGCAGTGAGTCGATGAGGTCCGGCAACAGCGCGGCGATCATTTGATTGTCGGCCACGCCCAGGAACAACAGCAGGAATAAGTTCGCAATGACGAGGGAATCCACGGGAGCCCTAACAGGGATTAGGAATCGGGGATTAGGGATTAGGGCCTTGACATCCAAGTTGCCGCGAATTCACCGGCTTCCCGCTTGCCTCAATCCGGGGGGCGACGACATCCTCGTCACCCCCGGGCAAGCGGGGGTCCACTTGGATTCCCGCTTTCGCGGGAATGACAAGCGAAAGTCGTCAATCGCCTAGACCCCAAATCCTGGATCCTAGATCCTACTCGTAGTGATGCAAACCGAGTTTCGCGGCGGCCTTGTCCGACATATCCACGACCCCCGCCGCGGCGATGCCGATGGCGACCACCAGGGAATCGGAAATTTCCTGTTTCGTGGCGCCGATCTCCAGGGCTTTCTTGATGTGGCCTTCGAGGCATCCCTCGCATTTGAGGGCCGCCGACACCGCGATGGAGATTAATTCCTTGGTCTTCAAATCCAAGGCCGTGGGGGTAAAGTAAGTTTCCTTGTAAAACGCCTTGTAGATGTCCCGAAAGCGCGGCTCGATCATGGTCATGGTGCCGCCGGGGGTTTTGGCCTGCCCAGGTCCCTTCTTCTCCATATCCCAACCTCGCGTTTCACAATTTGACGAATATCTGCACCAGATGGTTTCGGAACATCGACAGATTTAATTGCCGATTGACGAATGCTGAAATTCGTCTGTCACTCCCCGCGTAAGCGGGAATCCACGTGGACCCCCGCTTGCGCGGGGATGACGGGAGCATGGTGCGCTGCCATTTAGATCGCGGGCATTCAGCAATCGGCAATCCGCAACTGGCGGTTACCGCCGACGAGCGGCAAATTACAGCTTCTGCACCCTTCTCGAGCAACCTGCAAGAAATGAATACAGCATACTAGCATAGCTTCTCACGAGGGAGCAGGCGAAACTGTTGGCGGCGAACTCCCCGTTCAGGCGGGCGGCAACACGGTCGAGGGCTCGGTGGGGGCCGAGCGCTCCGGCGTGACGAGTTCCGGAATTTCGAAGCGGATGGTGGTGCCTTTGCCGGGGGCACTTTCAATTTGGAGGGTAAAATCCTGACCGTACAGGACCTTGAGTCGTTCCCGGACGTTGCTGATGCCGATGCCGGACTCGAGAATGACTCCGCGCCTTTCCGCGGGGAAGCCGACGCCGTCGTCGCGAACCTCAATCAACAGTCGCGCGTCGTGGCGCTTGGCACGCAAGGTTATCGTCCCGCCTTCGATCTTCGGGCCCACACCGTGTCGGATAGAGTTCTCCACCAGCGGCTGAAGGATCATGCTCGGCACAATGAAATCCAGGGCCTCCGGCTGGATTTCTTTGCGAATTCGCAGCTTGTCTCGCCCGAAACGCACCACCTCGATGTCCAGGTAGTCGTCGATAAACTCCAGCTCTTGTTTGAACGGCACAAAGTGGATTTGCGACTTGAGCCGGCGGCGCAGGATGTTCGAGAGCTTCAGCAAAACCGTGCGCGCGGTCTCCGGATCGAAGCGCGTGAGCGAGGATACCGTGTTCAGCGTGTTGAACAGAAAGTGCGGATTGATCTGGCTGATGAGCGCATCCATGCGCGCCTGCAACAGCATCCGTTCCTGCTCTTCCAGCTTCTTTTCGATGCGGTTGTTGTTCCAGATCCGGACCGGCAAGCCGACGCTCACCAGGGTTCCCAGCACAATCAACACTCCTGTCCAAGGGTGTGGCGAGGCAAGGTAGAACAACCTGCCGTGGGCGATCTTGCCGATGCTGGTGCGGGTGATTTCCAGGATGGCGCAGATGAGCCAGAACATCAACTGCCAATCCACCGCCGGGTGCTTGAAGCGTTGCTTGATGGACCGATACAAGCTGAGGTCGATGAAGGGCGAGAATTTCCAGATTTCTTCCTTGTCCGGGCAGACCCAGCGCGCCGAACCCGCCACCACCGCGTAGAGGACCGCCATGGGCGCCGCCAGGATTTCGTGCTTGATCAGGACCGCCGGCAGGCTCACCATCATCCCCACCACCAACCCGGCGATGGTCCCGCCCATCAAGCCCGCTACGACGGTGATTTCCAGGCTCAGATCCAGCCCCTGGTAATTGAGCAGGCAGCGGCCAAACACGCCCAGCATAAAGGGCACACCTAAGAAGCCGGCAAACAGGAGCTTCTGGCGTGGGCTGCGAACCTCGACCAGAATCAGCCGGCGGAACTGATTGAAGCGCGCCACAAACCCTGCCAGCACGGCCATGACGCCGGTCTTGATCAGCAACGTGAGAATCAGGGTGCTGAGATTCATAAGCTGGGGAAGGCGTTCTGTAGCGGCGGTCTACGACCGCGGATGATTGCCGATTGCTGATTGGATGGCTGGCGCAGACCTTAGGGTCTGCACCAGCCGGGTTTCCCCTTCAATCGGCGATCATCAATCGTCAATTCCGCCGCCCACCAAGTGTACCACTTCCAGTTCGTCTCCGGCCTGCAGCGGGGTTTCAGCCCAACGCGCACGCGGCACAATCTCGCGATTGCGCTCCACCGCGAGACGGTCGGCGGGGAACTTCAACCACTCGATCAACCCCGCGAGTGTCAGGCCCTCCGGGACTTCCTGGCTCTTACCGTTCAGATGAATGGTTATCACTGACATCTCCAGGCCGTATTCTCACGCAGGAATGGGCCGAATACAACGCAAGCAGCTCCAGTTGGCTTTGGGTTTGACTTTCGACCTTCGACGTTCGATTGGCTGCCGTCTTCAGGATATTCCCCAGAAGGAATTGCGGCTAACTCCGAGCGGCAGTCGACTCTCGGGGCTTGATCTCCCCGGCGCGAATGCGTGCGATCACCTGGCGGTGCTGATCCTCAAGCAGGCGCCTCAGCTTTTCCTCGCTGTAGTCGGGGGAATTCAGGAAGGCCTGGTAAGAAGTCTTGAGGCTGTGAAGGATGGCGCCGCGCGTGTAGACGGTGGTCTCGATTCCCGCGTCCCTCCGTGGCTCCGTCTGAATGTGATAGACCACGCCGTTAAACTTGATGTCGGTGTTGAACCCCATCACCATCGTATCGGCCTCAAGACCGGTTGCGGGAACGACCACCACTGCCGGCGATGTTACCCAGTTCATACGCGGCAAGCAAGAAAAAACTTGACACGTCTCTCGCCCGCTCCTTACACTGAGCGCTTAGGGGTTGTCACAGAATCTCTCATATCTCACTGCGATGCTTAGAGTTTACATCCCTATCTTGATTCAGTTCCTGGTCGTCGTGATACTGGGCGGCGGAATGCTGGCATTGTCGGCCCTGGTGGGCGTGAAGCGGCCGTCGCGCGAGAAGCTCTCTCCTTACGAATGCGGTATGCCGCCGGTGGGAAATACCCGTGAGAGGTTCTCGATAAGCTTTTATCTGATCGGGATGCTGTTCATTCTGTTCGACGTCGAGGCCGTGTTTCTCTATCCGTGGGCTGTTGTGTACAAGAGCCTGAAGTGGTTTGGCTTCGCGGAAATGTTCTTGTATATCGTCATCCTGCTGGCCGGGTACATCTACATCTGGAAGAAGGGTGCCCTCGACTGGAGTCGCTAGGCAACGCGCGGGTTGCGTCCGGGCGCCATGCCCTTTGAATTCGCGCGGACTGCCAGCCGGGAAATCAACGAGCTTCAGGCCATCGTCGTCCGCCGGGGATATTCCAGGCCGCCCCGGCTCCCGTCCTGCTCCTGTTGCGAAAAGGTGCGGCGCAGCCGGACGACCCCAATCCACGACGGTCATCGTTAAACCTTATGGCCACCGATCCAAATTCGGACCCCATTGTTCAGCAACTCCAGGCGTTTGCGGGCATTGCTTTTGAGGAGGCGCGCGCCTTCCGCGGCGAGTTGACGCTCTACATTCGTCCCGAGAGCCTGATAAGGGTTTGTGAGTTTCTCCGCGATGCGCCCGGCCTGACCTTCAAGTTCCTAGCGGATATCACCGCGCTGGATCTTTACCCAGGCGAGCCGCGCTTCGAAGTCGTTTATCACCTGCTCTCGCTCGACACGGCAAGACGGCTGCGCCTCAAGGTGCGCCTGCCCGGCGAGGACCCGCGCATCGCCTCCGCGGTGCCGGTCTGGCCCGCGGCCAACGCCTTCGAGCGCGAGGTTTTCGATCTCTTCGGAATCGTCTTCGAGGGTCATCCATTCCTGGAGCGCATCTTATTACCTGAGGAGTGGGAAGGCCATCCTCTGCGAAAGGATTATCCGACGGAAGGGTTTCGCTGATGCCCGTCACGCTCGAAAAAATCCCCGGCCAGGAAGAACGGGTCATCCTCAATATGGGCCCGCAGCACCCCTCGACCCACGGCGTGCTACGCCTGGTGCTGGAACTCGAGGGCGAGACGGTAGTGCGCTCGCTCTACGACATCGGTTACCTACACACAGGGTTTGAGAAATCCTTCGAAGCCAAAACCTACACACAGTGCATCACGCTCACGGATCGGATGGATTACCTCGCGCCGCTCTCGAATAACCTGGGATTCTGCCTCGCGACGGAAAAGCTGCTCGAGCTGGAAATTCCGCCCACGGCGCAGTGGATTCGTGTGCTGCTCACCGAACTCACCCGCATCCAGAGTCACCTGGTCTGGCTGGGATCGCACGCCATCGATCTAGGGGCGATGTCGGTCTTCCTCTATTGCTTCCGCGAGCGGGAAATTCTCGAAACTATTTTTGAGAACGTCGCGGGCCAGCGAATGATGACCAGCTACTTTCGCGTCGGAGGGCTGGCGGTTGAGCCGCCCTTGGGCTGGCTGAAGCCGGTCGAAAAATTCGTGCGGGAGTTTCCGGATCACCTTCGCGAGTACGAGGACCTGCTGACCAAGAACCCCATCTGGCTCGAACGGACGGTGGGCGTCGGCAAAGTCTCCGCGGAGGATGCTGTCGCAATAGGCCTGTCCGGGCCCTCCCTGCGCGGTTCAGGCGTCAAGTGGGACATCCGGAAGAACCAGCCCTATTCGAGCTACGAGAAGTTCGAATTTGACGTCCCCACGCGCTCGGAAGGCGACGTCTACGCGCGCTACCTGGTGCGACTGGAAGAGATGCGGCAGTCCCTGCGCATTGTGCGCCAGGCCATCGATGGCATGCCGGAAGGCCGCGTCCGCGCCAATGCGCCGCATATCGTCATGCCCGATCGCGAGGAAATGAAGACATCCATCGAAGGGCTGATTTACCACTTCAAGCTGGTCACCGAAGGCTTTCATCCGCCCATCGGGGAAGTTTACCAGGCCATCGAGTCGCCGCGCGGAGAGCTGGGTTTCTATATGGTCAGCGACGGCTCACCCAAGCCCTTCCGCTGCCATGTGCGCGCCCCCTCGTTTGCCAACCTGCAATCGCTCGGCAAGATGATCGAGGGTCGCCTGATCGCCGACGTGGTCGCGTGCATCGGGAGCATCGACATCATCCTGGGAGAAGTCGACCGGTGAAGTAAATGATGAATGATGAATGCTGAATAAAGATAACCACCGACGTAACTTCTGGCTGCGGCCGGAACGGTTTTTCTCTGTGTTCTCTGTGCTTTCCAAGCTTAAACACGGAGTTCACGACACATCTCAGTGACCTCCGTGTTGAGGCTTTTCTTTTTTGAAGGTCAGAAGAACGCTCTTGACACGCGGAAAATGATTTCAGAAGCGCTGAACAAAAAATTCGACGAGCTCATTTCGCATTATCCGCTGAAGCGGTCGGCGATTGTCCCGATGCTGCTTTTTGCGCAGGATGAAATCGGCTACGTAAGCGAGGAAGTCATCCAGGAGATCGCGCGGCGCGTGGAAGTGCGGCCCATCGAGGTCGAGGAGGACATCGGCTATTACGCCATGCTCCACCGCGAGCCCATCGGCAAGTATAACTTCCAGGTTTGCACGAACATCTCCTGCATGCTGCGTGGCGCCGATGAAATCTTCGAGCACTGCTCGAAGAAGCTCGGCATCGGCCACAGGCAAATATCTGCCGATGGAAGATTCTCGCTGGAAGAAGTCGAGTGCCTGGGCGCCTGCTGCGGCGGCCCGGCGATGCAGGTGAATTACGACTACTACGAGAACCTCACGCCGGCGAAGATCGATGCGCTGATCGCCAGGCTGAGAGGCAAGGGCTAGGGATCAGGGATTAGGGTGTCGGGTTTCGAATTTCGAGTTTCGAGTTTCGAATTTCAAATCTCAACCCTCAACTCTTGACCCTTAACCCTCGACTTTCGACTTTCGACTTTTGACTTTCGACTAAACATGCCTGACTACCAAAACCCGATGGGCAACAGCCCGCTGGAGGTGAAGGTCATCAGCCGGCGCATCGGCATCCCCAACTCCACCTCGCTCGACGTCTACCTCCAGAACGACGGGTACAAGGGCCTGCAAAAAGCTCTGAGCATGAAGCCGGACGACGTCTGCACCGAGGTGAAGAATTCCGGCCTGCGCGGGCGCGGAGGCGCCGGGTTCAATACTGGCATGAAGTGGAGCTTCGTTCCCAAGCAATCACCCAAACCCAAGTTCGTCGTCTGCAACGCCGACGAGAGCGAGCCGGGCACCTGCAAGGACCGCCCGCTGATCGAATACGATCCTCATCAGCTCATCGAGGGGATCGTCATCGCCGGCTGGGCCATTCAGGCCCATCAGGGTTACATCTATATTCGCGGCGAATATCGCTACCTGATGGAAATCCTTGACCACGCCCTGGCGGAAGCGCGCGCGAGAGGTTATCTGGGAAAGAACATCCTCGGCTCGGGATTCGACTTCGAGCTCCACACGCACACGGGCGCGGGCGCCTATGAATGCGGCGAAGAGACGGCGCTGTTGAATTCCCTCGAAGGGTTGCGCGGCTATCCGCGCGTCAAGCCTCCCTTCCCCGCCGTCGTCGGCCTTTACGGAGGTCCGACGGTCATCAATAACGTCGAGACGCTCTCCAATGTTCCGCACATTGTCCTGAACGGTGCGGACTGGTACGCGAAGCTGGGCACACCGAAAAATGGCGGGACGCGCCTGTTTTGCCTGAGCGGACAGATCAACAAGCCCGGGGTTTATGAATTGCCCATGGGTTTCCCGCTCCGCCGGATGATTGATGAGGTGGGCGGCGGACTGCCGGGCGGGCGCAAGCTGAAAGCTGTCATCCCCGGCGGATCCTCGTGCCCGGTCCTCGCGGCGGACGAAGTTGACGTCCCCATGGATTTCGACTCGCTGGCGAAGATCGGCTCGATGCTGGGCTCGGGCGGCGTAGTGATCATCGATGACCAGACCTGCATGGTGAAAGTTGCGCGCTGCATCGCCCGCTTCTACGCGAACGAGTCGTGCGGCTGGTGTATACCCTGTCGCGAGGGAACCAACTGGATGCGTGGCCTGCTCGAGCGCTTCCACGGCGGCGGAGCGGTGCCCGAAGACCCGGACGAACTGCTGGACATCGCGCTCAACATGCTGGGGAAAACCCTTTGCCCCCTGGGCGACGCCGCGGCGATGCCCACCATCAGCCTCGTTAAGAAGTTTCGTAATGAGTTCGAAGAGCATTTGAAGCTGGGCTATTGCCCATATGAAAAGAAGGCGGTAAGCGTGGCATGAGCGACGGCAAACGAGAGCCGGGGTTCGTGGTCCTGGACGCGCCGCAGAAAGACGAAGAACGCGCGCTTCCCGGCCCTTATACCCGCAGCCCCAGCCTGATCCTGGGCGCAGCGGCCGCCCGCCGCGGTGTCAAGGGCGATCCCGTCACGTTCACAATCGACGGCAGGACGCTCACCGTGCCCGCGGGCAGCCTGCTGATCGAAGCCGCCAAGGACGCGGGCATCGAGATTCCCTCCTATTGCTACTACCCGAACCTCTCGGTGCAAGGCGCCTGCCGCATGTGCCTGGTCAAAATCGAGAAGATGCCCAAGCTCCAGACCGCCTGCACCACCGTGGTCACAAACGGCATGGTGGTGGACACCCAGCATGAGGAGGTGAAGAACGCGCGCAAGGCCATGCTCGAGTTCGAGCTGACCAACCACCCCATGGACTGTCCCGTCTGCGATAAGGGCGGCGAGTGCGAACTCCAGGACGCCGTCATGCGTTATGGCGCGGCGGAAACCCGCTTCCTCGAATCCAAGGTCCACCATGAAGAAAGGAAATTCTCCAGCCTCGTCTATTACGATTGGCCGCGCTGCATCCTGTGTTATCGCTGCGTCCGCGTTTGCGACGAGATCATGGATGTGAACGCTTACGGCATTGCCAACCGCGGCGTCTGGAGCGAAATCACTCCTAACCACGGCGACAAGCTCGAGTGCGAAGAATGCGGCATGTGCATCGATATCTGCCCCGTGGGCGCGCTGACCAGCGGCACGTATCGTTACAAGACGCGCCCCTGGGAGATGAGTTACACCGGCACCATCTGCAACCACTGCGGCGACGGCTGCAAGACCACGCTCTCGATTCGCAATAACCAGATCATTCGCGCCAACAACCGCGATCACTCGGGAATCAACGGCCAGCTTGAGTTTCTGTGCGTGAAAGGCCGGTTCGGCTGGGACTTCGTCAACAGCGAGCACCGCCTCACCGCGCCGCTCCTGCGTCGTGACGGCAAGCAGGAACCTGTGAGCTGGGAAGAGGCCCTGAGCGCTACGGTCGAAGGGCTAAAGGCGATCCTCGCCGAGCACGGCCCCGACTCGGTCGCGGTGATCGGCTCGAATCGTACCACCAATGAGGAGAATTACCTGCTCCAGCGTTTCGCTCGCGGCGTGCTCGGCACCAACAATATCGATCACCACCGCACCGGAGATTACGCGTCACTGGTGCGCGCGCTGACCACCGCGCACGCCACCGACCGCTACGCCACCATTCAAGACCTGTACGAAGCTTCGAGCATCCTGCTGGTCGGCAACGATCCCACCCATCAACATCCTCTCGTTGCCGCGCAGATTCGCCAGGCCGTGCGCCTGGGCGGCGCGCGCCTGTACATCATCAACAGCCGGGAGATCAAGCTGCGGCGCCAGGCAAGCCTCTATGTAACCGTCAAGAACGAGGCTGAGGCCATATGGGCTCTGCACGGAACGCAACCCCCGCCCGCCGACCTCGTCGCCGCAGGGTCAGACGACCTCCCGAGTCTTCGCGAGCGACTGCGAAAGGAATCTGACACGATCATTGTTTTCGGCGATGAGATTAAACGCAAAGCCGTCGCCGACCTGGTGCGTTGGGGGCTCACGCTGCCGGGGCGGACGCGCTTTGTCGCTCTGGGGGACTATGCGAATTCCCGCGGCGCCGCGGACATGGGCCTGTTGCCTTACAGCCTTCCTGGTTATCAGCCCGTCACCGACTCCGCCGCGCGGGCGAAGTACGAATCTCTGTGGCAAGCGAAATTATCCACAACTCCTGGTCGAAACATTCGGGCGATTCCGGCAGGGATCCAGGGTGGGCACATCAAGGCGCTGCTGGTCTTCGGGTCGAACCCCGTCAAGACGTTCCGGATCCCGGCAGACACGCTCGACAAGCTCGACCTGCTTGTGGTCGCGGAACTTTTCCCCACCGAAACGACCGAACTGGCGGACGTCGTCCTGGCCGCCACAAGCTTTGCGGAAAAGTCGGGCACGTTCACCAACACCTGCGGCGAAGTCCAGGCCATCAAGAAAACCATGCGCAAGGCCGGCACGCGCAGCGACCTGGAGATTCTGCTGACGCTGGCACGGCAATTCGGCCAGGCATGGCCGTACCGAACCTCCGAGGACGTGCTGCGGGAGATCATCGCGCAGGTCCCCGGCTACGCCCTGCCGCTTCCCAGCCTGCTGGTCGGCGGCGCCGTCGCCACGCGTCCCGAGGGCATGCCGCCGGAACTCGACGCGGACGACCTGATTTTTTCCTCGCGCGATTCCCTGTTCACTTCGGGAACGCTGAGCCGCTTCAGTTGGGCGCTCAACTCAGTCGACGAAGCCAAAAAACCCTATGGCCACGCTTTCTGACACGGAACTGTTCCTGCTGGTGACCATGATTAAAATCGCGGTCGTGATGTTTGTATTGATGACGACCGTGGCTTACCTGAGCTGGCTGGAGCGCAAAGTCGTGGCCCACATCCAGTCGCGCTGGGGACCTTACCTCGTGGGGCCGCACGGCCTGCTGCAACCCCTTGCGGATGGCGTCAAGTTCCTGTTCAAGGAAGATATCGTTCCCCTCGAGGTCGACCGCGTCGTTTACTGGCTGGCGCCGTTTTTGAGTTTCGCGCTGGCGTTTCTGTCGATCGCGGTCATTCCTTTCGGCGGAACGTTCACAATCCAGGGGCGCACGTTCAACTTTCAGATCACCGACGTCAACGTCGGCCTGCTGTTTATCTTCGCCGTCACTTCGCTGGGCGTGTATAGCATCGTCCTGGCGGGCTGGTCCGCGAACAGCAAGTATTCTTTTTTCGGCGGGCTGCGTTCCTCGGCGCAGATGATCAGTTACGAAACCGCCATGGGTCTCGCCGTGGTGGGCACGCTGATGATTGCGGGAACGCTCAGCCTGCGCGGAATCGTGGACGGCCAGTCGGGAACCTGGGTCATCGGGACATTCAACACCTATCTTCCCCGTTGGAACATCTTCGTGCAGCCCGTGGGATTCTTCGTTTACCTGACGGCGGCGGTCGCGGAGACCAACCGCATTCCGTTCGACCTGCCCGAAGGCGAGGCCGAATACTCCAACATGGTCACGGTCTCGTGCCTGGCGACGCTGCTCTTTTTCGGCGGCTGGCACGGCCCACTTTTCGGGCCCGGCTGGCTGCGCATGCTTCTTCCCATCTTCTGGTTCTGCTTGAAAGTCTTCTGTTTCCTGTTTTTCTACATCTGGATGCGTGGCACGCTCCCTCGCTTCCGGTATGACCAACTGATGAGCT
Organism: Terriglobia bacterium; assembly: GCA_020072925.1. GTDB lineage: Bacteria > Acidobacteriota > Terriglobia > UBA7540 > UBA7540 > JAIQGA01. Next base: position 4,202 of record JAIQGA010000129.1, on the reverse strand, counting down.
TTGGCTGGAAGTTCCTTTTACCGCTCGGCCTTTTGAACGTCCTGGCCACCAGCTTCGTGGTGGCATGGCTGAGCGCTTAGCGAAAAATGGAAATTCTTTTCTACATCTGCGCGGCGGTCTCGGTGCTGGCGGCGCTGAACGTTGTCCTGCAGCGCACGCCGGTGTACAGCGCGCTCTCGCTGATTCTGGTTCTCTGCCTGCTGGCGGTAATTTACTTGCTTCTCGGCGCGGAATTCATCGCGGTGATCCAAGTGATCGTATATGCCGGCGCGATCATGGTGCTCTTTGTGTTCGTGATCATGCTGTTGAACGCCGGCCGCGAAGTCCCCAGCGAACGCAGCCGACTTGCGCGCTGGCTGGGCGTCCCACTCGTGATCGCGTTTTTGCTGGAAGTGCTTTGGGCGGTCTGGAATCAGTTCCCCTCCGGGACGGCCCCCGCCGCCGACTTCGACGCGGGACCGGCCGCCATCGGCCACCTGCTATTTCGAAACTATGTCCTGCCCTTTGAAGTCACCTCGGTGCTGATCCTGGTGGCGATCCTGGGGGCGGTAGTCCTGGCTAAGAAGGAAGAATGAGGATTTCGGCATGATTCCGCTGTCACACGTTCTGACGCTCAGCGTGATTCTATTCGTGATCGGGGCCGCCGGTTTTGTTCTTCGCCGCAACATCATCACCGTCTTCATGTGCATCGAGCTGATGCTCAACGCGGCAAACCTGGCCTTCATCGCGTTTTCGCGCTATCTGGGCACGCTAGACGGCCAGCTTTTTGTTTTCTTCGTCATCGTGGTGGCGGCAGCGGAAGCCGCTGTCGGCCTGGCGATCATCATCGCGCTCTATCGCAATCGCGAAACGCTCAACATCGAGGATCTGGATTCGATGAAACTCTAGCGGCGGCCGCCCGCCATCCAAAGCGGCGCGCCGCAGCGACTCGATATGGAAATTCTGCTCCTGTTCATGCTCCTTCCGCCCTTGCTGGGCGCGGCGCTCAACGGCATCTTCGGGCGACGCTTCTCGCAGGCCATGGTCTCCGCCATCGGCTGCGGCGCCTCGGGCCTAGCTTTGATTTTCGCCGCGGCCACCGCCTGGACGTACTCACATATTCCCGGCGAAGCCCAGGTCTACCTCCACAGCTATTTCACGTGGATCCAGTCGGGGAACCTGCGCGCGGATTACGCCATCTACTACGACCGCCTCACGCTGGTGATGACCGTCACCGTCACGCTCGTCGCCTTCATTATCCACATGTATTCACGCGGGTATATGGAGCATGAAGGCGGCTATTACCGCTTCTTCTGTTACCTGAATCTGTTCCTGTTCATGATGCTCACGCTGGTCACTGCCGCGAACTATCCTTTGATGTTCGTGGGCTGGGAAGGCGTGGGATTGTGTTCCTACCTGCTGATCGGATTCTATTTCCCCAAGAAGTCGGCTTCCGACGCGGGTAAGAAGGCGTTTATCGTCACGCGCATTGGCGACGTGGGTTTCACCCTGGGCCTAGCGCTCATCTTCTGGACGTTCGGCTCGATTCAATTCACCGACGTCTTCGCAAAGGCCGCGGCGTTGCAGCCGGGTGAAATGCAGGGCGTACTGAACGCAATCGGCATTTTGCTCTTCATGGGGGCGGCAGGAAAATCCGCGCAATTGCCTCTGTACGTCTGGCTTCCGGATGCCATGGAAGGCCCGACGCCCGTCAGCGCCTTGATTCACGCCGCGACCATGGTGACCGCGGGCGTTTACATGGTCGCGCGCTCGAGCATTCTCTACGCGCATGCGCCCGTGGCGCTCGAAATCGTGGGCATCGTCGGCTGTATCACGGCGTTCTTCGCCGCCACCATCGCCCTGGCGCAAAACGATCTGAAGCGCCTGCTGGCCTATTCCACCATCAGCCAGCTTGGTTACATGTTCCTCGGCTGCGGCGCGGGCGTATTTGCCGCGGGCATTTTCCACCTGATCACGCACGCATTTTTCAAGTCGCTGCTCTTTCTCGCTGCCGGCAGCGTCATGCACGCCATGAGCGGCGAACTGGACATGCGCAAGATGGGCGGCTTGCGCCACAAAATGAAGACCACGTTTGTCACCTTCCTGATCGCAACCCTGGCCATCAGCGGCATTCCGGGCTTCGCGGGTTTCTTCAGCAAGGATGAAATCCTGGCAGCCGCTTATGCCGGCCCTTTGGGACGTCCGTGGCTTTACTTGTTGGGAACGCTCACGGCCTGCCTAACGGCGTTTTACATGTTTCGCGCGGTGTTCATGACGTTCTGCGGCAAGTCGCGCGTCGAGCCCGTCACCGAGCACCACGTGCACGAAAGCGGCTCAAAGATGACGGTCCCGCTCATGGCCCTGGCGTTTTTCTCGATCGTGGCCGGGTACGTCAGTTGGCCGAAGCCCCTGGGTGGCGCGGAACACTTCGATCAATACCTCGATCCGGTGTTCGCCCCCTCGGAGGCCTGGTTGCGCTCGGCGTCGGCGCATCAGGCCGCGAGCGCGACTGGAGGACTTGGCTTGATGGCCCTTTCGCTCCTCGTGGCCGGCGTAGGCCTTGCCGTGGCCTGGCGGTTCTATCTGAAATCTACAGATATTCCCGACCGCCTCGCCGAGCGCTTTGCCGGCCTGTATCGACTTATCGTCGCGAAATATTACGTGGATGAAATCTACAACTGGCTGATCGTTCGCCCCACGCGTGTGGCTTCCGAGAAAATCCTCTGGCAGACCGTGGATGCCGGGGCGATCGATGGCATCGTGGTGGAAGGGACCGGCGAGGCCACCCAAGGCGTGGGCGGGATTCTGCGGCGCATCCAGTCCGGAAACATCCGCAGTTACGCCGCCTGGGTACTTCTGGGCGCGGTATTGTGGCTGGCGTATATCCTGTGGCGGCGTTGAGCGCGCCGCGCGGAAAAGTTCGGAATTGCTATGTCATGGCTGCTTGAGCACATCTTGACGCTCCTGATCTTCCTGCCCCTGGCGGGAGCGGCCGTCATCGCCGTCATCGGGCGCGGGCGCCACGGCGCCATCCGTGTGACCGCCCTCGCGACTTCGGTCGTCAACTTCCTTCTGGGCGTGACCGCCTTCTGGAAGTTCGATCAGAGTGCCGAGGGCATGCAGTTCGTCGAGCAGATCCCTTGGATCAAAGTTCCTCCGGTCAGCTATCACCTCGGTGTGGACGGCCTGAGCCTTCTGCTCATCCTCCTGACAGCGTTCCTGACGCCCCTGGGCGTGCTGGTTTCATGGACAAGCATCAGCCAGCGCGTGAAGGAGTTCTTCGTCTTCCTGCTGGTGTTGGAAACCGGCATGATCGGGACGTTCGCCGCCCTCGATCTTTTCCTGTTCTTCATCTTCTGGGAAACGATGCTGATCCCGATGTATTTCCTGATCGGAGTCTGGGGGCACGAGCGAAGAATCTATGCCGCGGTCAAATTCATTCTTTACACAATGGTGGGCTCGGCGCTGATGCTGGTGGCTATCCTTTACCTTTACAGCGTCACCGGAACTTTCGATTACCAAGGGATCCTGACTCACCTGACGGCGAGCGCGCAGTTCCTCTCGCTGAATACCGAGCGCTGGCTCTTCCTGGCTTTCTTCCTCGCCTTTGCCATCAAGGTGCCCTTGTTCCCGTTTCACACATGGTTGCCGGACGCGCATGTCGAGGCGCCCACGGCCGGCTCGGTGATTCTGGCGGGCGTGTTGCTGAAAATGGGGACGTACGGCCTGTTGCGTTTCTGCGTGCCATTCTTTCCGCATGCCGCGCACGACTTCGCGCCGATTATCATTGTCCTTGCCCTCATCGGCATCATTTACGGCGCGCTGGTCGCCATGGTCCAACCGGACCTGAAGAAACTGGTGGCTTACAGCTCGGTGGCTCACCTGGGCTTTGTCGTGCTGGGTATTTTTGTATTTAATATTAATGGGATTGAGGGAGCCATCTACCAGATGTTCAATCACGGCGTTTCAACCGGGGCGCTCTTTATCCTGGTGGGCATGCTCTATGACCGGCGACACACTCGCCTGATCAAAGAGTTCGGCGGGTTGGCCACCACGCTGCCGGTCTACAGCACATTCTTCCTGATTGTCGCGCTTTCTTCGCTGGGCCTGCCGATCCTGAATGGCTTTGTGGGCGAATTCCTGATCATCCTGGGCGCATTCCGCGCCCGCGCCGCCTACGGCGCCCTGGCGGCCGTCGGTGTTGTGCTGGCGGCGGTCTATCT
>JAIQGA010000128.1 GCA_020072925.1 Terriglobia bacterium | reverse complement strand
ACCCGGCAGGGATCAAAGTTTCCGACAAACAGATGGCTCAAATCCGCCTTGAGCGGGATGAATTTCATGGGGAATGGAATTACAGCATTCTCCCCCGGCGAAACCAAAGTTGACACACTTATTTGTTGACAGACTCTTACCTGTAACAGGCACCACGTGGGTTGAGAGCAGGGCAAAGGGAAACGGGGGCCTGCGCGTATCGGCATCAAACCTCGATAGCTCCTCACGAGACAGCGTGCTTCCACTGGTAACGTGATAGCGAAAGGCAAAATCGCCACCCTGCGCGGCCTTGTAATTGGTGAACCAGTAATTGTTCATGACGTAGGAGAAAACGTGCCCATTCTTGATTTCCAGGTGCTTGAGCCAATTCCCACGGTTGATGTCCGTAAGGGTTATGAGCGGCGCGTCAGGTGTTGCCCAGGCAATGGAGTAGGAAGCGTCTTTCACGTGAACCACATTTTGAGTTGTGAACCACTCCCGGCATGCACCAGGGAGTTGGTCTTCATTAGGCCTCACCCAGCCGTTCTGAATCTGATACTCGAAGTTGGGATTCCCTGATGCAAAGGGAAAAGCGAAGTAGACTGCCTCCTTTTCTCGGACCTCTTCTTTGCGAAGTGTGTTCAGGATATCAACGCGCTTGAGGCCCTCGTAAAGGCTGTACTCGCTTCGGAGCATGGGCGTATTCTTGCCAACCGCCTCGACAACCAGCCGCTGTCCCAAAGGGGTTCTGACGTTTTCAATAATACGAGCGGAGGTGACAGGGTGGATTACCAGGTCAGCAGACGGTCGCCCATAGATGTTGTCGATAATCAGGCTGTCCGCCCCGCCGGAGACATAGAGGAATTGATTCAGTTTGTAGGGAGCCCTTGGGTCGACCAACTGTCTTCGAGCTGATTTGTCGTAGAGGCTCTTGATGCCTCCGGTGTCAGGATCGACCTCCAACCGGTAATATTGGTTTTCGATCACCGCACCAGAACTAACCTCTCGTGTTTGGGCAGCGGCGCGAGGAGAATCTAGGCTCCGAAGTGCGTAGCCCTTGTATCCCATGGGAGGAACGTCTTGAGCGATGAACCGCACCTTCTGCCAACCCTCTTTCTCAGAGATTACGTCCAGCTTCACCGCCTTCTTGTCGGCGACATCCACCAGATACTTTCCCTGATCAATTTCCACCTCGAGGGGCGCCGTTCGCGACCAGGGTTGCAGATTCACAGCAAAAATCGTGTCGGAATCCGCCGCCACATCCTGGAACAGCCGGTACAGATTGCGGCTCCGCAGTCGGCGAGCATCCACATTCGCTCGTGTCGCGTAGCTTTCCTTGATTTCCCATTGACGAGTAACGAACTCGCGGTCTGGTTGGGTGATGCTCGAATGCGCGCCCCACGTGTGCTCGTCATAGAACAACACGTCCCGCCAGACTTGGCGGAAATTCTCGGCCGGGTACAGGTTGCGTGGGTCGAAGAGCGATCCGAAACTGGCGATCGCCTCCGCCTCCGGCAGAACCTCCTTAGCTCGCTGATTGAGCTGGGTGGCGCGGGAAGTCGAACCTGCGCCATCCTCCCAGTAGGCGCCGCCGTCCCCGCGATAAACAGGAAGGCGGCTGGCGAATTGCTTCTCCACATAGGCGAAATAATCGGCGTCGGTCGCGACGATCAGTTTCGGAAACTCGTATTCCTGGTTCCACCGCTCGATCAAATCCCCTTCGCCCTTTTCAGGGATGAGGGCATTATCGGTATATCCGCCGTAAACCATGACGGCATCGGAGGGGTAATCTTCGCGCATATACTTGAGCAAGAACTGGGGGACGGCACCCCGGAGATACTCATAGTTGGACGCGCGCGGCTGGATGTCTCCGCCCACCAATCGCTTCAGTTGCAGATAGCTGCGAGAAAACCACGTCATCACGCGCTCGCCATCCAAACCTTCCCAGTAAAAAGGCGAGTTCTCATTCAGTTGAGTCAGAGCAAGAATCGGGGCACGGGTTTGATTGCTGCCGTTTGCAAATGCCTTGATCCCGACATCCGCCAGCAGCGAGGGCAGAAACCACGTTTGAGAAGGAACATCGGTGAGACATGCAGAATTGAAGTTGACTCCGTATTCCCTGTGGAGGCGATGGGCGAAATACAAAGATCGGTACAACTCCTCGCCGCTGCAAAGCTCAGTGAGTAGGTGGAAGTAGAAAGCGTTGACACCCGCTCGGCCTTGCCGCATTTGTTCCAGGAGCGGATCACGATACTCAGGAGGCCGGCTTTTAAGGTAGTTCTCCAGAAGCCAGGAGGTTTCGAAATTGAACCTGTAGAAAGGATACTTGGGCAGGATGTTCAGCACCGTATCCGTATTGCGGGTATCCAGTTCATCGATGTGCGGTTGGATGTCCGTGTATCCGAGGTCATTGTGAACCTTGGGACAGATGTAGAGTTTCCACTGCCGGGCGGGAAGGAAATCCTGGGTGACAACTTGCGCTCTTCCGTCCAGAAAAACCTTAACGATTGCCTTGGAAGGCCCCGCGGGCGCCGGAATTTCAATGGCTTCTGCCAACACTCCGAAGTCGAACCCGGGGTTGGAGAAGCTCTTGGCGAATTTCTCCCGACCTACGGTGACCACGGCAGAGGCACGCTTGAACGGTTTGTCAAAAGGAACGAAAAGACGGCATACTTCGTTCGTGCCATTCGCGGCTTTGCGGAAGAAAATGGTCGGTTCGAGCCGGGGGCTCGTCTTGCCCGATGCTTTATCACTGCCCCTTTCAACAAAGCTCAAGGCATCGTAGCTTACCTCCCCGACACCTAGGGGGACGAGCGTTATTCTATTTCCCTTTGCCTTAACCCAAGAACCCTCGATCGGAACCACGAGCCGCTGCTTGGCCAGGAGCATGTAGTTTCCTTCATCCGAATCGATGTTTTCCTTTGGTTCTGGAAGGATCGGAAAAATCCCCTTACGACCGTTTACCTCGACTCTGATCTCTGGGGGCGCCCCGGCCAGAAATATGTAATCCACAACCAGTTGGTAGGCCGGTGCAGCCTTTTGTGGCAGGTCGAAAACTACCGTATAGGGTTTCTCTTCGGAGGGAACACCCGCCGTTATGTTGACGGAGCCGCTTTGGCGTACGGGAAAATCCTTTTTGACGTCACTCTGGCCGATCGCGAAAGTTGTCTTATCTCTCTGCCCGTCGGCGAACTCTATTGAGGAACCATCGGGCCTTCCGATGGACCATACGACAGACTCATCTGCTGCTGCCGTCGACGTCCGGGACGAAATATGCATGACGGAAAGAAGAGCCAAGAGCAGGAAGACCATCCCGGTTCCAGGATGCTCACCGAGGAAACTGCGCATTCGCTGTGTCAGATGATTCTTCATCGTCGCTTACCTCCTTCCCAAGGTCCTCCTGGGAATATGTAGGCTCACCCAAGCTCGCACACGTCCTTCCAAGCCTCGATCATGGCCTCGACACTTGGCCATGGCGTGTCGGGGAAGAGCGCGTCCACCGGCGCCAGGATGAAGCTCGTTGGCCCCAGCTTGCGAACAGCGGTGTGAACTGCCTGGCAAATATCCTCTCGCGAGCCGGTACACAAAGTGACGGCGCTGCTAATGCCGCCTGCCACGGAGAGTCGGCCGCTGAACTTGTCCTTGACCAACGCCAGATCGGTTTTCTCCTGCAAGGGATCGACGAAATAGAGCAAGTCGATATCCGCGGCCAGCAGTTGCTCGGACATGGCTAACGCTCCCGTAGTCATTACATAAGCAAAGAGTGCGCCGGCCTGATGCGCGAGGCCTGCTGATGTTTTTAAGTTTGGGGTCAGGAACTTTCGAAACAAGGCAGGCGACCAGAAATCCGTCCCACTATACCAGCCACGTGCCACCACCATATCGACACCACCTAAATCAAGCATCATCTCTGTACGACGCCTGTCGAAGTCTTCAACCACGTCAAGCAAGGCCCGGAAGAATTCCGGCTCGATCATCGCAGCAACGATGGCGCGCTCCACGCCGCAGAGCCACGCCACGGCGTCCATACCAAATCCGCTCCAACCCTGGACGAGCACGCCCTGCTCTTGAGCAAACCTCCGCACGACAGCCATTCGCGCGCGATAATCTGACAGTTGATTTGTCGTGGGTTCCTGCAAGAGATAGCGCAGCTTGGGGAGGTCTTCAGGCCCCGCGACGGCGTGCTTCACGCCACGCGGGACATTGAAATCTTCGAAGAGAGGGACGTGATCCGGTTGCACGACCCAGCCGGGGCTGATCTTTTCATCTGTCCGGCGCACGATGTGCCGCAATGGTCCTGCCGGCGTCTGGTATTCCCGGCAAAGTCGCCAGTAAGGTTCTGCGGTCGTCGGCGCCTCCTGCCAGTCTCGGATGCGCACTTCAGGATGGATCCCCCAAGGAGGAGAAACATCCAGCGCATCGTCTAGCCCGAGGCTGAGCCATTGAAGGACGCGCTCGAAATCATCCTCAACGCCCCACGGCTCGGGAAGAGTGTGAATGTGTTCCAAACGCATCGTGTACCAGTGAGCGACCTCGCGACCTTGCTGTTTCCAGCGAAGCGGAGGTGGCGGGGCGAAACCAAAGCAAGGGCAGACCAATGGGACGTGGTCAGGTTTCTCATGCCGGATTGTTCTTAATAGACGTTCGCGCGAATTCACCGTGCCCTGCTTCCCACCGGCCAACGAGCATTTCCGGATGCGCATGAACGTGTTTCGGCCGTTCCATCCCCGTCCAGACTCGACCACTCGCAGCCTGTGATTTCGGTTAAGTCAGCGAGTGCCTGACGCAAGTCACCGTAGGCCGCCATCCAGTGATGTCCCAGACCTTCCCGTGCGACCCAAGAAATGATCTCGCGGTAGTTTGCGGCAAAACGAACGCGCAGGGGGTTCCCCGGGAAAACCATGTCGGTTTCCGTTGCCTCACCATAGAGCGCCGCAATTCGGTAGCTGCTCAAAGTAGGCACAATGTTGATCAGCGTGACTGCCCCTGGCCGAGCGGGAAACAGGCAACAGAGTCCGCGATTCATCAGCCGAACTGGGCCCAGAGTCACCTGGGAGCACTCAGTTGCCAGTGAGAAGCCTCCCGAGCCGCAATGGGTGAAAACGATGGCATTTTCCGCGGGGATGGGATCCAGCATGTCTGTGTTGTGCACGGGCTGACCGGTCAATCGCGTCAGGATCAGCATGCCGACGGCGCCGTTGACGTCCCCTTCACAAGACACCGGGACACCCTGTTCGCCCAGGAGCGACGCCGCCAGGCAGACTCTCCCCATCAGATGGGGGTAGCAGCCGGCGGCTAAGGCAGCCAGTCCAAGCTCCTGAATCGTCTCTTTGAGAGCGACGTACACCTGCAATGAATCGATGCCGGCTTCCTCGGTGGCGGTCACATGCCCTACCTGGCTTTTGAGCTGTTTCCAGTCGCCTTCTACTGTGGCCGTAGGTATCTTCGCAGCGCGCTCCAGGAAAACCTGGGTATCAATGCTTACCACGCGTGGGCCCAACTTTTTCTTCAGAGCCAACTCATGCGGGGTTATCTCAGTCATCCCCTGGATTCGGTGACCCAGCCAGCCGATCCTGGCGCGGCGAAGTTCGCGATGCAGGGCTGAAGCCGCGGCATATTGCCATATCCGCTCCAAAGCGGCCGGCGAACCGACCTCGTCGAAGAGAAAACAATAAGGCTTATCAAGTTGCTGGAGAATGAATCCCAACTGCTGCATGCCGCACAGCGAGCCTGTCTCCATGCCCGGTCGGGCATACAGGATGACAGGCACGTCGCACTCTTCCAACATGTCGAGCGCAAGGTAATCCTCAAACCAGCAGGCTGCAAGCAGACAGATGGTATCGACTCGTTTCTCGTAGAAATACCGCCCTGTTTGGGAAGCGATTGCGGGATCAGTGATTCGTTTCGCAGGTTGCAGTATCTCCAGATTCTTAGGGCTTGCCGCCGTGAAGGCGGCCTGCATTTGGTCCAGAAGGGCGGGCGCGTGACCCGCTCCAACTTCGAGTGGATTTGCTACCACGGCGAGCCCCAGACGAGCTTGATGTTGTTCTGTTTCTCCGGACATCCGATCCTCCCGCTCCGATCGCCCAAGGGGATGATCCCCGCACAAGCTCGGAGGAATAATCTCAAAGGCACACGACGTAGGCTTCTATTGACAGACGATCACCAGCTAATCTTTCGCGATGCAACGTACCGGGGCTTCGTCGTTAAAGGAGCCCGCGCCTGCCGGAAGTGGTCGCGCAAATACAGCGGGTAGCTGGGCATGGACACTCTCGGGCTGATCTCCACAAGGGTGTTACCCCGGAAACGGCATGCATACTGTCTTTCGGTCCTAAGAGAGTGACCCCTCTCGGAGTAATACGGCCGCTCCAAGACATTGTAGAGAGTATAGGTCGCGACATCCTCCTTGATAGGGAAGGTGATCTGGATCTCCTCGCCCGGTCTGATCTCAGAGAGCAAAACATGCTTGTTCATCCAGTGCGGCGTGAGAGAACGGCTGGGGACGGAAACTTGCACATTCTTCGGGTCCACGAAATACGGGAGGCGAACAAACGCCGCCTTTGCTGTTTTGTTGTGGAGAATGACTTTGCCCTCGTAGGGCAGATAACTGTCAATGTCCATCCAGGGAGAGACCCGGTTGAGCAGCAAGTTGACGCGGACTGCATCTCCTCGCGGCTCGACAATCTTGCTCCACGCGTAGTAGAAGGCCTGCGTGCCGTTGCCCGTGCAGCAATGAAGGCAAAAAGGCTTGTCGTATCCAATCACAAGCATCGGAGCCATTGAACCTATACATCGCTCGATCACTCGCTCACTGGTTTCTCGCGGCGGCTTCGCAATGTGTTTGGGGGCAGCGTCGACGATTTGCTGAAGAAAGTCGGCTCGAAGAAACTGGGACTCAACCAACTGGTTGCGGACGGCTTGATCCACGTCCTCGTAGTAATCGCCGATACCCGCTTCGGTGAGTTTGATCGCCATCGCGATCATGTCGGAGATTGTGCACACCTCGACATCCGGCGAATCATTCAGCCACGCTCCAAGTCGGGGGATTCCATGATGTCGGGCGAATTCGTAACCATCGCGGACGAAATTGATCAGCTCAGAGTCACTGGTAGCCACGGCGTATTCAAGTAGAGCCCAAAGCATGGCCGTGTGCCCGTGCATGTGTCCGGTGAAATAGGCGCGGTCCGCGCTTGTAATATCGTCCGGCACACCCCTGGCGCCCCAGAATCGTTTCTTGGTGACAAATCGTACAACTCGTGTGGCGGTTTCCAGGGCCTGTTTGTCCCCACTCACCAAGTACCAGCGCGTCAGGGCTCGAATGGGGCCAGAATGGTACACAAACATCGAGCCTTCGGCTCCCATCGCTTCCACCTCAGGCTCGTCGGTATTTCGCCAACCGGATTTAGGGTAACTGAATGCCTCTCCAATCCGGCTGTCAGGATAGTACGCGTAATCATCCTTGCGAACCGCAATGCGGCTCAGAGCGCGGGCGATGCCCGCTGCCTTCTCTTCCCAAGGTCCGGCAGGGTCGTACTGCATCCAGGCCATAAAAGCCAGAAGGAGCCGGGAGTTGCCATAGACGTTCGCAAAGTCTTCGTTCGACTCGGGCCCGGGATATAGGTCCTTGTTCCAGGGGCGACTCGACAGCGCGGGGGAGTAATAAAGCCCGTCCTTCGCGATGAGCGAAAGCATCGCGTCCATCATTCCCTTTTCAATGTCGAGAAAACGGTCGCTGCCACTCATCACACGCATCATCGGGAAGGATTCCGCGTATTTTGGATTATTAGTGGGCAGCCCGGTCGTTTCGTGAAACATATAGGGAGGGTTGGCAACAAATGTGGCGCCGAAATACATTTCGTACTTGTTTTCGGGGTCGAGGGTACCCGATAGAGCATTCAAGGCGATCGCGGCCCGATCACTCAGGTCCAAGGTTTCCGGAGCCGTGGCAGCATAGGTCCCTTGAGACGGCCGGGGAGATCGAGCAGATGAAACCCCGAGGGCTACCGAAGGTTTGGCGGAAAGGGCGAGAGGCGCCAGCGCGGCAGCCGACAATAGATCTCGTCTTGTCATTTGGATTGACTCCTCGATATTTTCCCTTCGGTTGGCCCCGAGAAGGGGCGACTCAGGGTGAGCCGTGCTTAACTCTCTTGTGGTACTTCGGCGAGGGACTTCTGAGGTATTCTCCATGCTACTCGGGCCAATCCGCAGGTCGCGAGCGGGTCCCGGGAAGGGCGTCCTTCCGGGGGTGTCGAATAGCTCGCAAGAAACTTGAGGGCGGCGCCGCTGCTATCTCCGGCCAACGCCGCCCTCCAGGATACATGCCGACGCCCGGTCATGAATGCTCGAAAGTCACCACCTTATATCTGAAGAGTACTCGTTACCAAAGGTACTTGAGTCCGAACTGAATCAAGCGAGGCTCGTTCGCGCAATTCAACGTCCCGAACCGGTCCGACTGGAGGCTGTTGTTGGGGCAACCCAGGTTCACGTTGTTGAAGAAGTTAAAGAACTCGGAGCGGAACTGGAACCGGCCGTATTTTTCCGAGATGGGAAACTCCCTCAGAAGCGAGAAGTCGAAATCCCACGAATTGGGACCATAGAGCGAATTGCGTCCCACATTTCCTGCCTGTCCGATGGGATTCGCGACGAAGGCGTCCTTATTAAACCAATGATCAAGCATATTCTGTCGAGTACTCCTGTCCACCGCCAGCGCATTGCCCACTTGGTCCGGACGGTCAGTCCAGAAGCCGTCGAGATTGTTGTCCATATCCGTCCAGAGGGTGAAAGGTGCTCCGGTCGAGGCGCGGAAGATACCTGCCAGCCCCCAACCGCCTACGATGTTCCGCATGGCCCAGTTGCCTGCTCTAGACTTCGGCAGATCGTAGATGAAAGAGAGAGAATAAACGTGGCGCCGATCGAAGTTCGAATTTCCCCGTTCCCCATTGATGTAGTTGAACTGATCCTGGGTGTTATGCCAGCCGAAGTCTGAAGCGGAGCCGGTATCGATGCTGTGCGACCAAGTATACGAGGAGAGAATCGATAGACCCTTGGTCATCCGCTTTGTAACGGTGGACTGCAGTGAATGGAAGCTCTGTCTACCCACGGAGCCTCCCAGCATGACAGTGCTGAGAGTGCCCGGAGAGTCGATGCGGCGGCTATCCACGTTGTCCGCTGTCGAAAACGGATTGCCGTTCGCGTCGGTGCCCGGAATGTACCTGGCCGGATTCGCTTCAAACCCTTGCAGCAAGTGGCGCCCGGCGCTTCCGACATACGAGACGTCGAACAGCCAGTCGGCTCCGAAGCTCCGCTGGACGCTCAAGTTCCACTGCGCGATCCGCCCGTCCTGAAAGTCGCGGGTAATGCCTTGGATCGCCGCGGGGAGCACGAAATTGGCTGTTGCAGGCTCAAAAGTATACGGCCACGGGTTACCTCCCGAAAAGTCCCTGTAAGGGTCAGCAAACCCTCCGGCAGGGGAATACGCGTGCGTGACCAGCAGGAAGGGCTGGTTGGCATGAACCTGCCCCATTTTATCCATAAACAGAGCGGATGAAAACAGGCCAAATCCGCCTCGGATTGCCCACTTCCCAGTGCCCCCCGGACTCCAGGCAAATCCGAGTCGTGGCTGGAGGTTCCCTTTCGGCATGGGGTAGAGTCCAGGAGCAATGCCCGTGTCACCTGGGTAAACCAGTCCCACCGGGGCGTTGGGAAACAGCGCCGATTTCTGGCCCTTGCTGTAGGTCGCCTGCTGGTTCCGAAACGGCGTATTCGGTGTGTTGTCCGTCATCGGCCCCTGCAATTCATAACGGAAGCCAAGGTTCAGGGTGAGATTGGGAGAGACTTTCCAGTCATCGTTAACGAAGCTGAAGTACTGCTTGCTCTGGGCGTCCACGACGTAGGCGCCGCGGTGTTCAACATAGGACGTCCGCCCGAGCAAAAAGTCCGCCATGCCGTCGCCTGTGAAGGCGCCAGAGAAGTCATAATAACCATTCATTTGCCAAAAGGAACGGTTGTGATAGGAATCGACCAGCACTTCCATGCCAAATTTGAACGTGTGTTTCCCGCGTATCCACGTCAAGGTGTCGCCGTACTGGTGGGTCAGCCCGCTCTCCACCTCGGCATTGGCACTAACCCACGTATCACCGGAAATACCAAGACTCGGCGAGTAGGGACGCATGTCAGGCAAGTTGATCCCCAGGGTCGAGTTAGTTACTTCCCAGGCCTTCGAGTCCTTGGTCATCCCATTGTCAAAGAAGCCGTGGCTCATCCCGACGTGGGCCTGGTTAAGCAGGGCGGGGGTAATGGAATAGGTGTGTGTGATGCCGCCAACCTGGGACGGGACAATCAGGTCGACAGTGGTGTAGTTGGGAATACCGGCCTGAAAAGGGATGAGGACCGAGGACCTATCCCGGAACCATCGCCCGGTGAGAGTCTGCTTGGGTGAAATCTGCCAGTCCATCCGGACCAGCCCCTGATTGACCTTCCTTGGAGCGCCTTCCAAATAGGTGATGGTTTTGCCATCCGAGTTGTTTGGCAGAGGAACATACTTGTTGTACCAATCGACCAAGGGGGTGTATTGGCGTTCCGGTGGGATGATGTTATCGGGGAACGGATTGCCCGTCTCGGGATCAGTAATTGTAATATCCGACCCGGAAAAGTTGCCCGTTCGCTCGAGCGCTGTAGATACCTCAGAGTTCACGAGCAGGCTCTCCTGCTGGATTCGAAACCCTTGATAAGACCCGAATATGAACAGCTTGTCCTTCTTGATCGGGGCTCCCGCCGTGAAACCGAACTGGTTCTGGCGCAGCTTGGCTACTTTTGCGCCGGGAGAGTTCAAGAAGAAATTGCGTGCATTCAGTGCGTCGTTCCGCAGGAACTCCCAGACGCTACCGTGAAACCCATTGGTGCCCGCCTTGGTGACAGCGTTGAAGACCGCACCTGAGTTGCGGCCAAACTCGGCACTGAAATTGTGAGTGAGCAGCTTGAATTCCTGCAAGGCATCGGGATTGGGGTAATTCAGTGCCGTGTTGCCATAGATTCCCCTGTAATTATCCCCATCAAAAAGGTAAGCGTTATCGAAAATTCGGCCACCGTTCACGCTCGCCCAGGAGCCGCCCCGGTACCCTTCCAGAATTGCCGGGGCATTCACGACCGTAGCGCCAGCCACCAGGCTGACTAACGCAATGGGGTTGCGACCATCCAAAGGCAGGTCGGCCAAGCTACGTTGCTCAACCACCTGACCCTGGCTGCTGGTCTCGGTTTGGAGCAAGGGGGCCTGCGCCACGACCTCAACGGCTTGGGCGACCCCGCCCAGTTGCAGCGTGACGTCCAGTCGTGCCGTCTGGTTAACTAGTAAAATGATCCCAGACTGCTTATAGGGCTGAAATCCAGCCTTGGCCACCTTGAGTTCATAAGTGCCGATAGGTAGCCCCGGAAATGTGTAGCCACCTTCAGTCGAAGTCTCTGTGCTCCGGGTGAGGCCGGTGTCGTGGCTTACAATCGTCACCGTCGCCCCTGGGACGAATGCGCCGGTAGGGTCAACAACATAACCCGTGACCGTTGCGCTGATCGCCACCTGAGCCTCCGTCCGTGAAGGCACCCACGCGAGGATAGCTAGAAGCCACAATAATGACCAAATGGGCTTGCGTACCTTCATCTTCAGATCCTCCTTTTTCCCAACCCGACGGATGATGGGCATGAGTCCTACTCGCGTCCTGCATGGCAAGAATTCGAATGAATGCACTAGTTATGACATCTCCCTATGGAAGTCAAGTGCTTTTGACTCAATATCGCAAATTAAGTAGCAATAGTGATACACTATATTTCGGAGTTCTTGACCTGCCAGACCTGCAGATTGCCATAGAGGAAGAAATGGCTCTTGACGGCCAATTACGAAGAACCTATGCTCCCGGGGACGGAGCCGTTGGCTGTATTAGGCACGATTCTCCAAGTCATGTGGTGATTTTCGAGGAATCGAATCAGGAAGGCTAAGGCAGCGTCGACCGCGCTGGTTGGGAGGCGTGAGGCCGTGAAGTCCCACGCTCAAGGCAGAGGGAATAATCATAGCCGCCTGCTGGTAGTGACGCTCGGCTTGGCATTTTTGTCACATGGTACTATTGTCGTAGCAATAATGCAACAATCCGGTGACGCCCAAGATTTCATCTCCCCGCGAATAAGCATTCACAAGCAGAGCACAGAAGACACCATCAAGACTCTCAGAAAAGCGGTTGCCGAGACTCCGCGAGATGCCGGACTGCGAGTCAGGTTGGGCACGCTGCTATCCGGCACCGGTGATTTTGAGGCTGCCAGCCGGGAATTCCGCACCGCACTCGAAATAAATCCGAATCAACCCTCGGTCCACAACGCTCTTGGCGTCGCCTTGGCGAAGATGAATAAACCGGAGGAAGCCCTGAAGGAATTCCGCAAAGCCCTTCAGCTAGATCCCAAACTCGCCCAGGCCCACTTCAACTTGGGGCTCATCCATTGGCAAAAGGGGGATCTGAAGGGCACCATCAGAGAGAATCGGGCGGCCCTGGAGTTGGACCCTAATAACGCTGAAGTCCTGAACAACCTCGGAATGGCGCTTATAAGGGATTTCCAGAACGAGGAAGCCATTGCGGTCCTCCGGAGAGCGATTCAGATTCGGCCAGATTTCGCATCCCCCCACAAATGGCTCGGCAACATGCTTCGACGGAGGGGGCAAACGGATGAAGCCATCCGGGAGTATGAGACGGCCATTCGCTTCAATCCTGATTACCCCGAAGCGTATTCGGAACTCGGAGCGGCGCTAATGACAAAGGGCGATTTTGGCGCCGCCGCCGAAGCCCTTCACAGAGCCATCCAACTTGGAGCCGACCATCCATCCACGCACTTCAATCTGATGCGGGCCCTTCGGCAGAAGGGCGATAAGGTGGGCGCGGACAAGGCCTACCAAAGCTACCTCCGTGTGAAAAAAGCCCAACGAGCGCCGGCCGATGCAGGAATCGGCATCAATACGGGCGTAGCTCTGGGAAGTCGGGGCACGTTTCTAGAAGCCAGCGAACAATTCAGGAAGGCCATCGAGATCAATCCCGCCAACCCCGAAGCTCATAACGACCTCGGTGCGGCCTTGGCTCAACAGGGAGACTTCGAGCACGCGATCGCGGAATTTCAGACCGCCATTCGTCTCAAGCCCGATTATCCGGAGGCTCACTACAATCTCGCTCAGGCCCTCCTAACCTCAGGGAACTTGGGTCAAGAGACGGTCCAGAGATTTGAGATGGCGATCCATTTGCGGCCCTCCTACCTCGAAGCGCAGACCGGTCTGGGCTATGTTCTCGCCCAGAGAGGCGACCTGTACGGCGCCATCGCGGCGTTCCGATCGGCATTGAAATTGGATCCAAGCTCTGTCGAGGCTCGCAAGAACCTGGGCCTTGCTCTAGCCCAGGCCGGGAATGTCTCGGAAAGTGTTCAACAATTCGAAGATTTGGTGCGATCAACGCCGAACAGTCCCGAAGCCCACTACGAATTGGGCGCCTTGTTGCTCCGCATGGTCCGGGGTGGCCAGAATACCGGTGACATAGAACTGATCCGGCGCGCCGCTCAGGAGCTCCAGACCGCTGTTCGTCTGAAAGGGAATTATGCCGAGGCGTACTACAGTCTGGGTGTCGCGGAGCGTTTTGGCGGCCACGCGGAGCAAGCCCTCGTTGCCTTTCGCAAAGCCGTAGAACTGAAGCCGGGGTACACGGACGCGCTTACGGGGCTGGGGACCATCCTGCTCACGGAAGGTAAGACTGAGGAAGCGGCTACCGCCTTCCGCAACGCCCTGAGGTTGAAGCCCGACTCGGCCGATGCCAATTACAACCTCGGTCGGGCTCTCGCGACCCTGGGAGATTCAGAAGGTGCTGTCCAAGCCTTTCAAACGGCCCTGCAGACCAGCCCTGATTCACCCGAGATCTATTACGGCCTCAGCATGGCGCTGCGGAAACTCAAGCGTGCGGCCGAGGCGGAAGATGTCTTGAAGCAATTCCAAGCTCGGAAAGGCCAACAAGGTGCTCGGCGTCGGGCAGAGGAAGCAAACAAACGCGGGCGACGTGTCGGAGATGACGGCGACATCGCGGGAGCTATCGAGAAATTCCGAGAGGCGATCAATATCGATCCGTCGTTCTCCGAGTCTTATAGCAACCTTGGTGCGGCGCTAGTGATCCAAGGGAGGTTCGACGAAGCCATAACTCAGTGCGAAAGGGCGCTTGAGTTAGATCCCAATCTCGAATCGGCCCACGCTAATTTGGGGACAGCCCTGCTACAAATAAAGGAATATGAAAGGAGCATTCGCCACCTCAGGGCGGCTCTGGACCTGGACTCGAAAGACAAGGTGGCAAGGCACAATCTGGCTCTCGCGCTGAGCGGCAATGGAGACATCGAGGGCGCGATTCAGGAATTTCAGCAGCTTCTCACCGTCCAACCAGATTCGACGGAGATTCTGAACTATCTGGGGGCTGCCCTGCTTCGCCAGGGAAAAAGCGAGAAGGCAGTCCCGTATCTGCGAAGGGCGGCCCAACTCCAGCCTGAGTCTGCCGACGCCCACTTCAATCTTGGTATAGCTTTGCTCGGGGGGCCGCAAAGATTGACCGAGGGGATTACAGAACTCCGCTCTAGTCTCCGCCTGAGTCCAAAGAACCCCAACGGACATTACCGATTGGGGCAAGCGCTGGTCGCTGCGGGGGATTTGAGCGGAGCGACGACCGCGCTCGAAACCGCAGTGGGTCAGCGCCCTGACTGGGCGGAAGCTCACAATGACCTTGGGGCCGTTTTGGCCCAGCAGGGTCGCCTGGAGGCGGCGATCCCGTCTTTCCGGACAGCCATCAAACTCCAACCCAATTATGCACAGGCACACTTTAACCCGAAGTTCCCCGGATAATCGTCGCTGAATTGTGGGTCAACGCTCTGATTTTGGAAGGGTTGGGGGGAGCTTTGGACGTCGGAAATGTTCCCATGTATATATTGATATTCCTCTTGACATGCCGATACCATGT
>JAIQGA010000127.1 GCA_020072925.1 Terriglobia bacterium | reverse complement strand
GAGTGGAAAGCGGGGCCCAAAGCAGGAAGTCCGTGGGCGGCGATCGAGAGCATGGAAACCTTTTTGAGCGAGGATGATGATGGTGCGGAGTTTCTCGACGATGAAAGCCGCTTTCTGGCCCGGCAGTGTATCACCGAGATTTTTTCCCCGCGTGGTTTGGGTAAGACTTTGTTCGCTTTGTGGCTTGCTGTTTTGCTGGCGCTGAGGGGGTTACGAGTCCTTTACATAGACCGGGACAACCCAAAGCGCGTGACAAAGGCACGCCTTCGCAGTTTCGGAGCTAAAACGGAGATGAAGAACCTAAACGCGATCACACGCGAGAAATGCCCGCCCCTAACCGACTCCAGAGGTTGGGCGAGCTTCCCATACGCCAGTTATGATGTTGTCATGGTTGATTCGTTTGACTCTGCGGCTGAGGGTGTCGGCGAACAAGATTCTGCGAAGCCGTCCAGGGCGATAGCGTCCCTCCTTGATATTGCCCGGAGAGACGACGGCCCCGCAGTTCTTGTGCTAGGGAACACAACCAGAGACGCTAAACATTCGCGCGGGAGCGGCGTAGTTGAGGATCGGGCTGACATCGTGTACGAAGTTCGGGACGCGAGTAAGCTCCAACCATCAGGGCAGAAGGCGTGGTGGGAAGAGTTGTCCCCTGCAGGTGCGGCGTTCTGGGCAAGCCGGGCATCGCGGCGGAAGCAGCAAGACAAGTATCGGCTCGCTTTTATCGCGTCAAAGTTTCGCGTCGGCCAGGAGCCAGAGCCATTCATTTTCGAGATCGACACCACCACCGACCCCTGGACGGTTAAAGACGTGACGGACCAGGTTGACGCAGAAGGCGCTGAGGCCCGCGAGCAAAGGGCGAGAGAGAAGTCGGCATCTATTAAAGGAGCGGTCGCCGCGCTGACAACTGAAATCTCCCGCCGCAACCAGGCAGAAGAACCGTGTCTGCTGAAAAAGCAGGCTGAGGAGTTCCTAACCCACTTGGCCGGCTTGAAAATCACCCAAAAAGTGGCGCGGAATGTGATCAAATCTGAGGCATTCAGGCTTGTCGATATTGGAGGCAAAGGACACCCTAAAGCCGTTCAATTGGCCAGTGAGAAAGAAGAGAGCAACCGAAATAATAGTGTCGCGGAAGGTTGGAAAACATTGGTGGAAAAGGGTGCCGATTTTGGTTGCCCGCAATCCATGCACCCCACCGAAATCGACCCCTCGCAGACACTTGAAAATAGCGGCTCAGAGAAAGCCCTTATATCGGTTGACCGTCCTATTCTTTCATCACCCGCGAAACCACAAGACGGCTCTGGGGATGACTCTTTGGAGGTGTGACCCTGGGTGTTGAGATTCTGGAAACACTCCGAACGCTGGGCGTGACCGTGGAAGTGATCGGCCCCGACAGGCTTCGCTTCCATCCGGCGAGCCGCATTCCCCCAGGGCTGGTATGCAGCATTCGGGAATCAAAGTCTGAAATCCTGGCCGCACTGGCCCGGCCAACCGCGGCTGTTCAACCCCAAAAGTGTGGCCACTGTGGGGAAAAGGGTGAGTGTGACTGCCCGGCCTGCAACCTACGGCGGGTAGACAATCCCGTTCCATGCCTCATGTGCCGCCCGCAAGAGAGGCAGGCATGGCTTGCCGCCACTCGGGCTGAGACGTGCTGGCACTGCGGGGGAAGCGGGAAGTGTGGGTGTATCGCGTGCAACCCCAAGGAACCGTGCCAGACGTGTGGGGGCGTCGGAAGGGCGTCGTGGATTCAATAAAAAGTGCAGGGAGAGCCGGCAGGGTTGGTCTTGCTACTGGCGAGCAACTTTCTTTGGCATCTGGGTTGAAGCTCGGCAAGGAACTGCTTCTCGGCCGGTAACACTGCCTCGATCGTAACCTTGCCCACTATGGCTTACTCATCAGAAGCCGGAACCATGAAGCGCTGGCAACACTCGTGGTCAACATTCCCACTTCGACAAAGAAAGACTGAGGTGGCTTCGAATTGTAATTCTGCTAGTGCACCGTGCGCGAGACTGGGAATGGTCGATTGTCGATTTCTCATCAAGAACTTCGGAAGATTCTCGTACTCCCGCGTGCGTTCGACTCGACGATGCGGTATCATGCGTGGAGCAGGACCGAGGCGTGCGGATTATCCGTAGACTTGATATGACCACGCGTGATCGTATCGTTGCGTACTTGGGTGGCCATCCTGAGGGTGTCGATGACGATGCTCTTGCCGCTGCGCTAGGCCTAACGCAGCGCCAGCATGCCAATCAGGAGTGCCGAAGGCTGGACCAACTTGGACGGATTCAACGCCGACGGGTCAACGGGAAGATTCGCAATTTCCTCACAGAAAACGACGAGAGTCAAATCGCGCAGGCCGAATCGGGTCCCGAGCCTCAGTTGATCGTTACGGCTCCGGAGGAGCGCGAGTCGGGTTATGAGCGTCTGTGGCATTGGGAGGGTAACGTACAGGCCACCCTTGTCCGCCATTTGATGGAGAACACATACCGAATCATACGAGTGGCCGAAACGGCCTCCAGGGAGACAGGTAAAGACATTGTTGCGATCGCGCCAACAGGGCAGGAGCTATGGATAAGCGTTAAAGGCTACCCCAAAGGAACTATCCGAACGAATCCCGCGACCCAAGCGCGCCACTGGTTTGCCCACGCCTTTTACGACCTATTCGTCTGGCACGGAGATAAGCCAGAAGTAGCCCTCGCGCTGGGTTTGCCGGATTTCCCTACTTATCGCCACATGTCTCGCCGAGTCGCGTTGGGGCTTCGGCTCATACGCGCATCCCTGTTTTGGGTATTCCAGGACGGACAGGTCAAAAGGGAAGAGTTTGGGCCACCGTAGCCGACACGCCATCGTTCAATCTGACAGCACGTCAAAGCACACCAGCCGCAAGTCCTCGCGCCGGAGCTTTATAGCGTACGCGTTGTCAGTTACCGTCGCTGGGGGCGCGCTACCAGAACCGAATGTATTCTGCATGCGCTCGATGCCAGCAATCAGGCTTGCGACATTTGCGTCCCGCTGCAATCCTTTGTAGAGCTTGCGCAGTTCTCTCAACTGAACCGGCAACATCGGCGCAGTAAGGAATTCCATAGCCGCTATGGCCCGTTTGCGGTGAACGTTCGGATTGTTCATCTGATTCTGGATTACGGTGGCAACGGTTTGTTGCAGAGGATCGATGGCTTGAGGCGCCACCTGCAGAGCGGCAAGCTCTTCGTGACTCTGGAGAACGTTGGCAATCACCTTTTCTTGAAGGTCGAAGACGAGCTTGATAATCTGATTATCCACTGCGCGAGGCGTGTCTGGCGCGCACGCAATCAGATTGGCGAGCACGTAGCGGTTATCCAGGACCTGGTTCACCTTGAGGTCGTAATATTTCCAAAAGTTCGAGTTCTGGTTTCCGTTCACACCTCGAAAATAGAAGAAGACGCCACGCGCTCCAGGGCGGCGCAACCCCGAGTGGATTCCGTCCGGCAATATGTCCAGAGTCTCACGCCCGCCCGCATCCAGGAACGCCCGCAGTTGCTGCTGTAATCCCTCGCTACTTACCAACTCCGTGAACTGCTCCTCTTCTTCAATAACACTCTGATCTTCGCCGCGAATCCGTTTCAGTGTATTGAAGGTCTGGGGATGCACCTCTTCACCGAGGACACTAGCGTCCAGCATGCCCAGCCGGTCAATGTCCGCGATCTTGCGCGTCAGGCTTTCAACCAGCTTTAGCAAGCGCTCCAGGCCTTCGTCCGGAAACATGTTATAAACGTGAAGCACTTCGAAGTCCGTCCCGATTCGATCAATGCGGCCGGCGCGTTGCACCATCCGCGTGGGATTCCAATGCAAGTCATAGTTTAAGAGGTAGCCGCAATCCTGGAGGTTTTGCCCCTCAGAGAGCACGTCCGTCGAAATGAGAAGGTCAATTTCCTTGTCCGTTCCTGCCCATTCGGGTTTGTTGTTCGCCTTGGGAGCAAAGCCCTGCACAATGCGCAGGCGTTCGTCTGGATCGGCATCGCTGTCCATTCGCCGAACTTTGATGCCGCCGAGCGCCCGACAGAATTGAACGGCCTCAGGATTGTCAGGATGGCCGATGTGCCGGTAGAGATAACGGGCGGTATCTTTGTAATAGCTGAAAACGAGGACTTTTCTCCCCTTCAGATCATGCGCCAGCATGTCCTTCAGCCGTTGCAGCTTCGTGTCGTGTGGCGAGTCAATTCTTCCGACCTTATCCCAAATCGCTGAGAGAGTCCTAACGTCATGATCAAGGGCGGCGTGCAGCTTGCGAAGGTCGTAGAGCGAGGGGTCCACCGTCGGCATTACCGAAAGAACGCGGCGCGCATCTTCGTTTTCATCCAATTGGTCCGCGAGAGACTGCGGCATCGCATCGTCCTCCTCGGTCTCACGCTCCAGGTACCGGAGCGCTTTGTGAAAGTCGCTGCTGGCCAGGAGTTTGCCATCCAGGATGTAGGACTCGAACGTTTTCAAAAAGGCCAGGGCGCGCCGCACACTGATGCGAAACGCCTCGACGCTCGACTCGAAGCGCTTCAGGTAGCGGCTCTTGAAGATGCCCACCAGCGCTTGTTCTCGGCCGGCTTCAAACTCGTCAACCTCAACGCCTGCTTTCTTGTAACCTTCGAGGTTATAAGGTGCAAGTTGCAGACTCTCAATCCCGCCAACGATCTCATCGTAGATGCCCGCGTACGTTGCCTCCAGGTTATATTCAACCGTCTTGAGCTTGCGACTCGGAAAATGAACACGCTTTCCGGCGATTGTGGCCTCGGGGTATGCCTTGCGGATGAAGTACCGCGTGCGCCGGATGACGATTTCCTCAAGAATGTTGAAAACCGCGAGGCCGGGTGCATTCCTATGTGCTTCACGCCGCGCATTGAGGAAGTAGCGGTAGAGATCGCCGATGCCAGCCGTCGAGAAGTAGCTCCTGTCGCCCTGGGTGATCAGGGAGAACTGGCTGTAAAGATCGAATAGATCGTTGTTCACCGGCGTCGCGGTTAGCAAGATCACCTTCTTGCGCGCACCATTCTTTCCGTGCCCGCCGTTGGCCTTCAGCAGATACTGCAAGTTGGCAGAGCGCTGCGCGTTGGGATTGCGGAAGTTATGCGATTCGTCGACCAACACCACATCCGCATCCGCCCAAGCCAACGCGTCAAATTCTTCCCGCCCTAGCTCTTCCTGGGAGAGCACCGTAGCAGGGATGGTCGCGTCCGCAAGCTCCTTTTGCCACATGAGCCGGAGACTCGCCGGGCAGATCACAACTGCTTTCTGGCGCAAGTGGTAGGCGTAGTCTTCCAGCAGCTTTTTGCCGATCCATGTCTTCCCCAGACCCACGGAATCCGCGATCATCACGCCGTCGTAACGCGCCAGAATGCGGCGCGCCTTCTTTACAGCGTCCTCCTGGAACTGTGCCAGTTCCACAGCAGATCGAGTGGGGCCGGGCTCTGCCCCTCCGAGATCATCCTTGAAGTACTCGTAGAGGGCTTTCATGTACACCTGATAGGGCGTGTATTCCTTGGTGCCGAACTTCGAGGCGTCAAGCAGATCAATCAGTTCAGCCTTGAAGTCGCGGCTGTCAGCCCACTGGCGTTCGTACCAGGATTCGAGATCGATGATGGCCCGCGCGCCCACCTCACTCTTGAGCAGTTGCCGGTTCTCCGGCGTGATGTTCGGACTCGGCTTCGTGTCGCTCAACCAGGAGACGGCCCACCCCGCCTCTTTGTCTTCGACTTCCGCAGGGTCAAGCAATACTTTGTGCGCCAGGTTCAGCTCGCGGTTGGAAGTCAGACCCGGCGCCGTGAAATTGGACGAACCCACGATGGCCAGAATGGGCCGAAAGCGATCAAATAGCATCTGCTGCCCAGGCCGGTCCGAGTAAAACAGCCAGCATTTGGCGTGCAGGAACCCCTTGTCGTGAAGCCGCACTTGCACGGAACCGCGTTGAAGGTAGGCAATCAGGTCCTCAACCAGCCGCAGCGTTTTCTCTTCAAAGGGCAGCAGCTCCAGGTCGCGCTGAATCAGCCCCTTGATTACGCCACCATCCGGCCGAAGGCCGACTTGCTCTCCTGTGGTCGGCTCAGCACCCAGGATCATACGAAAGTTGCCCAGTTTTTCCAGACCCGGCCGTAGCAACCCGAAGCCGCCCACAGTGAAATATGCCGTGGCAATATCGAGCGAGCGCCCAACATGCCCCTGGAGGATGGCGATGAGAATATCGGATAAACGGTGGGTTTGATTGTCGATTACATAGGGCACGTAGATGGTGCTGGCGGGTGGTCCAGAAAGGCCTTGGACCAGATTCGGTCTGGACTGGTCTGCATCCTGAGCCGAGCGAATACGAATCAGTAACTCACTAAGCTGGACTTCGGCAAATTTCGGAAGCTGGGCAGCTCGCTGATAATCCTGTGCTAAACGCTCGGCACTGGCATAGTCTCTCCCCTTGTAAAACAAGGATACCGCGCTCACGGCTGTGATCCCACGCGTCCGCTGCTTTTCGCTACTTAACTCCTCGAAGGCAGCGGCCTCCTCCGCAGCAGCTTGCCGATACAGCTCCTCTGACCGTCCCGCCTCGCCTTCTCGCGCTGCCATCTCGGCGTCGGCGGCGAGGGATTCACTTCGGGAGTGATGCTGATTCCAACTCACATCTCCTCCGGTACATCAGCCAACATCAGGAACTTTGCGGAAAACCCAATTACGCCAGCTAACGCCGGAAGGTTGCTGTTACCGGACAAAGCCTGCCGAATTTTCGCTCGTAGTCGCTTTGCGACCTCATCATGGGTGCCGGCGTCGATGCCGGAGATTTCCAGGCGCAAACAGTCCTCCAGGTCGTCCTCTCCTGAACCGATCGGCCCGATATAGTAGTCGGCTCCGGTTCCCTTTTCCGCGCGTCTTACGGCAAAGAGATTTCGAATCAGCTCAACTCCCGCAATTACGCAAGAATAAGCTCCAGCTTCTGTTGCGTCGTCAGTGTTGGCCCAGGCACCCTCGGCTCGCGAACCGGGATTGTTCCAACTTAGCTCTGCTTCGCTCCCTGTCCCATTGTCCGAGAGCGTGATCAAAACCGGCGAGACGTGGTGGCGGCTCAGACATATGCAGGCGGCTTCTCTATAGGCAGCCGCGATTGCCGCGGTGAGTGCACGATGTCGGGCGTGCATTGATTCGAGATTGATCTGATTACCCATCTACTCAAATTCGCGACAACATGATATTTCGCTTCTGCTTCTGGTCACTCCTCGTTCCGAGCCGCGTAATGAAACTTAGCGCGAAGCTCCAGATCGTCCCCGGAAGATCCAGACGCGTTGATGGCGAGAGCTCACAGCATCTCCTTCAGCCGACTTTCGACATAACGCGCGTCGTCAGGTGAAAGGCCGTACACGTGAAACAACACACTATCGATAACGTCCTGGATCTCTTGTGCCTCTGGAGCAAGCCCTGACCGGGCAGACCGCCCCGTCATCGCTCGGTGTGCTTCTATGTGTTCGATGGCGCGGACTAGGTCACCCAGTGCTCGACCTACATGAGAGGGCAAAACAGCGGGCTCTGTGCAAGCAGCTTCGAGCTCTTCCCGTAGCATGGACCAGTGCCTTGCCCGTATCTGCGGGCCCCAGTCGACGTCGGGTTGGTCCTTAATGGTCGGCGTTGGAAGCGCGCTTAGTTGATACTCGTTTATCTGCGCGTTCGTGCTTCCCAGCCTGAAATACCACTCCAGGAGTTTTGAGTTGAGTAGCGCCAGTACGGTCTCTAGCGCAACAGTGCACTCGTTTTCTGCGATGTAGCTTATGGATTCCATGCAGAACTGTCCCTTGGGAATCCGCGCAGCGATTAGCCGTCGGAAGTTGTTCTGCGGTGACTTCCTTTGGAACCCAACCCTTTCCCATTTGTGGGCAAAGGCCTTTGACGTTGGGCTTTTATTGGAGAGAAACCTGCGCAAGCTTAACCTCACCTCTTCACCTTGGGAAGCCTCTCGCACAGCGTACAAACAAATGTTCGCTCCTCGAAGAACCACTGGGGCTCGCATATCACTTGACAGGTTGCCCTTGCCCCGCTCGACCACCTCGTTCACTTCACCTTGATGCGAGACCGCAATCTGCTTTAAGAACTGCATCGTTTGATTTTTTAGGATGCGAACTGCCAGCTCCCAATCCCTCTGCGAGCAAGAAGGGATAGCCAGGTTTCCGGGATCAAATGCAAGAATGCTGGGCGGATCTACCAGGAGTGAGGTCGATGTCTCCTCTATATAGCGACCCTCGTGCGTTCTAACGCGGAAGGGCTGACTGGACGGCGTCTGCTGGGCGACGAACACCGTCGTCGACAACTTCGCCTCCGGGAAGACTCGATTTGACGCGTCATCCTTCTGGGGAAACGCTTCGATGTGACTCAGTGATGCCATCTCGAGAAGCGCTCGGCGGACGCCGACAGCTTGTTCGTCGCCTAGGAGGGGCATCGGGACAATAAACGAAAACCTACCAGTCTGTTTTGTGGCCGCAAGTGCACGACAGACGAACAGTTTATACAGGTTTTGCTTGCCACCAAGCGAGGGCGCGTAGGGGGAGTGTTCCTCGAAAAAGCCGATCTCGTCCGACACGTCATACCCAAGCTCCTCGGTCGCAAGTACGTCATAGGGCGGATTACCAACCACTGCATCAAACCCCGCACCGCCAAGCCGCTCAACGGCGTTTTGTGTCCCTGGCCGGCGACCGTAGAAAACTTCGGGAAATTCCAGCTCCCAATGGAACAGTCGCCTATCTTTGGCTGCCGCAGCCGCTTCCTTCACAAGCTTCCGTGCAACTCCGGCTTCGGCGGTCCTTTCAAGGGGTGTTGTTACGCGACCGTGAGCCCATTCGAACAACTCGCCGCTGCGTAACATATCATCGAAGATGCTGGAACTCCTGCGGTGTTTTCCCGACGTCTCCTCAGCCTCTACAAACCAGCGCGCGGTATGGAGATCGAGCACCTTCTTGAAAGCTTCGAGCCCCATGAGGGCTGATTTGTAGTGCTGTTTCGACTCGCCAACTTGGTCGGCAGTAATGTCGGGCATGCCGCCCACATCCACCATGGCCTGCACCGCCTGAGTAAGACCGGCCCAATCACTGGACTGGGTAAGTGGCAATTGGCCCTTTTCCTTGCGAATCTTGTCCACTTCTTCCAGGGTACTTCCAATCAAGGAATTGCCCAATCGCAAGTGATGGTCTAGAAACGAAAGCGGTGCACCCAACGTAAAGCAGTCCAGCCACAGCGAAACTTTTGCCAATTCCACGGCCATCGAATTGAGGTCTACGCCATAGATCGAACGCTTGAGCACGTGCCTCTTAAGCAGGTTCGTGTCGTCGAGACGTTTATAATCAATCTCAATGCCCTGCTCGGACATCTGCCGACGAATGGTCCCGCGCATGGCGTTCAGATGTTCCTGCACCGGATTCCACGGGAAGGCGCTCAAGAACTTGATGGTCTCGTCCGTGACAAAGTCCACCGCTTCGACCAGGAAGTGGCCGGACCCCATGGCCGGGTCCAACACTTTGATGTTGAAAAGGTCGTCGACGAGTTCACGCCCGATGAGGCCGGCCTGCTCTGCAGGCTTCGGTCTCATTCGCCGCCGCAGGAACTCCTCCTGCTGACGGAAAAATTCCCGCCGCTCCTGCTGTGCTTCGCGGAGCTTCGGCCGGAGCGCCTCAAATTTCTCTTTCAGCACGGGGCCAATGGCGTGCTCGACAATGTATTTCACGATATGGTCCGGCGTGTAGTAGGAGCCGGTGGCCTTGCGCTCGCGCTTGTCGTTCTCCAGATACGCCTTGCCCTTGCGAACAAAGCTGCCCTGCCGCTCCGCTCGCTCGCGGTCCCTTTCTTCGAGGTCGCGGAATGCCTTGTAGACCTCTCGCCCTTTTTCCTTGACGATGGCCAGCTTCTGCTCGGCAATGCAGAGGCGGAACTCCAGCAGGCCTTCATAGATGGACCCCAGTTGCCGCACCCCCAGCGACTTGTAATCGATCATCACCAGGTCGTGGCGCTTCGGGTCGATTCCACGCGCCAAGAGGTCAACGGCGCGGGCAAGGTACTGATCAGCGACCCGCTCCCGTTCGAGGAAACGATTTGCTTCAGCCTCGGGGCTACCATCATCGTGCTCGGGCCGGGCTTGAAATAAGCCGCCATTGTAGCGAGGCACATTCAGATCTTCGCTGCCCTCGTCTATTACATGAAAAAGCCGCCTGAGCCGCTGCCAGAGGCCGTATTGGTCGTCGCGGTAGCTCGCCTTGGTCGTCACCTCTGTCTCATCGTCTATGCGTCCGGCGGCCTCGCCGATCTCCTGCTTCAACCGCGTGAGGCTGGTTTGGAAGTACTCTGGTGACGCGCGCAGCGGAAGAAGGTCACGGGATTCGGCGTAGAGCAGGAAAAGGAGACGGTAAAGCAGTGTGAGCGTGCCTTGGAAGATTCTCGTGCGGTCATCCTCTGAAATCTCCACATCACGCCCCTCGCGCTCGCGGCGATGTGCAATGAAACCCTCGGCCAGTTCGGGGAAGACATCCAGGAAAACCCGGTTCTTAAGGCTATCGCCAAGCTGCTTGGCGTAGTCCTCGCTCCCGAGCTGTAGGCGATCCAACATGCTGAGCTCGGCCTTCCTGCCATCTCGGTCGTGCACCCGAAGCTGAAACGCTTGCATCCGAAAAAGCAACCAGAAGTAGCGAAAGGCGTCTTGAATATCCTGCTGGAAGCCGTAACGGCCGAGGACTTCGTCCGCGTCCACTTCGTAGTAGTTCGTGGCCCGCGAGTGCGCCCGTTGCGAGTACAATCTCCAGAGCTTTCCGTTGGTGAGGATGACCCAAGGTGCGTTTTGCTGCGCAAGCAGATCGACCGCTGAAAATGTTGGCGTAACTTCGGGCGTTTCGGCGTCACGCGTGTCGTCCTTACGGTCGAGTTCGCGTCCCCAAGGATAAGGGAGGCAGATGGCCAGCAGCTTCTTGGGCTGTGCCGACGAGCCGGAGGGTGGCTCGGTGAGACGGAAGTACAAACCCGATTCGGAATTCTGCGCTCGCGTAACACTGAAGCCAAGTTCCTTCAGCAGCGGCTCGTAGAGGACGTTGCACAGGTCCGCGATTCTCTTGCCGGCAAAGCGCGTGGAGGCCTGTTCGTAAAGAGCGCGTAGCCGCTGGTACGCGGGCTTCGGGTCTTCCAGCCATTCCGAAAACTCAGCGAGCCCAGCATCCCTCGGACGAAGCCTCTCGGTGAGATAATAGTCCGAGAAGAGACCCCGGTTGTTGAAGTACACCTCGGACCAATGAGCGAGGTCGTAGGCGTAGCGAAGCTTCTCAAATTGGTCAAAGGCGGTGGGCTCGGTCCAGGTAAACCGTCGCAGGACGCGAAGGTCCACCGCGGTGGGCTTCCTGCGTTCGAGGTTGAAACGCCGGGGATTGAGACTCACTTGAGGCGTGCCTAGACCGCTTCCGTTTGTTGCTGCCGGCACTTCGGGATCAAGCAGCACGAAATCAAGGTGGTCATAGTCCACCGTCAACACCAGCAAGAACCTGCCACTGAAGGTCCGGAAGGCCCGAGCCAGTGCCCGGATCTCGGCAACCGTTACACTCTTCAACTCAAACAGGTACACCTGGAGTCGATTGGGTTCCCCGGCGATTAGCTCGACACGTGTGATTGGATTCGCGACGGACTCTGACAGCGAGAGGTTCGCGGGGGTTTGAACCGTTCGTCTGGAGGTGTCGTAGCCGAGCTTGGAGAGGAAACTCGCGAGCGCGTCAGCATCACTGACAGATTGAATGTCCCGAAGCGAGATGTCTACATCAAACGGTTGTGTGGTCACGGGAGCAAGTGTGGGCCTTTCCTACATACTGTATCCTCGCCGAGAGGTCGTCCGCAAAAAGTCGGCACGTTAAGTCTAAGCCATTCCTGAGGGACTCGCAGGCGACGGCGGGGCCGACGTGGTTACTCGTTGCCTGGGTTTGTGACTGAAGCGACACGAGGCATTTCTGTCAAGATGTTCGAAATGGGCCGGGTGGGTTTTGCTCTTGAGATGCGGTCTCACTGGCTGGCCACACTCGGGACACCGAAAGCCAATCCGTCTTTTGTCAACCTTCAGTTTCGTTGCATATACGAGCTGGTTTAGCGCGTTCGCAAGGTGAACGTCAATCAAACAATCGGTCATCTTGACCATGTGACCTCCCTTGTGCCGGAATTCTCGGTCGCTAGCGTACGCCTGAGGCACTTAACATGCAACGCTCCCGCCTTTTTTGCGTGGCGCATCCATGTTGCTTTGTGCGACTGTACCACTACGATTATAGGTGGGCAAGATGCCCCTGTCGTTTTGGAAGTGCGGATCGCTAAACGAAGAAGTTTAGCGGTTTCTCATAGAGGCGGGCCAACTCCTCGAGTTCGATCACATCTATTCTTCGTTCCCCGCTTTCACATTTTGAGATGAAAGACTGAGGTCGGCGCAACCGGCGTGCGACGTCCACCTGGGTGAGGCCCGCGTCATGGCGGGCTTGCCGGAGGCGCTCCAGAAAGTTTCGGTATCGCTGGCGATGGGCTGCGTCTTTCAAGGCAACCCGGATTATGCCGACCGCTCACTTGATATCCCAAATTAGGATATACTTCGCCGGGTACTGGTACGGACACCCACGGCGACCATCCAGAGGACCAACGAGTGCAGCCCACACCTGAAACCACTACCGCTTGCGGTAGAACGGACACTGTTCCGTGACGTGGTGCTGTGGAGGTATCCCAAATGCCAGACAATATTGAAATTCGGAACGGAGAAGCGGCCATGTTCTACGTCGGGAAGGAGACTTGGCATGGCCTCGGAACCAAGCTCGATAGGCCCGCCACGGCTGCCGAAGCGATTAAGGCGGCACATCTTGATTGGCAGGTAGACATGAAGTCCCTAGTCGCCGTCGAGGGGTTGGAGCAACCACCCGAGTCAAAGCTGACCACCACAACCAAAGAGGAAACTATAAGGAAGCTGCGCGCCCGGCTGTACAAGGACTATGCGCTTCCAATTCCAAACAGGTTTGCAGTCGTCAGGCGCGATTTATGGGGGAAATTAGAATGTCCCATCTTAGGGGTTGTTAGTCGGGACTATACTCCGTTACAGAACCGCGAAGCCTTCGAGTTTTTTGACCCCATCGTGGGAAAAGACGCGGCGATCTATCACACAGCGGGAGTACTGGGTCACGGGGAATGCGTATGGGTTCTCGCCAAATTGCCCACGGACATCCGGGTTGCCGGTGACGACATCAGTAACAAATTTCTGCTATTGAGCAACAGCCACGACGGGAACAGCAGCGTACAGATTAAGTTCACTCCGATCCGAGTCGTCTGCGAGAATACGCTCATAATGGCCCTCAGCCAGGGTCCGACACTCCGTGTGTTGCTTACGAAGGACATGCATCGACGCCTGCGAGAGGCTGAGCGGACTCTAGGGCTAATCAATCGGAGGTTCGAGGATATCGAGAAGGAAT
Source organism: Terriglobia bacterium (assembly GCA_020072925.1). Lineage (GTDB taxonomy): Bacteria > Acidobacteriota > Terriglobia > UBA7540 > UBA7540 > JAIQGA01. Next base: position 1,588 of record JAIQGA010000127.1, on the reverse strand, counting down.
TTCAGGAAATGGTCAAAGTGCAACTGAATTCCTCTAAGCTGGAAGAATACCTCGGTCTTGTGTTTCCTAACCCAGAGGATGAGGAGAACGCGGAAGCCAGAAAGAATGTTCGAAAAGACCGTGGATGGGCGGAGTACTTCTTTGAAAACGGGAAAGGAAACCGGGCGCAGAATGTTAGCGGGACTCTCTGGGCCGCGTATAACGAAGTTGTGGAGTACAACGACCATCGTGCGACTCGCCAGAATGACGACAGGCGCTTGAACTCAGTGTGGTTCGGAAATGGCTACTCGTCCAAAGCCCGAGCCTTCAAGGTCGCCGAAAGTAAAATGCAAGAATGGCGGAACTGACTTTGGGAAGCGCGGTCCTTCAGCCGGTCATGAACTGCTTCAGCTGCTGCCCGCCTGAATACAGATTCTCGCAGGTTGGATCTGGCTTCCTCTTGACAGATACGGAGGTACTGCCAACCAACAAGCACACATTGGAAGGAGAAGGCAAGATCGCCGCGGTAGCGAACGGAGGCGAGCAATCCGAGGACTTCTAAGGCATGATCCTTACTGATCTAAAGGAATTGGAGAAGCTAGATGCTGCACGACGCCAGCCGAGCTTGTGCCTCATGAACTTCTCTCTCGTGGAGACACTTCAGAACTTGTGGACCAGCCATTTCGAGGACATAAAGATTCTGCCGGAGGTATTTTTCATCGACCGGGGTCCGCTCGCCTGCATCTACTTGCAAACTGGCAGGCCCACCATCTACGTGCATAGTCTTCTGAATCATCCTGCCACGCCCAAGGCAGTCATAAGCCTCGTATGTAAACACGAGCTTCTCCACGTCCGCATTCCACCGCGAGAGGTCGAAGGTCGCCTCCGGCAGCACCCGCCTGAGTTTTGGGAAGCCGAGAGGTCTCTCGCTCCCGAACAGAATGAGGCGTGGGAGTGGGTTTGGCGTGCGCGTGGCCAGTGGCTTAGGCTGCGGCCGCGATTAGAGAGAATCGACGTTCGACGTAATTGGAAAGAGGTGTGGGATACGAGGGATTGGCCAGTCAAGACCGAGGACATTTTCCCGAAGAGCCTCAGGGTAGAGTTGATGCGGAGCAAGGGCAGGTTTTACCTATAAAGGTCCCCGAAGTTGGGCTTGGCATTCATGTTCAGCGTCGCCCCTCTCGGTCATCTAACGCCAACTCCAGCCCGGCATCGGCCAGCTTGCTCAGGATTTCCGGCAGGGGTGGGGCCGCGTAGCCTTCGGGATGTTTCACACGCCAGCGCAAGTTTCTGAGATATTCCCGGTAGAATTTCCCTGCGCTGGTAACGAGCGAGACGGGGCCGACCGTAGGACACACAATTCTTACTCTGGCCAACGAACCAGCTTGCTTCTGCGCTTACCGCAGTGTCCACTTTGTGCGGAATTCAAGTTGATGTGGATTTGACAGGATATCTCGTGTACTGTTAGCGCTGGTTTTGTCAACTTGGTTTGGCCCCTTTTGATCGTCTGATTTGGCCCCACCTAAGTTATTGATTCTGAGTGTTGCCTCTTCCCGCTTCCCTCTTTGTTGTTCCAGACTTCGTGGTTGTTCTTGGTGCTTTGCTGGTT
>JAIQGA010000126.1 GCA_020072925.1 Terriglobia bacterium | reverse complement strand
CCAGGTGCAGATGAAGGAGCAGATCGGGTTGAACTTCGCCGCCGCGCTGCGCGCCTTTTTGCGGCAAGACCCGAACATCATCCTGGTGGGCGAGATCCGCGACTTTGAGACGGCGGAAATCGCCATCAAGGCGGCGCTCACCGGCCACTTGGTGCTTTCGACGTTGCACACCAACGACGCGCCCTCGACCATTTCCCGCCTGATGAACATGGGCATCGAGCCGTTCCTGGTGGCGACTTCCGTCCATCTGATCTGCGCGCAACGACTGGTGCGGCGCATCTGCTCGGAGTGCAAACTTGTGGATAACGTCGCCCCTCAGGTCCTGATTGACGCCGGCTACACGCCCGAAGAAGCCAAAACGGTCAAGATCTATAAAGGCCAGGGTTGCGGCAACTGCGGCAACAAAGGTTACAAGGGGCGCGTGGGTTTGTACGAAGTCCTGGAGATTACCGACGAGCTTCGAGAACTGGTTCTGGTGGGCGCTTCGGCGCTGGAACTCAAAAAGAAGGCCATCGAGCAGGGAATGATCAGCCTCCGCCGAAGCGGGTTGATCAAGGTAGCGGCCGGGTCGACAACGCTGGAAGAAGTGATCCGCGAAAGCGTTCTCTAGTGCCGTTCCAACTTAATGGGGCGGTGAATTCCGCTTCTGAGCTGCCTATCATCAGATGGTGCTCGGCTTACGCGGATTAGGCGCAAGAAGTTGGAACGGCACTAGCTCAGCATGTGGATTCGCAGTGCCCCCTGAAGCGAAGGAAGGAGAAGTAACCGAATGCCCCTGCCAACTTTGAGCGACCTGCTGAAGCGCATGGTGGAAATGGGAGGCTCGGACCTGCACATCACCACCAACTCCGCGCCGCGTGTGCGCCTGCACGGCGAACTCAAGCCGCTGGAGGACGTTCCGGTGCTGGGTCCGGCGGACACCAAGCAGCTTGCTTACAGCATCCTGACGGACGCGCAGAAGCACCGGTTTGAAGAGAACCTGGAGCTGGACTTCTCCTTCGGCATCAAGAACATCGCCCGCTTCCGCGGCAACCTCTTTAACCAGCGCGGGGCGGTGGGCGGCGTGTTCCGCGTGATTCCTTTTGAAATCAAGACGTTCGAGCAGTTGGGCCTGCCCAACGTGGTTCGAAAGTTGTGCGACAAGCCGCGCGGCTTGATCCTAGTGACCGGCCCCACTGGCAGCGGCAAATCCACGACGCTCGCGACGATGCTCAACCTCATCAACGAGAACCGCTACGAGCACATGATCACCATCGAGGACCCCATCGAATTCATTCACCCGCACAAGAGGTGTCTGGTGAACCAGCGCGAGGTCCATTCGGACACTCACTCGTTTTCGAACGCCCTCCGCGCCGCCCTCCGCGAGGACCCGGACATCGTGCTGATCGGCGAAATGCGCGACCTGGAAACCATCGAGTCGGCGCTGCGCATCGCGGAAACAGGCCACCTGACCTTCGCCACGCTGCACACGAACTCCGCCTCTTCGACTATTAACCGCATCATCGATGTCTTTCCGTCTCACCAGCAGTCGCAGATCCGTGCGCAGCTTTCGCTGGTTCTGGAAGGCATCATGTGCCAGGCGCTGCTTGCCAAAACCGACGGGCGCGGGCGATGCATGGCGATGGAGATCCTGGTTCCCAACGCGGCTATCCGCAACCTCATCCGTGAAGATAAGATCCACCAGATTTACTCGGCCATGCAGGCGGGCCAGGAAAAATTCGGAATGCAGACCTTCAACCAGTCGCTCTATTCGCTCTATGCGCAGAGGCTCGTCAACCTGGACATGGCCTTGGGACGTTCGAGCAATCCGGAAGAACTTCAGGACATGATTGCGCGGGGAGCGCCGGCGGGCGGTGCCCAGCAACGGCACCCCGCCTATGCCCCCATGAAACGCTAGCGCCCGCGCGGACTGCGGAGGGGAATTGCGAGGCCCGCGCGCAGGTCGACGCACAACCCAGTGAGGTGATGACATGCCACAATACGAATATCGTGGAACATCGCGAAGTGGGCAGCAAGTCAGCGGCACGCGGACCGCTCCCAGCCGTGAAGCGCTGGATGCGGTGCTGCGTCGCGAGCAAATCACCCCAACGCGGATCGTCGAGAAGGGGCGGGAAATCGCCATTCCCAAGCCCAAGGTCGCGGGGAAAGTCAGCTCCAAAGAGCTGGCTATTTTCACCCGACAGTTCTCGGTCATGATCGATGCAGGATTGCCCCTCGTTCAGTGCCTGGAAATCCTCTCTTCCCAGCAGGAGAACAAAGCCTTTCAAAGGGCCTTGGCCGGGGTGCGGGCGACCGTGGAGAGCGGCTCGACCCTGGCGAATGCCCTCCGGCAATACCCCCGCATTTTCGACGACCTCTATACCAACATGGTGGAAGCCGGCGAGACGGGCGGTATTCTCGATACCATTTTGCAGCGCCTCTCGTCCTACATCGAAAAAGCCGTGAAGTTAAGACGCGCCGTGCAGTCCGCGCTGATTTATCCCGTGTCGGTGGTGGTGATTGCCGGCGGCGTCGTGGTGCTGTTGTTGTGGAAGGTGGTGCCGATTTTTGCCACGCTGTTCGCGGGCCTGGGCGTGGATTTGCCCCTGCCCACGCGGATTGTCATTTCGTTGAGCAACTTCATCGGAACCTTTGCGCCCGTCTTTATTGTCCTGGGCATCGCGGGGTTCTTTGGCATGAGGTATTGGTACCGCACGCCGCAAGGGAGGATGGCGATCGACAGCTTGATTCTCAAACTCCCCCTCCTGGGCGTGCTGATGAGGAAGATCGCCGTGGCGCGCTTTACGCGCACGCTGGGCACGCTGATTACCAGCGGCGTGGCCATGCTCGAAGCCATGGACATCACCGCGCGCACGTCCGGCAATGCGGTGATTGAGAAGGCCATCATCACCGTGCGCAAGGCGATCGAAACCGGCCGCACCATTGTTGACCCCTTGCGTGAGACCGGCGTATTCCCCAACATGGTTGTCCAGATGATCGGCGTCGGCGAGCAGACCGGCGCACTGGATGCCATGCTCCAGAAGGTCGCCGATTTCTACGAGGACGAAGTGGATGCGGCCGTGGGAGATCTGCTGACCGCCATGGAACCCATGATTATTCTCTTTCTGGGCGTCGTGGTCGGCGGCGTCGTGATCTCCATGTATTTGCCGCTGTTCAGCCTGATCGGAAAACTTGCCGGATAGCGGTCCATCCAGCCTCGATCTTTTCGCCCGGGGGCCTCTGTCGGAGGCCCCGGCTTTTTTCACGCGAGCACAACCCTTCGAGCATGGACCTTCGCTTTCCGCTGGAAGCGGCCAAGCCAAACCATCTGGACGTGGGGCGAGCCTCCAGGCTTGTGTTAGCCGGCCACAAACCCTATAATCGGCGGCAACGACCCTATGAAATTCACAGGTGAAATCAAAGACTGGCTCCCCTGGGTCATCAAGATCCGGTTTGTCATCATCAGTTTTGTTTTCGCCATCGAATATGCGATTCGAACCCTCGCCGGCAATCCTAGCGGTCCCTCTTCGATCAAATACTTCGGCGTCGTCATCATCCTTTGGTACATCTTCAGCCTGTTTTTTCTGTTTTATAACCAGGTCAGCCAGGACTATTTATTGCAGGCCTACCTCCAGATTTACTGCGATATCGTCCTGACGACCGCGGTTGTCCACCTGACCGGCGACCTCGACAGCAACTACCTGTCGCTTTACCTGGTGGCCATCATCCTGGCGAGCTTCCTGCTCCACCGTGCCCGTGTCTTTCTGGTGGCGGCGGTCAGCTTCATTTTCATGGGCGCGCTGCTGGAATTGGCGTACCTGCCCAGCATTTACGGGGAACTCGTCGCGCGCTTCCCGGCCTTTGGTTTTCTGGCCACTTCATCCACGTACCGGGTCGACCTGGGGACGTTGCAGGTAAAGATCGGGGCCAGCCTTTTTGGTTTTTTTGCGGTGGCTTATCTCTCCAGTTACCTGGCGGAAAACCTGCGCAAGGCAGGTGTGGAACTGGGCGACAAGAGCCGGCAGGTCGCAAGCCTTCAAGCCAAGAATGAAAACATCATTCTCAGTATGCGGGACGGGTTGCTCAGCACGGAACTGGACGGCACGATCAGCGAGTTGAACCCGGCGGGCGCCGTGATTCTGGGCCGGCAGGCGGGCGAACTGAAAGGCAAGGACGTGGCAGCGATTTTGCGCGGCGTCCAAATGGATAAGAACCCGACGCCTGACATGCTGACGGGCCCGTCCCGTCAGGAGATCCTTTATCAACACCCCCAGAATGGCGAGAGAATTCTGGGCGTCCTGATCTCTCCCCTGACGGTTCCGGAAGTGGGCGTGGCCGGGTATGTTTACAGCTTTCAGGACCTCACGGAAGAAAAGCGCCGGGAGGCGGAATACCACGCGAAGGATCGTATGGCCACGCTGGGGCGCATGGCGGCGGGAATCGCTCATGAAATCCGCAACCCGCTCGCCTCCATCGCGGGTTCGGTCAAGCTGCTGCAGACGATCGCGCGCCTCGACGAAGACCAGGCCAAGCTGATCGCCATCGTCAGTCGGGAGTCGGAGCGCCTCAACAAGTTGGTCTCGGATTTCCTTCTTTATTCCCGTGACCAACGCTTCGAATTTCACCCGGTCGACGTCGTGAACCTGCTGGAGGAGACCGTGCTGCTCCTGCGACAGCATCCGCTGTTCGGGCCGCAGTGTCGGGTCGAGCGGAAGTTCCCCCGTCGCGCAGTGTCGATTTTGGCCGACGCCGACAAGCTGCGCCAGGTTTTCTGGAACATCTGCGACAACTCTCTCAAGGCTATGCCGAATGGCGGCACGGTCACGGTGCAGGTCGAGGAAGTCGGGAACCGATTCGTACGAGTGGTCCTCGGGGACACCGGGGTTGGGTTTACGAGCGCCCAGCTCGAGAAGTTGTTTGAACCTTTCCAATCCGGCTTCACAGGCGGAACCGGCCTGGGACTTCCCATTGTTTACCAGATTGTCCAGGGACATCACGGCACGATCAAGGCGGATTCCAAGCCGGGGAAGGGCACTCGCTTTTCTATTGAACTGCCGAAGACGCCCGCGGAAGCTCCCTCCGTGAGCCCGCGTTCCGCCCAAGCAGTGGGTACGGTGCAATGAACGGGTTCCCGCGCCTCCACAACGAAGAGCTTCTATGGCCCGCTTGCTGATTGTCGATGACGAAAAATCGATCTGCCAGATGCTCGAGATCGCCTTTCGAAAGGAAGGCCATGTCGTGGAGACCGTGTGCAGCGGCGAGGCGGCCAAGCAGAAAATCGAGTCGCTGGTCTACGATATCATCATTTCGGACATTCGCATGCCGGAGGTCTCAGGCATTGACCTGCTTGCCCACGCCCGGAGCACCAGCAGTTCCGCCTACTTCATCCTGATTACGGCCGTGCCCAAAGTGGCGACAGCGGTCCAGGCCCTGAACCTCGGCGCCTACCGCTATGTGATCAAAACCGACACCCTGATCGAAGAACTGAGAGTGGTCGTGGCCCGCGCCCTCGAGGAGATGGCCCTTCGCGAGGAGAACGTCCGGCTGCGGCGTGAACTCCTGCGGGTTTTCGCGGTCAACAACATCGTCGGGCGGAGCCGCCAGATCGACAGCATTCTGGAAATGGTGCGCACGGTCGCGCCCACGACGAGCACCGTGCTGATCACCGGTGAGAGCGGGACGGGGAAAGAACTGGTGGCACGAGCGATTCATGAGGCCAGCACGCGCCGCGAGAAAGCCTTCATTTCCATCAATTGCGGCGCTTTTCCCGAGACCCTCCTGGAGAGCGAGTTGTTCGGTTACTTCAAGGGCGCTTTTACCGGCGCGGATTCAAACAAACGCGGCATTATTGAATCGGCCGAGGGAGGCACCCTTTTCCTGGATGAAATCGGGGAAACCAGCCTGAGCATGCAAGTCAAACTGCTCCGGGTCTTGCAGGAACGAAAGATCCGGCCGCTGGGCGGGACCGTGGACATTCCCGTGGACGTGCGTCTCATCGCGTCCACCAACCGCGATCTCTCGCGCATGGTGGCGGCTCGCGAGTTTCGCGAGGATTTCTTCTACCGCATCAGCGTCATTCCCGTTCATGTGCCTCCCTTACGCGAGCGCGTGGAGGATATCGAACCGCTGGCCTATCACTTCCTCAAGAAATACGCGCTGCAGATGGGGCGGCCCGTGCGTGACTTTGCCCCGGAGGCTCTGGCGTTGCTCCGCAAGTACTCCTGGCCCGGAAACGTGCGCGAGCTCGAAAATGCGGTCGAACACGCGGTCGCCGTCAGCGCCGATGGAGACGGATTAGTCCGTCCCGAGCAGCTCCCGCACGCGGTGACGGGAATGCCGGCGATCGAACCAGGCGCCGTTCGCATCCCGGAAGAGGGGCTCGACTTCGAAATGCGCATCGCCCTGGCGGAGAAAGAATACCTCCAGGCGGCGCTGGGGGCCGCGAACGGCGTGCGCACGCGCGCCGCGGAACTCTTGCATATGTCGTATCGCTCTTTCCGCCACTATGCCAAAAAGCACGGCGTCTGACAGGGCCTGACGGAAGGTCATATTCTGTGGTGGCTGTTCACACTTCACCGGACGAGCGCTTATCGCCCACTCCTTCCTCTGCGAAAGCCACGGGAAGTCAGTTCGAAGCGTGGATTCTGTTCGCCCTTTCCTGCCTGCTCTATGCTGTGACCACCGGGAATGACTTTGTCGTGGATGACAGGTTCCTGGTGGGAAGTCCCTACGTGAAGAGTTTTCATTACCTGGGCCAGATTTTTGGCCACAGCTTTTGGACCCTGGTAGGGCAATCTGGCAACGACAGCTTTTACCGCCCTCTGGTTGTTGTGTCGATCCTCGTGGAGCACAGCCTCTTCGGGGTCCACGCCGGCTGGTACCACCTCATCAATGTCTTCCTGAACGCCGCCGTGGTGGTCCAGGTGTATCGGCTGGCGAAGTATTGGTGGCCCCGGGGGCGTACTGCCCTGTTCGCGGGGCTGCTGTTTGCGGTCCTCCCTGTCCATACTGAGAATGTCGCGCCAGTATCTGGGATCTCTGACCTGGGATGTGCACTTTTCATGCTGCTCTGCGCGCGCGTGTACGTACAGGAGGCGGACTCCGACACGAGCCGGCGCACGCGCACGTGGGCGGCGGCGGGGCTGTTGCTCGTGGCGGCGCTCTATAAAGAGGTGGCGCTCGTGGTTCCGGTCCTGCTGGGTTTTTACGAGCTTGCCGGAAAGCCGTTCATGCCCCAGAAATTCAAGAGTATTTTGGCCCGCTATGTGCCGCTCCTCTTTGCGGCAGTTCTTTACATCGCGGCCCGCTTCGAAGCCATGCAAGGGCTCACGCAAGTCCCTCACCATACCGATCTGGGCCTGGGTAAGACGGTGCTGAGTGGCTTCAATTTGGTCGGCATGTATGCGTACAAACTCGTCTGGCCGCAGCACCTCAGTTACTACCTTACTTTTGCACCTCCCCGGAATTGGCACGACCTTTACATGCTCTTAGGTATTCTGGTCAGCCTGCTGGGCGCCATCAACTTTTTCCGCTATTGGAGGCGAGCGTCTTCGGTTTCCTTCGCCATTCTCTGGTTCTTCCTGGCCCTGGCGCCGACGCTGAACGTTCACTGGTTGGGCGCCTCCCCCTATGGCGAGCGCTACCTCTACATCCCTTCCGCGGGGGCGTGCTGGCTGGCAGGTTTGGGGCTGGCGTGGTTAACCGATGCGCAGGAAAACACATCTCTGGCGCGTCGCCGGCTGGGCTATAGTGTCCTCACGCTGATTTTGGTTCTGGGCGCAATCCGTACCGCCCTAAGACTGCCGGAATGGAAGGACAACCTGGTACTTGCAGAGGCTACCGTGCGTGAGGACCCTCACGTCGGTATTTATCTAGTCTTCGCCGGCAATGTCTACATGGAAAGGGGAGACCGAAACAAGGCCCGAGAGCAATATATAAAAGCTCTGGCACGGGATCCGGGCTGCGTTCAGGCTTACATGGACCTGGCTGGAGTCTTCATGTACGACCAGAAGATCCCCACTGCCCGGCTGTTTCTGCAACGCGCGGCGCAACTCCGGCCGCTTGATGCGATGATTTATTACGACTGGGGTGTTCTGGAACTCCAGCAGGGTGCTTCGGAGCGTGCACGTCAGTTGTTCGAACACACCATCGCTTTGAATCCCTATTATTGCGAGGCTCTGAACAATCTGGGCGCTATCGCCCTGGACGAAGGCAAGCTGGGTCGAGCGGAAGAGTATCTACAACGCGCCGTTCGGGCTGACCCTCGCTCGGTGGATGTGCGCTTGAACCTGGGCGCGGTTTATGGCGGGCAGAACAGACCTGCAGACGCGGAGAGGGAGTTGCGGCTGGCCATAAATCTCGCGCCGCGGAGCACCGCACCGTACCTCGCTCTGGCGCGGCTTTATGAGCAAGCAGGCAAGAAATCCGAAGCGCTTGCGATGTATCAAGCGGCCGTACGCGTCGATCCGAATTCTGGAGTTGCGCAATTCCGGCTGGGGGTGCTTGCCCGAAAGCTGGGAAACTTGGGCCAGGCGGCCCGGGCGCTGGAGCGTGCCGCTGAGATTCAGCCCCAATCCCCACTGGTGCATGCGGAATTGGGCTTCACTTACCTGGCGGCAGGGAAGACCGACGACGCGCGACAAGAACTGGAGACTTCTCTGCGGCTCGACCCGCGCAACCAGCCGGCGCGCGAGGCGCTTCAAAAGATTCATTGATGGGTATGCCAGAGACTTTGCATAATTCGCTGTCTCAAAGCGTCCCTCGCGATTCCGGCCATCCTGCGGGTGGGTGGTCCGACCGCCGCATCATGCTCGCCCTGTTCGCGTTTGGTTGCCTGGTTTACATCTCGGCGACGGGCCATGGTTTCGTGGTGGACGATCACCTGCTGCTGGTCGAAAACCCCTACGTCAAGAGCTTTCACTACCTCCGCCAGATTTTTCGTGCAGACTTCTGGAGTTTCCGCGGGCTGGGCGGGAACAGTAATTTCTATCGCCCGCTTGTCATGCTCACGTTGCTTCTGGAGTACGCGGCTTTCGGATTCCGCCCCGCGTGGTATCACCTGGTCAATATTCTGCTGAATGCAGGTGTCGTCGTGCTCTTCTATCGCGTGGCCAGGGAGTGGTGGCCGAAGGGTTCGGGGCCCCTCTGGGGCGCCTTGCTTTTCGCAGTCCTGCCATTGCATGTCGAGAATGTTTCGCCTGTGTCCGGGCTCTCCGATGTCGGTTGCGGTTTCTTCCTTTTATTTGGCTTGTGGTTTTACGTGCGGGGTTCCCCATCCGGCGCGGGCCCGCGTCCCCGGGACATCTGGCTGGCGGCGGCCTTTCTCTTCTTGGCGGCCCTCTTTAAGGAGGTGGCGGTGCTGGTGCTGCCGATGCTCATTTACTATGAGCATCTCGTGCGCCGCGATGGCGCTCCGGGACTCGTCAACCGCTTTCTTCGCTACCTGCCCGCTTTGCTCTGCGTCGCCGTTTACATGGTGCTGCGCATCTCCGCCTTGCATGGCCTCACCACGTTCACGCAGCGTCCGGATGCGACATGGACCGGTACGGTGCTGTCCGCCTTCAGCCTGCTAGGCCTTTACTTGTACAAGTTCGTGTGGCCCCAATACCTGACCTATTTCCTGACGTTTCATCCGCCGCAAGGCTTGACCGATCTGTATGTGATGCTGGGCATTGCCTGGTCAGGGGTGGCCGTGTTGGGCCTTCTCCGCACCTGGAAACGTGCTCCGGCCGTCGCGTTTTGCATCCTCTGGTTTTTCGTCATGCTCTGGCCGACACTGAACATCCACTGGCTGGGAGTCTCCGTTTACGGCGAACGCTACCTTTATATCCCCTCGATGGGGTTGTGTTGGCTTGCCGGGGCGGGACTGGGGTGGTTGACAGGCTCGGAGGAAGGACGACCTCCCATCAAATGGAAGCTCGCCACGGCCGTCGCTTCGGCCATCATCCTGGCGTACGGCATTCGGACTGAAATCCGCCTGCCCGATTGGAAGAACAACCTCACGCTTGCTCAGGCTACTTTGCGCGTCGATCCCGAATCAGGGTCCCGCCATGTCTATGTGGGCAATACTTACCGGAACCTTGGAGACCGCGAGGGCGCGCGGCGCGAATACATTCAGGCCATCGCCCTTGAGCCGGGGGGCATCGAGGCTTATCTCGACTTGGCGGGAGTTTTCATGGACGACGGCGCCGTGCCGACCGCGCGACTGCTGTTGCAACGCGCCGCGGAACTCGATCCCACTTTCCCGGAGACCTTTTACACCTGGGGCGTGGTCGAACTGGGGCAAGGGAACAAGGATCGTGCCCGCAAGCTGTTCGAGCGTGCCGTCGCTTTGAACCCCAATTTTGGCGATGCCTTGAACAACCTGGGCGCGCTCGATATGGCGGAGGGCAGGCTGGAAGCTGCGCAGCAGTTGCTCACGCGGGCTGTGGTGGCGAATCCTTCCTCGTTGGATTCACACATCAATCGGGGCGCGGTGCTGGCACGGCGCGGATTGTATCAGGAAGCAACAATAGAATTTCGGCGAGCCATGCAACTCGCGCCGGGCAGCGAAGCCCCGTACTTGGGCTTGGCCAGTGCCTACGAGGAGGAAGGGAATTCATCGGCCGCCTGGCAGGTTTATCAGGAGGCCGTGCGCGCCCTGCCGGCCTCGGGAAATGCCTGGTTCCGTATGGGAGTCCTGGCCATGAAGATGGGAAACACGGCTCAGGCAACCGCTGCCTTAGCGCGAGCCGCAGCGATTCAGCCGAACTCGCCGCTCGCTCACCTGCAGCTTGGCTTGGCTCTTGTAGCGGCTGGTAAGGAAGAAGACGCCCGGCGTGAGTTGGGCATCTGCCTGCGCCTTGATCCCCAAAACCAATCCGCGCAAGAGGCATTGCGCAAGCTTCCTTAGTTAGAAAGGTGTAGGCGCCACTTGGGAGCGTGAAACCAGCGTGCAGGTTGCGGCAACAATGGTGAAATCTCCACACTGCGAGGTCACTCTCGGATGACGCTTTTTGTCACAGAATCTCGACAAAAACAGGCAGACAAGGCCCATAGCCAGATCATCTGGATCGAGAAGCTCACGCGAAACGCGCTACCGCTCAGATATCAATGGATTTAATTTGGGGGACAAAAACTCCGGGGATATTCAGTTGGAAACGAACGTGCCCTCCATTCGGCGATCATCCCAATGGAATGATCTAATCGGTAGTCAACATGAAAAGGAGGTTAGAATGAAAAGAAGCTCGAAGGGCTTCTCGTTGATCGAGCTCTTGATCGTGGTGGCGATCATTCTGATCATCGCAGCCATTGCCATCCCGAATCTGCTCCGGTCGCGGATCGCCGCGAACCAGGCTTCTGCGGTGGGTTCTCTGCGCACACTCAACACGTCGGAGATTACCTATTCCTCGACTTATAACCTTGGGTATACCTCTATGTTGAGTTACCTGGGGCCTTCCACAGATCCGACGCCGAACTCAACGGCTGCGGGCCTTGTCGACAGCGTTCTCGCCGGGGTGGGCAACAATAGTTCAAAGAGCGGCTATAACTTCGTGTATGCGCCCACCACCGACACCAACACAGGCAAGGTGGTCCATTACGAGGTTAATGCTAATCCCCAATCGACTTCCACGGGGACAAACTACTACTACACCGACGAAACGGGCGTGATTCGTCAGAATACCACCGCCCAGGCAAGCTCGAGCGATTCACCTATCGGTGGCTAAGTCGGGCATTCCGCAAGCGAATGGTATTGTTGGATCTGGGGGAGCTTGGCTGCTCCCCCTTCCTTTTTCCCGCAGGTGGCCCGGGTATTCGCGCTCCTTCTGGTGCTCCCGCTGTTGTAGCCAGCAGCTTCCAAGCTGGCGTTTGCGTGTGACTTGGCGCGCGGCGGGCTCCCCGGCAGCCCTATCGATTCTTCCCTTCAATCGGGTATATTACATTTGGCAGGGGCCTGTGTTATAGAAGGCTGGCCGACTGTCACGGGAGGATAAAGTCTCCGTGCTCGCAGTTGAGACCCTTGACCTCGCCAAAGACTATTACGTGGGATTTTGGCGCAAACGCCCCAGGAAGGCGTTACAGGCACTGAATCTATGCGTTGAGTCGGGCGAGATTTTTGGCCTACTGGGTCCCAACGGAGCAGGCAAAACCACCACGCTGAAGCTCCTCTTCCGTCTGGTGTTTCCTACCTCGGGTACGGCACGCATCCTGGGGAAAGATATCAAGGATGTTTCGGTGCACGCGCGCGTCGGCTATCTGCCCGAGAACCCTTATTTCTACGACCACCTGACAGCGGAGGAGTATTTGAACTTCGCCGCTGAATTGTTTAGTATCCCCGCACCCGCGCGCCGGCGCCGCGTCGGAGACCTCCTCGAACAGGTAGGCTTGACGGAAGCGCGCGACGTGCCCTTGCGGAGATTCTCCAAGGGCATGGTGCAGCGGGTGGGCATCGCTCAGGCTCTCGTTAACGACCCGGAGGTCATCTTTCTGGACGAGCCGATTTCCGGACTCGACCCCCTGGGGCGTCGCGAAGTGCGCGAGCTCATTCTGCGGTTGAAGGAACAAAAGAAGACCGTCTTTTTCTCAACCCACATCCTTTCGGATGCCGAGTTGCTTTGCGACCGGGTGGCCATATTGAATCGCGGGCGCTTGCTCGGGTGCGGGGAATTGAGCAAAATCCTGAGCCTGGGGGTTCATGCAACGGAGATTGTGCTGGAAAACCCGGCCCCCGAGACTCTGGCCGAGCTTTCCTCTTACACTTCTGCGCTGGTCCAGACGGGTGAGCGAGTCCGTTTCGAGGTCCCGGAGCAGAGCGACGTTGCGAAAGTCCTTGAAATCACTCTGCGTCGGGGTGCCCGAATCGTTTCGTTGAATCCGCTGAAGATGTCGCTAGAGGACTACTTCCTGGCCCAAGTTGCCCCGGCTACGGAAAAAGCCCGCGAGAAACAAGCGCGCTTGGGGGTCAGATAGCTCGAGGGAACGCTCATGCGGGTCGCCACGATTGCTCTCCACACATTCAAGGAATCGGTCCGCGAGAGAGTTCTCTACAACCTGGTTGTCTTCGCAGTTCTCCTGACCGCGGCCGGGATATTGTTTGGGATCATTTCGGTAGGCGTGAAGGAAATCATCCTTATCAACCTCGGGCTGGCTTCAATTTCCGTTTTCGGATTGCTGATCGCCATCTTCATCGGCATCGGCCTGGTGTCCAAAGAGATCGAGCGCAGGAGCATCTACAGCATTCTTTCCAAGCCGGTGATGCGCTCGGAATTCATCCTGGGGAAATACCTGGGCCTGCTCCTGACGCTGGTCGTGAACACGGCGATTATGACGGCGGGCCTCTATCTGGCGCTTTTCTACGAGAAACGAACGCTCGCCCTCAGCGATCTGAATGTCCTCGGAGCCGTTTATTTCATTCTCCTGCAATTGGCCGTGGTTGTCGGCATCGCATTGTTCTTCTCCAGTATTTCGACGCCGATCCTTTCCGCCGCCTTTACGTTTTGCTTCTACATCATTGGGAATTTCCTTGCCGACATACGCTGGTTCGGGCGCGAAGCACAGAACGTTTTCCTGGAAAGGGCCACCGCCTTGCTCTACTACCTGCTGCCGAATTTCGGCAATTTCAATGTGATTACCCGGGTGTCTCACGGCGAGAAGATTCCCGGCTACCTGGTGGTGGGTAATTCCTGTTACGCGCTGCTGTATATTACGATCCTGGTGTCTGCCGCCATCCTGGTTTTTGAGGAGCGGGAGTTCAAATGACCGCTTTGACGCCGCTCGCGGCTCGCCGGCGCTTTATCCGACCCATGTGTGGAATCCTGATCGCGGCGGGATTCCTGGCCCTCTGGCCGTTGCAGCGGAGCATCGACCAGCTACAGGGCGCGCAGGCGCAGTTTGCCGATGTCCTGTATCTTTCTTCGGGGACAACCCTGCGCCGCTATTGCCTGGGGTATGAAGGCCTTCTGGCGGATGTCTATTGGACGCGCGTGGTACAGTATTTTGGCCGCCAGCGTCTGGCTCACTCGACACGGTTTGAACTTCTGGGGCCTTTGCTGCGGATTACCACGGAACTCGATCCGCAACTCTTGACCGCCTATCGCTTCGGCTCGATATTTCTCGCGGAGAAGCCGCCGGGCGGAGCGGGGCAGCCGCAGGAAGCGCTGCAGTTGTTGCGGCGAGGGATCGTGGCCAACCCTGATTATTGGCGCTTGTGGCAGGACTTGGGTTTCATTTATTACTGGGACCTGAAGGACTATCGGAATACTTCCAGGATTTTCCGGATCGGAAGCGAAAGGCCTGGCGCGCTGCCCTGGATGCGAGCCATGGCGGCGTCCGTGGCGGCTCAGGGCGGAGAGATTCAGACCTCGCGAATCCTGTGGACCGAGATCGCGCGTCAGGTGGACAACGACGCGATTCGCCAGAGCGCCGAGGCGCATCTTTTGGCTCTTGATGCCGAGCAACAAATCACCGCATTGAATGCACTCCTGGACCGCTATCGAGATCAGCAAGGCCACGCCGCGTCGTCTTTCGCGGAGCTCGTGGTTGCGGGTTATCTACCCGGGCTGCCCGTCGACCCGACCGGCGTTCCCTACGTCATTGGGGCCAAGGGTCGAACGATCCTGGGGCCGCGCAGCAAAGTGGATCTGGCGCTCCTTCAATAGCGGATCCAAGGCACGATCGGGAGTAACCCAGTGGACCTTCTTCGCTTTGTTTTTTGGGAGGCAATGAAAATTCTCTGCCTGGCCTTCCTAGGTCTTCTGACGGCAAAGGCGGTGGGAAGCCTCCCGGGGGCGGCCAACGGAAGCAAGCGCGGTGGTCCGCCTAAACTGAAGGTCGCACTGTACGCGCTGGTGCTGGCGCTGGCTGTCGTGGGCGCCTGGCGCGTGGGGTACGATGTCGCCGCGGAGGCCTATAACTCGGCCAGCCAGGACGACCTCCAGCGCGGCGAGTACCTGAAGGCTTACAGCAACGCCCTGCGCGCCGTGGAATTGCGCCCCGGACAAATTCGTTACTGGCGGGCGTTGGCCATGGCCAAGCTCTACCTCCGCCAGTTCTCGTCCCTGCTCGCCGACGAACCGGCCTTCCGGGCGCTCGGTGGCGGCACGCTCGATGAAGCTGATGCCTACCGCTTCACTC
>JAIQGA010000426.1 GCA_020072925.1 Terriglobia bacterium | reverse complement strand
TATTTGCGCGGGGCTAGAGCGGGCGGGCCATTTTGCGCAACTCGAGTGCCTTGATGCTCCCCCCGCGCAATTAGGCGACTATGTGTAGCCCTCGGCAGCGCAGCCCCCCCATAAGGGGCGGTACTCTGCACCGTCGTCCCAAGGGACCCTCGCCCTTCGTGCACGAGCCATGGCCCCACACGGCAAGCTGTCCAACCCAGAGAGAACAGCGCACCTGACCAGCCCAACCCTCAACAGCCACTAAATATAGGTGCCGAGCTTGACCCCAATGCCGGAAAAAGCGCTGTTGATGGCGCTTGCCAACGAGGTCATCCCTGCCGTGGCGGCGAGAGCGATAAACACGATCAGCAACACGTACTCCACCATGCCTTGGCCTTCCTCTTCGCGGTGCAACCGGGAGAGAAGGCTCATGAGCGATTTACCCATTGCGGACTCCTTTTCTAGTGATGTTGTTCAGATTTGGACCGGCCCGCAAATGACCTGAGGCCGGAACCCGGACGATGCCCCACACAGCAAGTCGCGGTCCAAAGTTGCCACGCTTTGCAGTAGGGCTGAATGTGATCCGAACTCCCCCTGAAATCTCAAAGAGTTGCATGCCCACCCGAGCCCGAAGTCGCGCCTTGTCACACCGATGCGCGGCGGAAACCTGTGGATCGGCCGCTGTACTTGAAGGCAGGGAACACTCCACAGAGGCCCTGTGAATACTCAAGGACACACTGTTACCATTTATGTATGAACGGTTGGCAGTCCTTCACCCTACAACCATGCTACCCGGCTACTTCGCATGCCTTTCGACCGTCGCCAACTCTTAAGGTTCAGCACAAACAGATAACCTGCCCTATTGTCCGAGAATCCAGCGGCCGGGGTACCGCCGGGCAGCACCCAGAGTCTTTCGGGCTGACGACGAACCAGTTGGTGCGCCTGCTTCCTACGAGGGGAGTTATCCTGAATGCGTAAAACCACGGGAATCATCCTGGAAGACATTCTTCGATTCACGTGATAATGTTGAATTAGACTTGCGCAGATAGATCAACCCGCCATGTGCCAGGTTCACGTGCCCGAGGGTGCGAGCCATTTCGACTGAAAGTTCTCAAGGAATAAGCTCACGCTAGAGGTGGCATTTGTGAGGGGTGGCCGTGACCGAAGTTGCCTGTGTAGTCTTGCCAACTTACAATGAGGCCTCCAACGTCAGCAAGCTGATCCCGCGAATCTTCGCCCAAGCCGATCACATCCCAACGCACGAACTCCATGTGCTGATCGTCGATGATGAATCCCCGGATGGCACCAGTGACGTTGTACGCAAGCTCCAGCAGCAGTGGCCTCATCTCCACTTGCTTTCAGGAGAGAAAAAGGGCCTCGGTGTCGCGTATACGAGGGGATTCGACTACGCCACAAATGAACTCAATGCAGCTCTAGTTTTCCAAATGGATGCGGATTTTCAACATGACCCCACACTGCTTCCCCTCTTTGCCTCTCTGTCCCAGTTTGGCTTTAGCTTAGTCATAGGCTCAAGATTTGGCCCTGGGGGCTCCACACCGGACTTCGATTTTCGTCGGAGGCTGATGAGCAGAGTGGCGACCTGGCTGGTTTGCAGGTTTGGCGGTGTCGCCGGCTTACGAGACTGCACCTCAGGGTATCGATGCATTAGTACCGCGATCTTGAGGAATTGCGACCTTTCGAAGCTTTCCACGCGGGGATATTCCTTTCAATCCTCGCTGCTTTGCGAATTAATCTGGCGCGGGGCCAAGGTCATCGAGATCCCCATTGTGTTTGGTAAGCGCGAGGCAGGGGAATCGAAGCTGACCTTCCGAGATCAACTCGAGTTCCTGGTCAGTCTTCCCCGCCTATTCATGACCGGGAGGAAACGCCGCCGAGCAGGTTAATGCCGCCTGCTTGGGACGATCCCCGCAATTGAAGGTTCTGCCAACGTGGGTCTCCCTGGTATTGAGCGTATCAAGTTTGAGCGGTGACCGCCCGCAGGGATACCTTTCAATGATCCCGACAGGATTACTTTTCAGCTCGAGGACGCCCCGCAGACGGGAGGCTCAATTCGTTATGCGGGGTGTCCGGGCAGGCAAGGTCTCCACGCACCATGAACACGAAGCGCCAGTCCCGGTCAAACGCTGAGACGAGAACCCTGCAAGGACGGTAATGCGCGAGAATGTACTCGGCAACAGGGTCACTGGCCAGGGATTTCAGAGGAGTCTTCGGCCAGGAAGTGGCAATCACGTCCTGAAATGAAGGTTGAAATACGACTATCGGCGTTCGATCGGCGGAGATTTGATCGATGACCTCTTGCTCCTGCGCGCGAGAATGCATTCCGGGCTGCAGGTAATCGAAGGAGGTAGGGTTGAAAGTCGCGGTCAGATAGTAATAAAGGGGGAGATAGGGGTAAACCAGGATTCTGGATCCAGCAGGGACATGGCGTTGAGAGTATTCCAGGATTTCGTCCGATGACATGGCCATAATCGCTCCGCGGCGAGTGTCGATGGGGATTTTAGCGTTCCGGATTTTAACCAGAAATGCCATGCCGAGGGCCGTAAACGTAAGGAGTATACCGAGGGAAACGAGAGGCCTTATCGACCTGATCAGATGACCGCGGATGTCGGAGCCGTCCATCACCCAGGCTAAAACCACATAAAGCACCGGGATCAGGTAGACGAAATGGAGGACGTCAGCACGGGCGATAAGCACAGACACCAGAAGTCCCGCGAGGCTCGAACAAATCAGGATGTAATAGGCCAGGCGATCTCTTGCCAGCGCCCCCTTTTTCGCCTCGAGGATCCAATAGACCACCAAGATAATGGCAATAATTGCAAGGACCGGAATGATGAATGTGGGGAGGAGCGTGAACAGCACCAGTGCTCGCACAAACCAAGGGCCCGAACTGAAGAGTTCGTGCCGGGTTTCATCAGACCAGGCCAGGTAGCCAAAGGGAACCCGGTTCGCTTCTTGGCAGTGTCTTTGAATGTACCGCGCCAACAACTGGACCAGTATCAAACTACTGTAATCTCTTTCCGTGGCCTGGCGATGCAAAATGTAATGCTAGCGCCTCGTTTCAGACTCAGTCTACAAACATAT
>JAIQGA010000125.1 GCA_020072925.1 Terriglobia bacterium | reverse complement strand
ACCCGCCGGTTCTCGTAGAGGGGAAACTTCTCGGTCAAGGCGCCAACCCTAGCTTGGACAACGGACGGAAACGAGTTGTCCTGTCATCCTAGGAGGCGAATAAACTCATCCACTTCAAGCCCCGCGTGTCGGATGATCGCGCGAAGAGTTCCCCGATCGAGTTCCCGATGGTCAGGGACGACCACTTGCCTGAAAGGATTCTCGCGACGCACGATGATATGACTACCTTCCTGCCTTTTCACGACAAACCCAATTCTCTGTAAGGCCTTAACGCAATCCCTGCCGGAGACTCTTGGCAGTTTGCTCATACAGCCAACACGAGGACTTCGAAGCGTTCTTCCGGAATCGGTAGCCCGTCCTCACGTAATGCCGCGATGTAACCCTGGATCGCCTCCTTGATATTTTGGGCTGCTTCTTCCTTGCTCTTGCCCTGGCTAACGCAGCCCGGCAGGCTGGGACACTCAGCCACCCAATAGCCGTCTTCACCTGGATAAATCACAACTTGACGCATACGTTCACCCTTGTTCATGCCTTTGCTACCGCCACGCGCCGGTTCTCGTAGAGCGGAAACTTTTCGGTTAAGGCGGTGACCTCGTCGCGCACGCGCTTTACCACGGATTCGTCGCTGAGGTTGTTGAGCACCTCGGCGATCCAGTGCGCGATGAGCTGCATCTGCGGTTCCTGCATGCCGCGCGTGGTGACCGCGGGCGTGCCCACGCGGATGCCGCTTGCCACCATGGGCGGGTTCGTGTCGAACGGGATGGCGTTTTTGTTCACCGTAATGCCGGCGCGTTCGAGGGTTTCCTGCGCCTGCTTGCCCGTTACCTTGCGCGAGAAGACATCGACGAGCATCAGGTGCGTATCGGTCCCGCCGGAAACGATGCGAAAGCCTTCCACGGCGAGCGACTCGGCAAGCACGCGGGCGTTCAGGACAATCTGTTGCTGGTACTCCCGGAATTCCGGCTGCAAGGCCTCGTGGAAGCACACGGCTTTGGCGGCGATCACGTGCATGAGCGGGCCGCCCTGGATGCCGGGGAAAACGATTCGGTCGAGATCCTTGGCGTACTGGGCTTTCGAGAAGACCGCGCCGCCGCGCGGCCCGCGCAGCGTCTTATGTGTCGTCGTCGTAACGAAGTCGGCGTAGGGAAAGGGGCTGGGATGGAGGCCCACGGCGATCAGGCCCGCGATGTGCGCGATATCCACCATGAAGAGCGCGCCGCATTGCTTGGCGATGGCGGCGAAGCGCTCGAAATCCAGTGTGCGCGGGTAAGCGCTGGCCCCCGCCAGAATCAGCTTGGGACGATGCTCCATGGCCAGGCGCTCGAGCTCGTCGTAATCAATCGTCTCGGTATCCTTGCGCACGCCGTAGGGGACGATCTTGTACATCTTCCCGGAGAAGTTGAGCGGATGGCCGTGCGTCAAGTGCCCGCCGTGGGCGAGATTCATGCCCAGGATGGTTTCACCCGGCTTCAACACGGTCATATACACGGCCGTGTTGGCCTGGCTGCCGGAGTGCGGCTGCACGTTAACGTGCTCGGCGCCGAACAGCTTCTTGGCGCGCTCGATGGCCAGCGATTCCGCCACGTCCACGAACTCGCAACCGCCATAATAGCGCTTGCCCGGCAGGCCTTCGGCATACTTGTTGGTCAACACCGAGCCGAGCGCCTCCAGCACGGCTTCGCTGACGAAATTCTCCGAGGCGATCAATTCCAAAGTGCGCGCCTGGCGGTCCACTTCCAGGTCGAGGGCCCGGGCGATTTCCGGGTCCACGTCGTGGAGCGGCCGCAAGCGAGCGGGAAGGGAAGGGCTCATTCCTTTTTCTCCCAATGATGGCGTTGGTCGATGGCGCTGATTTTCTCCACGCGGCGCTCGTGCCGGCCGCCCTCGAAGGGCGTCGAGAGCCACGTGTCCACCACCCTGTGCATGGCGGCTTCGTCGAGCAGGCGCCCGCCCATGGTCAGCACGTTGCCGTTGTTGTGCGAGCGCGCGAAATGCGCGGAAAGCGTGTCGTTGCAGGGCACGGCGCGGATGCCCGGAACTTTGTTCGCGGCGAGCATCATTCCCAATCCGGTCCCGCACACCAGGATGCCGTAGTCGGCGTCCCGAGCGGCCACGCGCGTGGCCACCATCTCCGCGAAGTCCGGATAGTCGACGGGGTCAGGAGCCGCGGGACCGAAATCTTCAACGTCGATTCCTTTTCCCTGCAGATAGAGTCGGACTTTCTCCTTGAGATCGAACCCCGCATGGTCCGAGGCCAGGGCGATCTTCATTTTTTGCGCCAAGCAGCAGCCCTCGCCTTTCTCTCGCGCCGCGGCAAAGTCCTGAAGTCCGCACGTCATTCTACCGGACGGCGCGCCGGGGCGCAATGTGCGGGTTCGGAGATTGCCGATTGTCGATTGATGATTGTCGATTGAAAGGCGGCTTGTGATGCCGCTTCGCCAACTGGCGAAAACGGCACTTCGTGGGCGCGTTTTGTGACACGAATCTTGTCGAAAATTAGTCCGGACTAATGGTCTAGCTAATTGGTCTGAAAGGACTTAGAGGTTACAGGTTCGTTTTTCTGGCTGTTTGTCAATAGCCCCTTTAGAATCCATGACTTGGCGGGCCCCTCTTTTCCCCGTAAGGGATCCCTTATTTTGGGTGTTCTTCGAGGGCTTCTGCTGCATTCCAGTGCAATCGGCTTTTCGCGCTTTCGACGCCACCGCATGAAGCACCCCGTATCACGGGCCTCCCGCCCATGCACGAACACGTGAAGTAGGGGCGGGTTTCTAAACCCGCCCCTACGCGGTCCCGGCCATGCGCGCGCGGCGCCCGGCCGCACGAACTGCCTGATTGTAGGCTAAGCTAGCTCACAAGCCTTGTCAAGCGAAGTCGGTTCTCAGGATCCCGCGATCGGGGTAACCTCAGCGAGGCTACGCGCGGCGACTTTCGCGCATCCACCAAGGTGGCGGTGGGGCTATTCTTTACAAGGCCATGACAAATGCCTTCCTGGGAGTATGTCATCCTGAGCATCACGCTCCTCAGCCGGCGCGGGCCGAAGGATGTTGGTTTTTCGCTCTGCGTAGATTGCGAAAAGGACTTCCGGCGGAGGAAAGGGAAATGAAAGTGATGCCTCGCCGCGCTCAGCATGACAGAGAGGCGAAAGGAAAATGCGGGGATGCTTCGCTACGCTCAGCATGACAATTCGGGCAGCGCTCAGCGCGACAAGGTGGGGGCTCTGGCGGTATGCCTGGCGGGTTTCGCGGTGATGCTCCTGGCCGGCGACGCGCGCGCCACGACCACCGATCCCCAGCTTGACGCCGGCTTCCGCGCCATGTACGCGCTGGATTTCGTTTCCTCGCAGAAGTCTTTCACGGAATACGAGCGCGCGCACCCCGCGGATTCGCTCGGCTACGCTGCGGAGATGGCGGGAACTTTCTTCAATGAGCTGAACCGGCTGAAGCTGCTCGACCAGGAGTTCGCGCCCGGCAACGAGAGCTTCTTCGCCAAGCCCGAGGGGACGCCCGACCGCCAGGTGCGCGCCCGAATCATCGAACTGGGCGCGCACGCTCGCCAGATGGCCGAAGCCCGGCTGCGGCTGGAGCCCGGCGACGAGCCAGCCCTCTTTGCGCTGGCTCTGACCTACGGAATTCTCGGGGATTACGCTGCTCTGGTCGACCGCCACTACTGGACTTCGGTGAAGTACGGTCGACAGGGCGAACAATACGCGCGCCAGCTTCTGAAGCGCGACCCGGAGTTTTATGACGCGTACATCTGGTTGGGCGTTTCCAATTTCATTTATGGCTCGCTCTCCTTCCCTCTGCGCTGGACGGCGCACCTCTTCGGGCTTTCCGGAGACAAGGCCACGGGGGTCGCGAATTTGCGCCTGGCGGCGGAGAAGGGAAGCTACCTACGGCCTTATGCCGAGGTGCTTCTGGCCATCGCCTATTTGAGGGAAAAGAACCGTCCGGCAGCGGCAACCCTGCTGGCGCAACTTTCCTCGGAGTTTCCCACCAACCCACTCTTCGCCGCGCAGGCGCGGCGGGTGGCAGCGGCCAAATAGAAACTGGAAACTCGTTCCAGGCGCGCTTTCCTTGACAACCGCGCGCGCATCCTCAAGAATGGCTAGCCTTGGTTCACAAGCGTAAGTGGGCTAAGCCGGCGGACTCATCCGGTGTTTTGAAGAGCTCCGTGCCGCGATTATTCACCTACACAGAAAGGGCAAACTGATGCGTTGGAGTCAAACGTTCATTCCCACGCTGCGCGAAGACCCTGCGGAAGCGGAAGTTCCCAGCCACCGCCTGCTGCTGCGGGCGGGCTACATCCGCCAGGTGGCGGCGGGCGTCTATGCCTATTTATACCTGGCGCAGCGATCGTTCCTGAAGATTTGCGCGATTATCCGCGAAGAGATGAACCGCATTGGTGCGCAGGAATTCTACCTGCCGGCGCTGAACCCCGCAGAATTGTGGAGAGAGTCGGGCCGCTACGACGCCTACGGGCCGACGATGTTCAAGTTCAAGGACCGCAACGACCGCGACATGTGCCTTGGGGTCACGCACGAAGAGGAGATGACCAACATCGCGCGAAGCGAATTGCGGTCCTACAAGCAGCTTCCGCAGATTTGGTACCAGATTCAGGAGAAGTTCCGCGACGAGCCTCGGCCGAAGTCGGGCTTGCTGCGCTTGCGACAATTTTGGATGAAGGACTCGTACTCCTTCGATCTGGACGACGCGGGCCTGGACGCCAGCTACAAGAAGCACTATGGGGCCTACCAGCGCATTTTCGATCGCTGCGGGCTTAAGTACGTCATCGTGGAGGCGTACTCGGGCACGATGGGCGGAACATACTCGCATGAATTCACCGCGCCCACAGATGCGGGAGAGGACTCCATCGCCCTGTGCGAGTGCGGTTATGCCGCCAACCTCGAGAGGGCCGAAGCCAAGGCTCCGCCGGTCGAAGATCCTGCCGGTGAAAATCCTCCGGAACCTTTTGCGACTCCCGGCCAGAAGACTATTGACGACCTGGCGCGCTTCACGGGCGAGAGCCCCGCGCGCTTGATGAAGACGCTGGTTTACGTGGCGGAGAGCCAACCGGTGGTGATCCTCCTGCGCGGCGATCATACGCTGAGCGAGACCAAGCTGGCGGCGGCGCTGGGCACGGAAACCTTCCGGCCGGCCACACCCGAGGAGGCTTTCGCGCTCCACGGCGCGCACCTGGGTTCGCTAGGACCGGTGGGCCTGAAGAAGGTGAAGATCCTCGCGGACCGTGCCCTGGAGGGCCGCAGGAACCTCATCACGGGGGCGAATCGCGACGACTTCCATCAGCGCAACGTCACGCCAGGCCGCGATTTCGAGGCGACGTTCCACGACCTTCGCGTGATTACTTCCGGAGACCTTTGCATTCGCTGCGGGCGCCCCTTGCGCGTGAGCATCGCCGTGGAGCTTGGACACGTCTTCAAACTGGGCCGACGGTACTCCGAAACCATGCACGCCAGCGTCCTCGACGCGAGCGGCAAAGAGGCGCCTCTGGTGATGGGGTCGTACGGCATCGGGGTGGAGCGAATCCTGAGCGCCGCGGCGGAGCAGAACCACGACGCCGATGGGATGTTTCTGCCGCGGGTCATTGCCCCCTTCGATGTCATCCTGACGCTTGCGAACGTGGACGAGCCGGCGCTCGCCGTAGCCGCCGAAAAGCTCTACGAGGAGATGCAATCCGCCGGCATCGAAGTGCTCTTTGATGACCGCGCGGAGAGACCGGGCGTCAAGTTCAAGGACGCCGACCTGATCGGCGTGCCGTTCCGCGTCACTCTGGGCAAGCGCAAGTTCGAGCAGGGCTTGGCGGAAATCTTCCGTCGCTCGACAAAGCAAATTCGCGATGTTAAGCTTTCAGATGTCGTAGGATGTTTGCGGGATGAATACCTCCGCTAGGTCGAACCTGCACAACGCAGCCGCCGAGGAAACCATGCGACGTTCAGACTCGGGAGTGGGCGTAATCAAGACGATTCTGGTCATCGTGTTTCTGGGGATCGTGGCGTATATAGCAATCAAAACGATTCCGCCCTACGTCGGCAATTACGAATTGCAGGATCACATCCGGCAACTCGCCATCGAGGCGGCCGCCGCGCCTCGGCCTCCCTCGCCGGACGCTCTCCGGAACGACGTGGTCAAGTTCGCCCAAGACCAGGGGCTGCCGGTGACGCCGGACGACGTCAAAGTGACCGTGGCCGGCAAGATTTCGATTGAACTCGATTACAGCGTGCCCGTCGACCTTAAGGTTTACACCGTGGTGCTGCACTTCACGCCCACGGCAGAAGGAAGGCCCTTAGTATAACCCGTGCCGTCGCCCGCGCCAGCAAACCGCAATGCCTCGCGTTCGATCCGAAAACGCGGGGGCTCGCGCCTCAGCGCGATAGCCGCGTGGAAGAAGGCGCTGCTGGCCCTGGCGCTGCTGCTCGTCATCACGTCAAGCGGCATTTTCGTTTATTACTACGTTCGATTTTCCCGCCTGATCGACGCCCGCCTGAGCGGTGACATCTTCAACCATGCTTCCCTGGTATTTGCGGCGCCCACGCCCGTTTATGTGGGCGAGGCGATGACCCCCGAGGAAGCCGCGGCGCGTCTGCGCCTCGCGCTGTACGCCCAGGGCCAGAGCGGTTCGCAGGTCGGCACGTACACGCTGAGTGGCGAGCGGCTGGAAGTCCATCCGGGGCCTCTCTCGTATTTCCAGAGCGACCTGGCCCATGAAGGGGGCGCCGTCCTGGAATTCCGCGACGGACGCATCGCTTCGATCAGCACGCTGGAGAGTGGCGGTGGGCTCCAGAGGTACGAGCTCGAGCCACAAGTCATCACGACGTTATTTGACAGTTCGCGCTCCAAGCGGCGTCTGGTCCACTACCAGAACCTGCCGAAACCTCTGGTGGACGCGGTGCTCGCGGCCGAAGACCATCGCTTTTTCTCCCATCACGGCGTGAATTTCTATCGCATCCTCGTAGCCGCGCTGAAGGATGTTCGGGCCGAGGAAAAACTGCAAGGCGGCAGCACGCTCACCATGCAGTTGGCCAGGAATTTCTTTCTGACGCCCCGCCGAACCTTCAAGCGGAAGGTGGCCGAGATTTTCCTTGCCATGCTGATGGAGCAGCGGCTGAGCAAGGAACAGATTTTCGAGCTCTACTCGAATCAGATTTACCTGGGCCAGCGCGGAAGCTTTTCCGTGTACGGGTTCGGAGAGGCGGCCAGCAGCTACTTCAACAAGGACGTCAGCAGCCTAACGCTGCCGGAGGCGGCGTTGCTGGCAGGGCTGATCCGCGGTCCTAACCTTTATTCGCCGTACAAGTATCCCAGCCGCGCCCTGGACCGGCGAAATTACGTGCTGCGGCAGATGCTCAGCCAGGGCATGATCACCTCGAGCGAGGCCGAGCAGGCTTCGGCCGCGCCGTTGGGCGTGGTGGGGCAGAATACCGAGGGCTTGCAGGCGCCTTACTTCGTGGACATGGTCAAGGACCAGTTGCTCGCGCAGTTTTCGGAGCACGACCTGGTCTCGCAGAGCTATCGCGTCTACACCACGCTGGACCTGGACCTCCAGAAGGCCGCGATGCAGGGCGTCCACATCGGGATGGGGGAAGTGGATCAGCAGGTCAAGAAAATGCGGCGCCCGCGAGGCGAGCCGCCCGCGGGACCCAACCAGCCCCAGGTGGCGCTCATTTCCCTGGACCCGCACAGTGGCGAGGTGCGCGCCCTGGTGGGCGGGCGTGACTATGGCGCCAGCCAGTTGAATCACATCCTGGCCAAGCGGCAGCCGGGCTCTTCTTTCAAGCCCTTTGTTTACGCGGCGGCACTGAATTCCGGCGTGGATGGTTCTCAGCCCTTGATCACCCCCGCCACGATTCTGGACGACGAGCCCACCACATTCCAGTGGGGTGACCAGACGTATCAGCCCGAGAACTACAAGCAGGAATACCGCGGGATGGTCACAGTCCGCGAAGCCATCACGCACTCCCTCAACGTCGCGACAGTGCACTTGGCGGAGATGATCGGCTACGACAAGGTGCGAGCGCTGGCGATTGCCGCGGGAATCAACAAAGACATCCTGGCGACACCCGCCATCGCGCTGGGCGCCTACATAGCCACACCCTTGGAGATTGCCGGGGCTTACACGATCTTCGCCAATGGCGGGCAGTACATCGAGCCGAAATTGCTGGTGGGTGTCAATGACGCCTCCGGCCATACGCTATGGCGAAGCCCGACGGTGACACGCCCGGTGCTCGACCCGCGCGTGGCCTTCCTCATGGTGAGCCTGATGGAAAGCGTCATCAACAACGGGACTGGCGCGGGTGCGCGATCGCGGGGCTTTACCGCCCCCGCGGCAGGGAAGACGGGAACTTCCCACGATGGTTGGTTCGCGGGCTTCACCTCCAACCTTCTGACCGTAGCCTGGGTGGGGTACGACGACGACCGGGAACTGAAACTTGCCGGCGCTTCTTCGGCGTTGCCGGTCTGGACGGAGTTCATGAAGCGGGCCGTGGAGTTGACCGCTTACCACGACGTGCAAGACTTCGTTCCACCTCCGGGCATCGTGAGTGCCCCTATTATCCAGAATGCCAGTGCGACTTCTGGCGATGCGTCTGAGACTCAGACGGAATACTTCATCGATGGGACGCAACCCACTTCATCCGGGCCGATTCAGACGGTCAAAGGGATACTGAGCCGGCTTTTCCACCCCGGCGGCAACAATGCGGCGCCTGCCTCACCTCCTCCCATGCTCCCCTCCGCCGCGGCGGCGCCTCCCATTACCAATTTGCCGCCCCAACCCGGCGCGCAATCCAACCCGCCGTCTGCACCCAAGAAAGGCGGAGTTCTGAGAAAGTTCTTGTCGATATTCAAAGGGAAGAGCAACAAGCCGGAGTCTCCACCGGAAGCCCCGAAGAATCCCCAACCCCAGAACTAGCGTGCGCGCTGGGGCGCGGGGCCCGTCGCCTCTCGCAGATGCGAGGTCGGATATGAGATTCACCCCACGAACCTGGTCGGCGTTGATGGCCATGGCTGGCTGCCTGGCGCTGGTGGTTGGAGGTTGGGGAGCTACCCGGACGGATAATCCCCAAGACCAGCCTGCGCTTCAGTCGCCAGATAATCAGGAAGTTCCTGCCAAACGAAATCCCCTCAGCTTTGAGGACCGTGGCGATATCTTCATGGCGCGCAAGGCCTACTCGGACGCGGTCGATTACTATTACCGGGCTTTGCGGGAAACGAATTTTACCAATCCCGTTGTGTGGAACAAGCTGGGGATCGCTTACCAGACGATCCTGAACTATAAAGGCTCGCGCAAAGCCTACAACAAGGCGCTTCGCCTCCGCCGTGATTTCCCCGAGGTTTGGAACAACCTCGGAACGACTTATTACCTGCAGCACAAGTACAAGAAATCCTTGAAGTATTACGAGGAGGCCATCAAGTTGAAGCCGGGCGTGGCCTCGTTCCACCTCAACCTGGGCGCGTCATATTTTGGCATGAAAAACTTCCCAAAATGCGTGGAGGAAACGCGCGCCGCCTTGAACATTGACCCCAATATCCTTGGCGAGCGTTCCTCGGTCGGGACCATCATGGAGACGCGCGCTTTTGCGGGTCCGCAATACTATTTCTATATGGCCAAGGTTTTCGCTTCGCTGGGGAGGCCGGAAGAAGCCATCCGCTATCTGCGGCGCGCCTTTGAAGACGGTTTCAAGGACCGCAAGAAGCTCGATGAGGACCCCGACTTCATCAAGATCAGCAAGAATCCTGCCTACATCGAGCTGATCAACAACCCACCCATTTCCATCAAGGAATGAGTAGAGAGCCGAAAGGGTGAGGCCGCAGAAAGGCAGGAGCGCAGGTACGTCCGCGGGCCATACGCCTGCGAGCCGGTGTTATAATAAGCAACGTGATTAGAGGACGGATGTGCAGAGTCTTCGGACTCTTGCTTGGGGTGCTGCTGCCCGCCTGCCTGCCGGCGTCCCAGAGGGTGCGCGCGGTCCTGGTCTTCCCCTTTGAGAACCAGAGCGCCCGGCCCGATCTCAACTGGATTTCCGAGAGCTTCGCGGAGATTCTGTCGTCTCGCCTGAGCGGGCCGGAGAACTATGTGCTGGACCGCAGCGAGCGCAATGCCGCTTACCAGCAGTTGGGCATCCCCGCGGATTCGCCTCTGACCCTGGCGAGCGAATACACTGTCGCCCGGACGTTGGGCGTGGACTGGGCCGTGATCGGCAACTTCAGCGTCATCGACAACAACCTGGTGGCGCGCGCCCGGCTGCTGGAGGTCCAGCAACTCATGCTCAGCCAGCCCATGGAAGCCAGCGGCGCTCTCAGCGACCTCGTGGACCTGCAAACGCTCCTGGCGTGGCGCCTGCTCGGCACGCATGACCCTTCGTTCACGGTGGGAACAGAAGAGGATTTTCGCCGGCGCTTCCCCGAGGTTCGTCTGGACGCTTTCGAAAACTACACCCGCGGGGTGCTGTCCACCGACGATGAAAGCCGCATCCACTTCTTTACCGAATCCGACCGGCTGAATCCCGCCGATCACCAGGCAGCGTTCGAGCTGGGCCGTCTCTACTTCGACCAGAAAGATTACGCTGACTCGCTGAAGTGGCTCGCCAAACTTCAGGACGGCGACACCCACTATTTCGAGGGGCTTTTCCTGCGCGCGGTCGACGAGTTCTTTCTGGGTCGCCAGCAGGATTCGGAACAGAATTTCGCGCTCCTGGCGCGCGAAATCCCGCTCAACGAAGTCTGGAACGACCTGGGAGTCTTACAGGCCGGCCGGGGGCAATACGCAGAAGCTCTGGGCAGCTTCGAGCGCGCGTACAAGGGCGATCCCACGGACCCCGACTTCGCGTTTAACCTGGGTGTGTGCTTCTGGTATCTGAAGCGCTACACAGAAGCCGAACAGTACCTTAACAAAGACCTGCGGGAGAACGAGGACGATTCGGAAGCCCACACGCTGCTGGCCGCGGTGCTCGGCAGGCTTCAGGATTCGGGAGGGCAGCACCGCGAGCTTCAGTGGCTGGCCCAGCACGAAGGCGATAGCACGACGGATGCTCCCGGCGATATCCTCCCGCAAGCGCGCTTGAAGAAGAATTATGATGGGCGGGCGTTTCGCCTATTGACGCTCACCGTTCATAATGCGCTGGAAGAGAGTCTCTCCAAGTTGTCGCCCGCAGAGCACCACGATGTGCACGTCGCGCGAGGCAAGAAATTTTTCGCGGAGGGCCGGTCGGCGGAGGCGGAGCGCGAATTGGGCGAAGCGGTCTCGCTGGTCCCCACGGATGCTGCCGCGCATGTGCTCATGGCGCGCGTTTTGGAGGCGGAGGGCAAACACGCCGAAGCCGCGGCTGAACTCGAAGCGGCGTTGAAGCTCCAGAACTCCGCGAGCGCGCACATTCTCCTCGCGCGGGTTTATCTGGAACTCCACAAGCCCGACCTCGCGCGCGGCCAGGGGCAGGCCGCACTGGCCCTGGAACCCGGCAACCAGGAAGCGCTACAATTACTCAATGTAATTCACCCCACAAGTTCTCACGAGGCACCTTGAGTTCTCGAACAGCCAAGCTTGCCCTGTTCCTTCCGGCCTTCCTGCTCATAGGGTGCCTGCCTCTTTCTCTGGCTGCGGATGAGGCGCGGCCTGCGGTGGTGGTGATCGACCTTAATATGATGATCCACCACGTCAGCGCCGACTACGTCGTGCGCGGCATCCGTCACGCCAACGAGATTCATGCCGACGCGGTGTTGCTGGAGTTGAACACCCCGGGCGGGGTCCAGAACTCCATGCGCGAAATCATCGAGGCCATACTCCAATCCAAGGTCCCGGTGATCACCTATGTGGCGCCCAGGGGCGGGAGTGCGGCGTCGGCGGGGTTCTTCATCCTGGAAGCCGGTGACCTGGCCATCATGGCGCCCGGGACGAATACCGGCGCGGCGCATCCCGTGGTCCTGGGCGGGCCCAACCTCGGCAAAGTCATGGAGGAGAAGATTGAGAACGACGCCGCGGCCTATATCCGTTCGATCGCCCAGAAACGCGGTCGCAACGCGCAACTGGCTGAGGACGCCGTCCGCAAGAGCGCATCCTACTCGGATAAAGAAGCCCTGGACGGCCACTTGATTGACGCCATCGAA
Source organism: Terriglobia bacterium (assembly GCA_020072925.1). Taxonomy (GTDB): domain Bacteria; phylum Acidobacteriota; class Terriglobia; order UBA7540; family UBA7540; genus JAIQGA01. The sequence goes on along the minus strand of JAIQGA010000125.1, from coordinate 3,059 downwards.
AGCACGCCCAGCGACATCTTCGCAAAATTCGACGGCAAGACCATCCGGCGCTCCGACGATTCGGCAACGACCATGCACCTCGCCAATGCTTCTGAAGAAATCTACCGCATGTCGAGGGTTGAGTCCTTCTTCGCCTGGGTCGCGGACCCCAACATCGCCTTCATTCTTGGTGCGATCGGGCTCGCCTGCATCTACATTGAATTCACACACCCCGGCATGATCGCACCCGGCGTGGTGGGCGCCATCGCCGTGGTCCTGGCGTTGTACGCGTTCAACCTGCTTCCCATCAACTACACTGGCGTGGTGCTGATTCTTCTGGGCTTGGGGTTGTTTGCGTTGGAGGCCAAGCTGACTTCGCATGGAGTCCTGGGAGCAGGAGGAATCCTCGCCCTGGTGCTGGGTGCACTCATTCTGGTGAAATCGCCCTGGCCCGAGGCGCGCATTCGTTTGCTGACCGCTCTGAGCGTGGCGATTCCGCTCGGGGTCATCACCATCGTCCTCATGCGCTACGCCATCGCCGCGAAACTCCGCAAGGCCGTAACCGGCGAAGAAGGGATGACCGGCGCCGTGGGGGTTGCCCAGACCGACCTCGCGCCGGAGGGTCACATCCTGGTGCACGGCGAGTTGTGGGCGGCGCGGGCAGCGCAGAAGATCCCCAAGGGCGCGCGCGTCCGAGTCCGCGAAGTGGATGGCCTGACGTTATTGGTTGAGCCGGTGGCAGAATCAAGGTAAACTTCGCGCCATGTTACGCCGGGGGCGGAGGAAGTTGCCACACCCGCTTTACCGCGTGACCCGAACCCGCTGCTCGTGGCCAATTGGGACGAACTGTGGGGCGGCGAGTGCGTCCGGGCCGTTGCCGGCGGGTCACCTGGCAGAATCTTCATCCTCAGGTACGCCGAAAGGAGCACAGCATGAGCACAGCTACAGTGGTTGTCGTGATAATCATCTTCTTGTGGATCACCCAGTGTCTGAATGTTTTGCGAGAATACGAGCGTGCAGTGACCTTCCGCCTGGGGCGGCTATTGAAGACGGATAAAGGGCCGGGACTGATTTTCATATTATGGCCCATCGACAAGATTATTCGCGTTTCGCTCCGGGTCCTGGTGTGGGACGTCCCACCGCAGGACATCATCACCCGCGACAACGTTTCGGTGAAGGTGAGCGCGGTGCTTTTTTTCCGCGTGCTCAGCGCCCAGAAGGCCATCGTGGAGCTGGAGAACTACCGCTACACGATCGAGCAATTGTCGCAAACCACCCTGCGCACGGTGCTGGGCGAGGTGGAGCTGGACGACTTGCTCTCCCAGCGCGAGAAGCTCAACGCCCGCCTGCAAACCATTCTGGACGAGCAGACCGAGGCGTGGGGCATCAAGGTGGCGCAGGTGCAAATCAAGACCGTGGATCTACCGCAGGAAATGCAGCGCGCCATGGCGCGCCAAGCCGAAGCCGAGCGCGAACGCCGCGCCAAGATTATCAACGCCGACGGCGAGTTCCAGGCGTCGGAAAAGCTTGCCGAGGCGGCGGTGATTCTGGCCCGCGAGCCGGTCACGGTCACCCTTCGCTACCTCCAGACGCTGGCCGAAATCGGTACCGAGAAGAACACCACCATCGTTTTTCCCATCCCGGTGGAGTTGCTGAGTATGCTAGTCCAGAAGACCGGTGGCGCTGCGCTGCCCTCGTCCGGTGGCCCGCCCACAAAGTAGTGCTTGGCGAGAAACCCGGCAGAAGCCGGCCAGCGTTTCAAGGAGGAGCATGGCGCAAAGATCGGAGGAGCGCGGATTGTCGGCGCGGCACCTGATCCTCGTTTTCCTGGTGGGGGTGGCGGTGTGCGGGGTGTTCTTTTCTCTGGGATTTCTGGTGGGATACAACGAGCGGTCATCCCGCGCGACTCCGGAAACAGAGCGCGTTACAAGCCCGTCCGTGGTGCCGCCGCCGATCAATGCGCCTCCCGATAGCGCGCCCGCGAAGGAGTCTCCGGCGCCGACCACACCAGGACTCAGCGAATCGGACTTGACGAAGCCGGCCGCGGGCAATCCTCCCGTCAAGCAAACCGAATCCCCGTCGGAGGGCGCCCACTCGATGCCGGAGCGACCATCCGCGGCTTCAACCAAGCCCTCTGGCACTGCGCCGGCGGGGGACACGTTTGCAGTTCAAGTTACGGCAACGCGCACCAAGCAGGACGCCGAAACGCTGGCGAAACTGCTCAAGGGGCGCGGCTATCCGGTGTTCCTGGTCGCGCCGGAATACGCACACGCCAACGACAACCTCTTCCGCGTGCAGATCGGGCCTTACTCGACACGAGAAGCGGCGGAAAAGATCAGGAACAAACTGGCACAGGAGGGCTTCAAGCCGTTCATTAAACATTAGCCCTGTATCTGGAGCGCCAGGGAGACCCCCGAGCTTTCCAGCGTGGCCGTAGAGGTATAAGAGCCTGGAGAACAGCGTTCGTGGCGTTTCGCACTGAGTGGTTCGACCGGGACCCCTCACCCGGCCCGCGCCGGCTGGAGAAACCGCCGGTCGCGGCCCACCCTCTCCCCAAGGGCGAGGGCTATATGCCGAATGGTTGTCGTGCGGCCGGCTTCTCTGCAAGGCAGAGGGCAAGAATCGAAAAGCCCCGGCTGCTCCCTGCCTAAACGCCAACCCTCTCCCTTGGGGAGAGGGTGCCCGACGAAGGAGGGCGGGTGAGGGGTCTATGGGGTGGTTCAGCTATTACTGCACGCGACGGCTTCACGGCCCGTCAGGTCTCACACCGGCAAAAGTCCGAGGGAGGCATTTCCAGTTTTCGATATCTGGTCTTGGCTTCAGAAAAGTTCCGTCCGCTGGGCCGCCAGCGCTCTGAGCGGCCTGCTCCTGGTCGCCTGCTTTCCCAAACCCCACTGGCATTTCCTTACCTGGATCGCCTGCGTGCCGCTGTTGCTGGCGCTGGCGGCGGAGAAGCGCCTGGGGCGCGCCTTTCTGCTGGGCTATCTATGCGGCGCCATATTTCTGGCCGGGAGCTGCTACTGGTTCGTGAACGTGATGGAGCGCTATGGGGGGCTCAGTCCCTTGCTGGCCGTGGGCGT
>JAIQGA010000124.1 GCA_020072925.1 Terriglobia bacterium | reverse complement strand
TCGACGTGGCCGAGGATGGTAGCAACTGGGAGATTTTCTCCGTGCCGGAGAATTTCCACGCGGTGCTCAACTGCTTGAAATCCGCCGGGGTTACGCCGGCGGCCGCGGAAGTGACCATGCTGCCTCAAACCTATGTGAACCTCTCGGGCAAGCAAGCCGAGCAGATGCTTCGGCTGGTGGAGGATCTGGAGGACCACGAAGACGTTCAGCACGTGCACGCGAATTTTGACATTGAGGAATCCGAACTCCACGCCTTGACCCAGGCGAAATAGGTGCGAAGCCGCAGCAAGTGCGACACGCAGCGAAGCAGTCCCAAATGCAAAATCCGCAGTGCTGGTCGCCGGGGTGCGGTGGGCCTGCCCTTCGGCATGACCTCTGCGCTCTCCCGTGGGACGCGCTCGCGTGCGGGACTTGATGGCTGCAAGCGCACCCGGAACGTCTCAGCCAGCATCTAACACTATCCATGGCGAAATGCTCCCGGGTTCTCTGGCGGTGTATCCTGGTCGCGACCTTGACGGTCGCGGCTTCTGGGTTGGAAAACCCTGCTCTGGAAGGTTCTCAGGAAACCAGCACCCTTTCTAAACTGACTTATACCAAAACATTGAAGGGCAGCGTCCCCGAATATATCTGCATCTCGGTCAATGCGAGTGGTGCCGGAACATACGAAGGGAGAAAGCTCGATGAGCCTCCCAATCCCCTGCCCATTCAACTCTCACCTGCCGTCGTGGCCCGGCTGTTTGCCTTGACTCAGGACCTGGGGTATTTCCGCGGCAACGATCTCGAGAGCCACAAAAAAGTGGCAAATATGGGGCAGAAGGTTTTCACCTACCAGCAGGGGAACGAGATCAGTCGGGCGGAATTCAACTACACATTGAACCGCCAGGCGCAGGAGTTGAGCGAACTGTTCGAGAAAATCGCCAGCGTCGAGCAGCACCTCACGACCCTGGAATTTTCCATGAAGTACGACCCGCTGGGATTGCCGGCGGAACTTCGGCAAATCCAGATTGATCTCGCGAATGGCGCGCTGGCCGACCCCCAACTGCTCGTTCCCTCTCTGGAAAAGATCTCCCGCAACTCACGCTACATGCACCTGGCGCAGTCGCGCGCGCAGGACATCCTGCAACGAATCCAGGCAAACAACTGATTTGGCGCAGCATATTTGTCTCCCCAGAGCGCGGCGCAGCGCAACCAATCCCCTACCAGATTCGTCTACGGTAGTGTAGGATGAACGTTAGGATGGCCGGTTCCCTGACGGCTGGGGAGGTGGTCCATGAAACCCTCCGCAAAACGTTTCTGGGTTTGGATAATCGGGCTGGGAATGGTGATGTCATCTCTGGCAGGCGCCGCCGCGGCGCAGGAGTATTCTCACGCGCGCATCGTCCGCCTGAGCTTTGTGGAAGGGCAGGTCTCGGTCCAGAGGCCGGACGTGCAGGAATGGGCGGAAGCCCCCGTAAACACCCCCCTGCAAGAGGGCTTCAAACTCGCCACAGGCGAAAACTCCTTCGCGGAAGTGCAGTTTGAAAACGCCTCGACCGTCCGCCTGGGCCAACTTTCCCGGCTGGATTTCACCCAGCTTGGCCTGCTGCCCAGCGGAGGTAAGCTGAATCATCTTACGCTGAGCCAGGGCTACGCCACATTTCACGCGCTGATTGAGGGCGTTGATCAATACCAGGTTACCACTCCGAACGGTGAGCTGACCCCCGATGGTAAGGCGATGTTCCGTGTCGACCTCGACCAGGGATTGGAGCGAGTGGAAGTCTTCAAGGGGATTGTGAACTTCTCCGGCTCGCTAGGGGAATGGAGATTGGTGCAGAATCAGACTCTACAATTGCAGCCTGGCGCGGAAACCCCTTCGAATCTTTCCGAGGGGATCACGAAGGATGAATGGGATAACTGGGTCTCGGAGCGTGAACAGAACGCCTCGCTGCCCCCCAGCAGCCCGTCGCCACAACTCTACTCCGACAACGTGAGCGATCTGCTTTACGGCTGGAATGATCTTTCCACCTATGGGATGTGGTCCTACATGCCCGGCTACGGCTACGGGTGGATTCCCGGCGGGGTCGGATATGGCTGGGCGCCTTACACGTTAGGCCGCTGGTGCTGGTACCCAGGATTCGGTTACACGTGGATATCGTACGAACCGTGGGGCTGGCTGCCATTTCATTACGGTGAATGGGGGTTCCTCGCGGGTACGGGCTGGATATGGTTTCCTGGCCGCTTCGGAACCTGGTCTCCGGGTCTTGTGACCTGGTATTCCGGGCCGGGCTGGATCGGATGGGTTCCATCGGGACGGAACGTGCACACCACTCTTAATCCCTGTGCCAACGGTCACCCCTGCGGTGCGGTCATCAGCACGACGGCCTTTCAGAATGGCGCGGATGTAAACCCTCGCGTGGTCATGCCGGTGAACCCTTTGGATGGCCGCCGCATTGATCACCCGGGCGTCCAGCCCGTGGGCGCAGGACTGTTGCCGGGTGCGCCCGTGCCGCCGCCTACGCGGAACAACACTCGACAGCCAGGAGCAGACCCCACATCCGGCAGCATCCGCGTTACACGCATGGTAGATACAGTGCCCGACGCACGATCTGCGTCAGGAAACGTACCTTCCGGTGAAACCCCAGGCGCAACCGTCCGCCGCACGGTCATCACCCCGGTGCCTCGCGTTACGGCGCCGAGCGCGACGATTGTTTACGACCCGGCGTCGGGGCGTTATGTAAACAGCCCCATTGCGCCGGCTGCCCCGGTCACCCCGGCCGCTGCGCCAACGACGGTCGATAGTTCCACCACCCGGGGGCGCGTGATGCCGCGCGTTCCCTCGGGGGCCGCTCCCAGAACCGCTCCCGAAGGGTCGCAAAACATGGGCTCGGTCGAGCGCCCTGGACCCGCGCCTGCGGGCGTTCGACCATCGCCGACGGCTCCGTCTCAGCCGGTTCGGCAGTTCACCCCTCCTCGCGGCAGTTCGTCGCGGGATGTCGCGCGCCCGGAACCCGCTTCCCCGCGAGTGAGCCAGGCTCCCGCGCCCCGCATGAGCGGCGGGGAAAGGGTTAGTCGCTCGGGCGGCGATTGGGTTCGTGGCGGCGGGCAATCGACCAGCGGAGGAGCCATGCGTGGAGGATCAGCGCCCTCGGCGCCACCCTCCGGCGGGGGAATGGTACATGGAGGATCAACGCCCTCGGCGCCACCCTCCGGCGGGGGAATGGTACATGGAGGATCAGCGCCCTCGGCGCCGCCTTCCGGCGCGGCTCGTCGCTAAGCTGGTAAGGCTGCCGGGATTAGTAGAGCCGCAGGCGGACTACCGAACGTCATACCTGAGAAACGTGAAATAAGCGGCGACAAACAGCGCCATGCTCCAAATCACCAGAAAACTCATGTCCGGAAGCGCCGCGTCCAGCGAGGCGCCGAAAGGCTCCTCGTGAAATTGGAAATTCGGCAAATCCGTTAGATCCTGGTTTACCGCCGAAGTGCTGATTCGCCCGTCTTGCGTGAGGGCCACCAACTCGAGCCCTTTGCGGTCGTAATAGCGGGTGAATTCGGAGCGATAGTCCCGTAGCGCGTTCTGGAAACGCTGGTCGCGCTCCAGGCCTGTGCGCGCCAGGCTCATGGCGGCGTTCTCCATCGAACCGGCGGGCGACAAGCGCGATAGCCGCAGCGCCCAGCGCTGCTGGAGTTGCATTTGCCGCCGATATTCGTCCTCGAGTTGTTTCAGCTCCTGGTTCTGTTTTTGCCGCACGCGACCCACCACATCAAAATAGACACTGACGGGCGGTGTTTCGTTGTGATGCTCCTTGCTGTACCCACTGTATTCACGTTGGGCCTCGATGGAGCCCTGGCGGTGGATTTCCACTTTTCGCAGCTCGAACTCCTGCAAAGACTCAACCGGGGAGAGTCGCCGCGCTGCGAGCACCGCCAGCTTCGGGACGATGGCCACAAGGACGACCCAAACCACCAGGCATAGTGAAAAGGCCGTCGTGGCGCGTGTCGTGAGCGTGGAGACAAAAATCCCAAGCGCGAACAGCACAGCCAAATAGAGCAGAAAGTCAACGCCTAACAGCATGATCCGGCTGACGTCTTCCCCGGTTAACGTGACGCCGTCCAAGACGGGCAGGAGGAAGCAGCTCAGTAAGAAAGCCAGGGCCACCGGAACCAGTAATCCCACGAGATTCCCGATCAGCTTCCCGAGCAGGAGGACATCTTTGGGCAGCGCGTGCGCCAGTTGCAGCTTGAGCGTCCCCGTCTCCTTCTCTCCGCAAACGGCCGAAAAAGTGAAGAGCAGTGCCGCCAACCCCAATACCACCTGTACAATGAAGGCCAGGTCCAGCGTCCCGAACAGGGCCGAGATGGGGCTGGCGCTGGAAGTGCTGCCGCGGGGCTCGGGCAACGTAAACAGAGAGAGGTTATATACCCGGGGCGTATGCGGCTCGACTCCGCTTACGAAGATGCTGAGCACCTGGGGGGGCTTGACCAGGTCAAATCCGAAATTGGCGAGGGTAAAAAGGTTGGTCTGCTCGGCCGCGTGCTGGCGCTGTGCCGCGTCGGCCAGGCGATATTCTTCGAGCGCCGTCTGGAACTCGCGTGCTCCCGCATAAATCGCTGTGGCAAACAAGCCCGCGGAGAGAACGAAAATCAGCAGTGAGCGGTAGCTATAGATGCATTCACGGAGTTCTTTGGCGATGATATTTCGCAGCATAGGCGGGCCAGTTACCAAGATCTGCGGCGTTGTATAACGCTGTTGGCGTCAAGTGTCAAGTTCGGAAATAACACGAGGCCGGGTCAGGCCGGAAGTCGGCTAGGTGAGGCAAGAAAAACCACTCCTTCCAGGCAGGGCGTGTGCCCCAGAGCCGCAGCGTTGCCTCGCGCGGGGCTCGCAAACGGGTGAAATCAGGAGACGATGATCCCGGCGTAACCAACCACGGCGCTGCGGTCGCCGCTCGTATCTGCCGAGGTCGCGTATTTTACCAGTTCGGCGCGCTGCGCGCCCAGATCCTTCGCGGCAGTCAGCATGGCAATCGCGGGGCCATATCCGCACATGGAAATATCCTCGCGGCGCAGCACCTCGTACAATCCCGCCGCGTCCAGGGCCAGGATTCGATCGATGGCTTTGTGGTCTTTCACCCGCGTCACGCTGTCCGGCTCGTAGTGGTTCATATCTGAGGACGCGATGATGAGCGCGGGCTCGCTGCGCTTTTTCAGTGCCTGGGCGAGCGCATGGCCCAGGGTTTCCAGGGCGGAGTATCCGCCGACCCCAATGGCGATGGGGACAAAGGTGAAATTGCCCACGTGCCGCTGGAGAAACGGCAATTGGACTTCCAGTGAATGCTCGTCCTCGTGCGCCTCGGCGTCCTCCAAGAGCAGATGGCACGCCTGCCGAAGCGCCTGCGCCAGGGGCGCATCAACGCGCACGGTGCCCAGCGGTGTCAGCCACTCACCCTTCGACATCATCGCCAGGGGCGCGCCGCGTCCCGTGTGGTTGGGGCAGAGAATGACGTAGGAGGCGCGCGCCGGCAGCCGACGGTAAACCGCCCCCGCCACGTGCCCGGAGTACATGTAGCCCGCATGCGGCACCACGCACCCCAAGCCGGCTTTTTCTTTCTCACCGGCGGCTTCCTTCGTTCCCAAGAACTCGTCGAGCTGGCGCGTCAGCGACTCGGGCTTGGCGGGATAAAACCGGCCCGCCACGGCGGGTTGACGTATCGAGGGGGCTGGCATGCGCAAATCCTAGCCCTGGGGTTGGGCTGGTGTCAAGGCGCTCCACGCCTCTTAGGGACACTTCGCCCCTTGACTCCTTAGATAACATTCAGGAAAGGCGGGAAGAGCTTAGCGGGTTTCTTCGTCGGCGCTGATTTTCAGCGCCCGGAGGAATTGGGCATCCTGGGTGGTCAAACGGAACTCGGGTTCAGAGCGCGGTTCAGCGTTCAGCTTCTGACGGTGGACCAGGTTCGCTTCCCCGCGTTTGTTGAATCCGATGGTCACTTCGAGGACGAGAAAGAGGTCGTAGCCGGCCGAGCGGATGCGCCCCATGACTTCGGCAATTTGGTCGGACTCGGAAAGCGATTCGTTGATGGCGTCGCCCAATTCTTTGATCAGGCGTTTGAAATTCTCATCCAGCTCCAAGCGGCACCCGGCCTCTCTCCACCATCTGGAGGCCATTCTATGATTCCGGATTAAAGTGTGTCAAGTCATAATCCGGGATGGATTTTGTAAGGTTTCGGCCTATTCCGCGGCCTCTTCAGAAGTCGCTCGAGGCAAGTTTTTTTGGCCAATGCGCGCGCCAACATGCTTCACGAACTTCGGCCTTGACCAACGGCGCGAGTTATGCTAGGCTATCTAGTGGGCAAGATGCCTGACGGTTTCATGACGCGGAAGGACGAGGGCCTGCAGGGTGTGCACCAATGCGTAACCTGGGGAGGTCGGTGCGGTCTCCGCCAGGCCCCGTTAACTCTATGAGCAGGAAGGAAATGCACGACTGGGGGGCACCTGGCGGGAACGGCTCACCTCCCGAAATACCGCGAATTACACGTTCGGGGCTTCTTCCCGCTTGGCGAGGCTAGGACTTCAAAGGAGCGCGGGCGTCCCGCCCGCGTGCAGGGATGGGATGCCCGGGCAACCCAAGCGAGCGCGGCACTGGAGTGGGAGCGCTGACGCGGGTTGGTGGAAGCCAGGTCAAACAGAATGAGTCTATTTTTCAAAATCCGGCGTCGCAAATTGACTGCGGGGCCAAATCCCTTTAGCATACCCGCATTGAGATTTTTGCGACGTCGGCAGGGGAGCGGGGAGGTGTGTGAGTAAACTGGGCGATTTCTTTGTTCGATGGTTTTTGAACGCCCGGCGTCTCTTTCAGATGCTGGTCGGGCTTGCCTTTCTATTCCTGGCCGTGGCAGGCGCGGCGGTTTCTTTCTCCGAATGGCGCTTTTACCGTATGGCGCCCTCGATGGGCCTGGCACGGTTTAGCCTGATTGCGGGCTTTACGGTGCTTTTGATTATCTTCGCCCTTTACTCTTTTCTAAAGGCGCGCAGCATCAAGTAGGCGCGCGAGACCCGCGGCGTCGCGCCGCGGCCAGGGAGTGAGATGAGTTCCGAGTCCGAACAAAAGCCGAAGAATCACACCGCTTCGGGCATGGAATCGAAAAACACCCGCGCCCCACAGGACCTGACCGATTGGGACTACGAGCGGGACGTTGGCTATCCGGGCGAGTATCCTTTCACGCGCGGCATCCATCCCGCGCTTTATCGCAGCCGGCTCTGGACGATGCGCCAGTACGCGGGCTATGGCGCCGCGCGCGAATCCAACACGCGCTATCGCTATCTGCTCTCGCAGGGCCAAACGGGACTCTCGGTGGCATTCGATCTGCCCACGCAGATCGGGCTCGACTCGGACCACCCGCTGGCGCGCGGCGAGGTTGGCCGCGTCGGCGTGGCTATCGCGTCCCTCGAAGACATGGAAGTGCTCTTCGAGGGCATTCCGCTCGAGCGCGTGTCCACGTCCATGACCATCAACGCCACCGCGGCGATCCTCCTGGCGCTCTACTTCGCGGTGGCGGAAAAGCAGGGCGCGGACCTCCGCAAGCTATCCGGCACGGTCCAGAACGACATCCTGAAGGAATACATCGCGCGCGGCACGTACATCTACCCGCTGGCGCCGGCGATGCGCCTCGTGACGGATATCTTCGCGTTCTGCCACGAGCACGCGCCGGAGTGGAACACGATTTCGATCAGCGGCTATCACATCCGGGAGGCGGGCTCGACGGCCGTTCAGGAAGTCGCCTTCACGCTGGCAAACGGCATCGCGTACGTGGAGGCGGCGCTGGCGCGCGGGCTCGCCGTGGACGACTTCGCGCCCCGCCTGTCATTCTTTCTGAACGCGCACAACGACTTGCTGGAGGAAGTCGCCAAGTATCGCGCCGCGCGCCGGCTCTGGGCGCGCCTGATGCGCGAGGGCTTCCGTGCCCGCAACCCCCGCTCCTGGATGTTCCGCTTCCACACGCAGACGGCGGGCTCGACACTTACCGCGCAACAGCCGAATGTGAACCTGGTGCGAGTGACCTTGCAGGCGCTCGCCGCCGTTCTGGGGGGAACGCAATCGCTACACACGAATTCGCGCGATGAAGCCCTGGCGTTGCCCACCGAAGCCTCCGCGCTGCTCGCCCTGAGGACGCAGCAGATCATCGCAGCGGAAAGCGGCGTGCCGAATACCGTGGACCCCCTTGCCGGTTCCTACGTCATCGAAGACCTGACCAACCGCATCGAGGCGCACGCTCAGGAATACCTGCGCAAGATCGAGGCGATGGGCGGAATGCTGCGCTCCATCGAGAGCGGCTACGTGCAGAGGGAGATTCAGCAGGCCGCGTACGAATGCCAGCAGGGCATCGAGCGTGGGGAGCGCGTGGTGGTGGGCGTTAATCGCTTCACCGAGGAAGCCGGAACCTCCGTGCCGCTTCTGCGCATTGACCCCGAAATCGAGCGCGCGCAGGTGGATCGCCTGCGGAAACTCCGCGCTCGGCGCGACGCCGCGCGGGTGGCGGCGGCGCTACAGCAGGTCGATGAAACCGCGCGCTCCGACCGTAACCTTATGCCCGCAATTCTCGACGCCGTGAAGGTATATGCGACCGTCGGGGATATTTCCGACGCCTTGCGGCGTGTTTTCGGCGAGTATCAGGAGTCGGTGGTGATTTGATGCTACTCCCCGCATCTGTTATTGTTCAGCTATGAAGAAGTGCAAGCCACTGGCATTTCTGCTTTGCGAAAAGGCCTCCCGGGCCTCAGACGGAAAGGTGACTTTGCACGGTCTATTCGACAGGATGATAATTCCACGCAAGGCGGCAACTCCCAAAATGTTTTTCATCTATTACAAGGTTGTAGTCCAGGAACCATGCACCGTCTCGCTGAAAGCCGTTGACCCCGCTGGTCGGGAAATTCCGCTGCCGTGGCGAGATTCCTTGTCGGAGATAGGTCCCGTGCAAGGGATTTGGGCCCTTACTACCACCCTCTTCCCGCAGCCCGGAAACTATGCCCTCGGACTGATGCAATTGAACGAGGGTTCCGAACCAGTCTCGTTGGCGAGCACAATTATGATTGTCGATCAGGAGGTCGATTAGAGTTCGATGAACACTGAAGCTATGGTAGTTGAAACTCGCTGGGCTATACCCCTCGAAGAGGTAACGGCAAAGGCGTTGAAGTACCTCGACGCGCGATTGCCTGCGGATCAGCATCTGCTCGGCGACCGGAGCTTCTTTGAGCCGAATTCGATTCAGGAACTCGCGCAGTCCCAAGGTGTTGGGCCGGTGAGGGATATCAGCGTCTTTGCCGGTGGGGTTCCTGAAGACGATGATATTGATGAGATGCTGGAAGAGATCTACCGATTACGTGAGCCCTAGAAGCGTTGGCCTATGGACGTAATTCTCCTTGATACGAATGTCTTCTCGTACCTCTTGCGCCAGGGCGATACGCGAGCCAGCCTTTACCGGCCCCACATTCAAGATCGGGTATTGATGGTTTCCTTTATAACCGTTGGCGAGCTTTACTATTGGGCCGAACGTAGGAAATGGGGGCCAGAGAGGGTCAGGTTTCTTGAAGAAGGAATTCGTGCGGCGAGCGTTGTCCCCTACAACCTGGAAATCTGCAAGACGTACGCCAAGCTCAAGTGCGGGCTAATGACCCCTAGCGGTTCCCACAGACTCGTGGGTGACAACGACCTTTGGATCGCCGCCTGCGCGGTGAGGTATGGCATCCCGCTGGTTACCCACAACCGCCACCACTTTGAAGGCATTCCAGGCCTGAAGATCATCAGCGAGGCACCTTGACTCCGAAACCTCCACCTGTTGAACTCTCCTGCCGGACGAACCCCCATAATGCGGAGACTGATCCATGGCCACGCTGACTTTTCTCGGTGCTACGGGCACCGTTACCGGTTCGAAGTATCTGCTCGAAGCCGGTAATGAGCGCCTAATGATCGACTGCGGCCTCTTCCAGGGCGACAAGGAGCTGCGCCTGCGCAACTGGAGTCCGCTGCCGGTTCCGCCCTCCAGCATTCAGTGGCTGGTTTTGACTCACGCGCACCTCGACCACATTGGTTATATTCCGCGGCTCATCAAGGATGGCTTTCGCGGCCAGGTGCTGGGCTCGGCGGCGACGGTGGACCTGGCGAAGATCGTGCTGCCGGATTCGGGCCACCTCCAGGAAGAAGACGCGGCGTATGCCAATAAGAAGGGCTTCAGCAAACACGCCCCGGCTTTGCCGTTGTACACCTACGAGGAAGCGGTGAAGGCGCTCGAATCTTTTCGGGCCATTGCCGATTCCCAAGCGCTCGAGCTTTCATCGCACTTCGCGCTGCGCTTCTACTATGCCGGGCACATTCTGGGCGCACGCATGATCGAAGTGACGGTACGCGAGAACGGCGCCTCGAAGAAAATCCTCTTTTCAGGGGATCTGGGGCGCTTCCCGCAATTGATCATTCGCGAGCCCGTCGTCCCGGACGGCGCGGACTATATGCTGCTGGAATCCACCTACGGGGATCGGCTGCACCCGCGTGACGATGTCGGCGCGCATCTGGCGGGCATCGTCGAGAGTACCGCCGAGCGCGGCGGCACGGTGCTCATCCCCGCTTTTGCCGTAGGACGCACGCAGGAACTGCTCTTCCTCTTTCGCGGGCTGATCGAGCAAGGGAAAATGCACGGCCTGCCCATCCATGTAGACAGCCCCATGGCCATCGACGTCACGGAGCTCTACCGCCGCCATCGCGAGGAGCACGACCTCGACACCGAAGCGCTGGAGAAGCAGGGCGCCAAGCCGTTTGCGCCGCCTGACCTGCACTTCGATAAGAGTGTGGAAGAGTCCAAGGCGGTGAACGAAATCCGGTACCCGCTGGTTATCATCTCTGCCAGCGGCATGGCCACGGGCGGGCGCGTTGTGCACCACCTGGAGCGCTGCCTGCCGGACCACCGGAATACGATCCTCTTTGTGGGATTCCAGGCGGCAGGCACGCGCGGGCAGACCATCCAATCCGGCGCCGAGTCGGTGAAGATGCACGGCCAGCCGGTACGGATTCGCGCTCGCATCGAGTCGCTGGAGAATCTCAGCGCGCACGCCGATTACGATGAGATCCTAAACTGGCTCCGCCGATTTCCCAAAGCCCCTGCGACGACCTTCCTTGTGCACGGCGAACCGCGCGCCTCGGAATCTCTGCGCGAAAAGATCGCGCAGCAATTGCGTTGGAACGTCACGATCCCAGCCTATCTTCAGAAGATTGCTCTGTGATTCTCGACGGCAGACGACCTTGTTCTGGAAGGCACTACGCGGAAGAATGGGGCGGAGTGCTCGAGCCGGTGGCAGGCGCCAGGTCCAACTGGTCCGCGATGGCACGCATCGCCTCAATGCAGAAGGTGATATGGTCGTCGAGGGGAACGCCCAGCTCCTCAGCGCCTTTGGTGATGTCCCCCCGGTTGACGGAGCGCGCAAAAGCTTTGTCCTTCATCCGCTTGCGCACGGAGCGTGCTTCGAGGCTGGCGATTCGATCCGGCCGCACCAGCGCGCACGCCGTGATGAATCCGGCGAGCTCGTCGCAGGCAAATAAGACTTTCGCCAATTGCGTATCGCGCGGCACACCCGTGTAATCGGCGTGGCCCAGAATCGCGCGGCGAATTTCCTCGGAGACGCCTTTCTCCTTCAGAATCTCGCTGCCCTTCAGCGGATGGTCCGGGGCATTCGGATACATTTCGTAATCGAAGTCGTGGATAAGGCCCACGACGCTCCATTTCTGCTCATCCTCGCCGAACTTGCGGGCGTAGGCGCGCACGCAAGCCTCCACGGCCAGCGCGTGTTTGCGCAGGTTCTCGTTCTTCGTATATTCGCAAAGCAGGCCCCAGGCTTCGTCGCGATTCATGCGCTCGCTCCTTTCGACAAGTGAACGATTATACGACGCCGGGCGCGCCCGTGGCGAGTTTGCGACATCGGAAGGGAGGGATTTAGCGCGTCCGCAACCTCCGCCGAGCAAATGCCTCAAGAGGCCTTGCGATCGGCGATGTGGGATTGTCTCGCCATGTGCACGGTGTTAGAGTCGCGACGTTGTGGACCATCCCGACAGTGCGGCCCAGAAGAATTCGCCTTCAAAGAGGCGCGGACGGTTGCGCCTGTCGCTTTCCATCGCCTGGGCGATTGCGGCGCTGATTTGTTTCTTCCTTCCCTGGTTTCAGGTGAGCTGCGGCGGCGTGCAAGCATTTTCCGTCTCAGGCTGGCAACTGGCTTCGGGCGCCGAGGTTCTGGGCGAGCGGCAGGGCGGGCACGCCTACGTGCTGATCGTGCCGCTGCTTCTGCTTGCGCTGCTGGTGCTACTGCTGGTAACGCTCTGGCAAGGGCGCTCGCGCTTCACTTCAGCAGTTCCGGAATTGGTGGCCGGAGCCCTTTGCATCTTGGTTCCGGTAATCGAATTCTTTCGCCTGCGTGCGGAGGTTCACGGCGAGGGCAAGTCGGCTTTATTGGGCGTTTTTACCCGCTACGGTTTCTGGGGGATGTTGGTCTGCGGCTTGGCACTGGCTGCGGGAGGAATCAGATCTTTGGTGTCGAACACCCGGCACACACCCCCCTCCCGCGATCAGCCGGCCAAGCTTCCCTAGAGAGCGTGTGTCCGTTGGCCGCGCGCGCCGCTGCTCCGAGAGCGCGATGCCACCGAGACCTTGAAGGTCCGAACCAACTCCACCTCAGGAAGCGAAACTTCCATGCCTTCGGCGGCCCCGACAACATCGGGGAAAAGCCGTCGCGCTTTCTGGACCAGTCCTTCGATGAAGGGGTCATCGTGGTCGGGGTCATGATGGAACAGGACCAGTTGCCGGACGTGGCTTTCGAGCGCCACGCGAGTCCCTTCCAGCCAGGAACTGTGGCCCCAGCCCTTCTTTTCGCCGCGCACTTGCTCGGGAGTGTATTGCGCGTCGTACACCAGCACATCCGCACCCTCGGCCAAATCGCGTAGCCCGCTATCGTGAGCGGGCGATCCGGGTTCCGTGTCGGTGGCCAGGACGAAAACTGCTCCATCCGCTTCGATTCGGTACGCCACGCATCCTTGCGGGTGGTACAGCGGGGTCGACTTGATGATCGCTCCGCAGATGTTGATTGGGCTGGTGTCCAAATCGTAGAAGTTCCGCAGCGCCTGCATGGCGCTGGTGTCCACGGGGAAATACGGGGAGACCATCTGGCCTTCGATGGCGCGTTTCAACTCCTCTTCCTTACGCTGGACTGCGTGGAAGAAGAAGGAGTCGCCTTCCCGATATAGAGGTAGAAAAAAGGGTATTCCCTGTATGTGGTCCCAGTGAAAATGCGTAAAGAACACATAGCCGTTAATCGGGTTGTGCCCGAACTCGCGCAGGAGGCGCTTGCCCAAGGCGCGCAAGCCGCTCCCACAATCCAATATTATGAGTGTGCCGTTTGCCAGGCGGATCTCAATGCACGGCGTGTTTCCGCCGTAGCGCGCGTTCCGCCTTTCGGGAGTTGGCGTCGAGCCGCGCACGCCCCAGAATTTAATCTTCATGGTCCACTGTGCTCCTTGCGCTCGACTTCGGAAGATCCGCGCCTTCGTGATGAGGATAACTCGGTTGACCGGGCTCATGCCGTCGGCCGGCACGCGGCTGCACTGACCGCTTGTCGCCTGCTCCGCACGACTCGGATTTGGGTAGGGGTGGTGACCATCGACCGGCCACCCCATTGCCGCCTGCCGGCAGCGCACCGCCGTCAAACGTGCCGGAAACAGGCCAAGCGTCCGGAGTTCGTTCCGCCTGTCTCGCGCGAGCACGGCCTGCTTCCCAACCTTGCCTCTCGCCTCGCTGGGGGATTCAAATCAAAAAGCTAATCCTCCCCGGCTTTGCGGCTTCAGCCGAATCGGCACAGAACCCAGGCACCGTCGAAACCCGTGGGGCTTGGAAACTAGACTATAGTTTACCAAACCCGCCCGGTCCTATTCCATCTCGAAAACTGACCTCAGGCGGGATCGCGATCCCACCTTCTTACTTGCGTAGTGCATCGGTTGTCGACATCGCGTTTCCACCGCCCCTTATCGCCGACGCGCCGGAAGGGCTATCAGTCGTTCGCCGTCCGTGGGCCGGCAGGCCCGCCATGCAACCTGCCGCCGACTGTTCAGTCAACCAGACAATCAGGGAAGCAGGGTGGTCGGCTACGAGCTATAGACGAGCGCGCGGCGGGCCAACAAGGCCGTCACTGAGTACATTCCAAACAGCCCGCCGCCAAAGAAGGGATTGAGGTGGGCATCAAGGTTGGTGCGGCTCCAGGCAACAAGGCAAGCGCTCGCAATCGCTTCACTCGCGGCGTTGTGCAGATTCGCTCGGCCCGTGCTAGAATCGACGGGACGCGGCTGGCGCGTATTCTGACTGTCTAGTAGGCCCGTAGCTCAGCCCGGTTAGAGCGCTACCTTGACACGGTAGAGGTCTGGGGTTCGAGTCCCCACGGGCCTACCACCCTAACTCCATAACCTGTCTAAGGTTCGCCCTTAAAGCCGAAGGTTTCAAGAATTACCCTGCCAGCGGTTGTAGCGAAAAACGTAACGGGGACGAGACTCGAATCCGGTTTGACAGCGTTTGAGTCTGTTTGCCCGAGTTGGTGACCTTGAACGTCGCGGGTTTGCTGACTCGTACGCCGGACTCTTGCGGCGGATCAGGAGATGGCTTTTTGGGATTGCCATCGGACACCGGCCGACTTGGGAAGATTCTGAGCAGTCCTTTTTGCATATCGACGCCCGCTAAGTTCGGCGCGGATCCTTTGTGCTCTGGCGGGAAAACGGCGTCTTCGGTGGTGACTTACGTGACTGTGGGTTCGTCGGGCCAATTGGGTCTGACTTGCTACGCCGCTGCTCAGGGCCACATCCCCACAGGAGCAGCATTTCGCACGCATCCTACGACAGCGTGGGTGAGGGCGGCTTGGCCATGCGCATGAGAAGAAGACCCAAGGGCCGGAGCCAGAGGTTCAGATAGCTGTCAGGCGCAAAACAATGTAACCTCTCTCACTCCGGTTGGTGCAGAATCTCGGGAGTTCACCCCGACCTAAGGGTCTGTCAAATAATAAGTGTAACAAGTTGAACCATTCTGTCGTATACTCCGGGCATGGTAGACGCGGAGCGTACCCGAGACAGATTTGGTTTGTTGTCGGTCTTTCTGGATGAACGGCTGCGACGGCTGGTG
>JAIQGA010000123.1 GCA_020072925.1 Terriglobia bacterium | reverse complement strand
TGGCGGCGGAAGAACTGGGCATCAGCGAAATCAACGCGCCCAGCCCCGTGCGCGCGGCGCTCTCGTCCGGACTCTCGACAGCCGTGGGCGCGATTGTCCCCGTGCTGCCGTTCTTCTGGCTGGATGGGGTCACGGCAATCATCGTGGCGGCCGCCGTCAGCCTGGTGGCGCACTTCCTGGTAGGCGCCGCCAAAAGCCTCATTACGGTACGGAGTTGGTGGACGAGTGGTCTCGAGATGATGGGCGTAGGCGCACTCGAAGGCGTGGTGACGTACGGCCTCGGTCTTGCCGCCGGCAAGCTGCTTTGACCTCCGCGCCCTGATGCCTAGCGCGGCCTTGGGCCTCAACCATACCGGCGCAAGTGGCAAGTGATAAGTGACGAGTGACGAGCAAGAAAAACATTTGCGGGCTGCGAAAGAGCTCAAGCTTAGGAGCACATCGCAGCAAGCCCCAACCGAAGGAGAAGGTCTCAACGCAGTGATCACGGAGGCCCCCAGCTTTCACAGAGCTTGCGATTTCCTCTGTGGCCTCAGATGCTCTGCTCCGTGAACTCTGTGTTAGGACTTTTCTGCCACAAAGGACAATGACAATTCTCCGACCACCTCCAAAATCCCGAGGAGAAATCCATGATGCGGAAAAGCAACTCAAGCGCGGTCGCGGTGTTGAGCTTTCTGGTGAGCGTGTGTCTGCCGGCTCATCATGCCCACGCGGCGGGCGCCCTCACGGTGGCTTCGCCGGACGGCAAGATCGTCGTGACATTCGAACTGAAGTCCAATCCACAGCCTTACCTGCCGGGGGAACGCGCGTATTACCGCGTGGATTACGAAGGCAAGCCGATCCTCGCTGATTCGCCTTTGGGCCTCGATTTTACAGGCGCGCGGTCCCTCGACCGCGATTTTGAAATCGTAGATATGGACCGGCACGTCCACGACGACCAGTGGACGAACGCGTTTGGCGCGCAGCGCGACGTCCACGACCACTACGACCAGCTTCGCATCGCCTTGCGCGAGCGCGAGGCGCCGCGCCGCCGCGTCGAGCTGATCTTTCGCGCCTACAACGAGGGCGTCGCTTTTCGTTATTTCCTGCCGCAGCAACCGAACCTACAGGGATTCAAGCTCATGGCGGAAAATACCGGGTTTTACTTCGCGCAAGAGGCGACGGCCTTCGCGCTGAACCTGGGGCGCTACCACTCTCCTTACGAAGGAGAGTACCGGCGAATCTCGCTTGACGAGATCAAGCCTGAATCCATCGTGAACTTGCCGTTGCTCGTGCACCTGCAAGGAGGGCCGTGGGCGGCGCTGCTCGAAGCCGACCTGACGGATTACGCCGGAATGTACGTGGGTGCCGTGCCGGGCTTCGAGCACGCACTCATGAGCAGACTGTCTCCGGCACCCGACCGGCGCCTGGATGAATTGGTGATTGCCTCGACACCCAAGCCCACCCCCTGGCGCGTGCTGTTGATCGGCTCCCGGCCCGGAGAGCTCATCGAGCATAACTACCTCATCCTGGACCTGAGCGCGCCCTGCGCCCTCGCCGATACCTCCTGGATCGAGCCCGGCAAGGCCGCGTGGGACTGGTGGTCAGGAAGCTACGCCGCCAACGTGAACTTCAAACCGGGCATGAACACCCCGACCATGGAACACTACATTGATTTTGCGGCGGCGCACCACTTGCCGTACATGCTTATCGACGCCGGGTGGTCTCCCGAAAACGACATCCTTCACTGGATCCCCGAGGTCAACATTCCGGAGATCCTCGCACACGCGAAACAAAAGGGCGTGAAAGTCATACTCTGGATGAACTGGGCGAACGTCAAGAAGCAGATCGACCAGGCCTTTCCGCTTTTCGAGCAATGGGGCGTCGCGGGCGTGAAAATCGATTTCATGGAGCGCGACGATCAGGAAATGGTGAACTTCTACGAAGAGATGGTGCGCAAGGCCGCGGCGCATCACTTGGTGGTGGATTTCCACGGCGCTTACAAGCCCACGGGCCTGCGCCGCACCTATCCCAACCTGCTCACGCGGGAAGGGGTGATGGGCCTGGAATACAACAAGTGGAGCAACCGCGAAACGCCCGAGCATGATGTGACGATTCCCTTCACGCGCATGCTCGCGGGGCCCATGGACTACACGCCCGGGTGCTTCAACAACGCCACGCGCGAGCAATTCAAAGCGCGCGATGTCCAGCCAATGTGCCAGGGGACGCGCGCGCACCAGATTGCCATGTATGTCGTCTACGAGGGCCCTCTCTCCATGCTGGCGGATTATCCCGAGAATTACGACGACAAACCCGGCATGAAGTTCATCGAGCAGGTCCCAACCGTCTGGGACGAAACCGTGGTGCCTAATGGCGAACCCGCCGAGTTCGTCACCGTGGCGCGGCGCAAGGGCGACACGTGGTATCTTGGCAGTATGACCAACTGGGACGAGCGCGACCTGGATGTCCCGCTGAATTTCCTCACGCGCAAGCAATACGAGGCTCAAATTTACGCCGACGGCGCGGACGCGAATAAGAATGCCACCAGCCTGAGCTTCGCCAAACAATTCGTGAAGCCTGGCGATACGCTGCACCTTCACCTGGCCTCGGGTGGTGGCGCCGCGGTGGTCTTCACGCCGGTGCCGTGATTCAAACTAAGGTGTGGGTTCCCAGATAGGTGGTAGGTCACGGAGTAAGGCAGAACAGTCAAGGTCAATTGCACGCGGAGAGAGATGTCCACATCGGCCGGGAATCTGACTAAAGTGGCGATCAACGCGTCAACAAGGAGACTAGGATGGTTTCTTGGGAAAGACTCAATGAGATGGCCCTTGGATTCCTCACGGAACGGAACACGGATTCCCTTCTCGAAAAGATACTGACTGGCAGCCGCGAGGTCACGGTCGCTGATGCAGGCTCGCTCTACCTGGTCGAGGAGGGGCCGGGGGGCGGCAGGTACTTGGTGTTCAAATCCACCCAGGTGGGCAGTCTCTCCCTACCCTTCCGGCAGTTTACTTTGCCAATCGACACACGCAGCATCGCGGGTTATGTTGCAGCCACAGGGGAAATCCTGAATATCGAAGACGCGCATCAAATAGAGAATCTGCCTTTCCAGCTCAACAAGGATTTCGACCAGAAATTCGGCTACCCGACGAAGTCCATGCTGGTCATTCCCTTGAAGAGCAAGAAGGGTGAGGTGATTGGTGTCCTGCAACTCATCAACGCCAAGAGGGATCGGGAGGCCAAGCTTTTGTCGCCCGAAGCGGTCGCCGAGGTGGTGATTTCGTTTTCCGAACCCAGCCAGGAAAAGGTGTCCGCGCTTGCTATCTATGCGGCTGCGGCGCTGGAAAACAGTCTCCTCTATCGCGAAACGCAAAGGATGTTCGAGGGGGTCGTGAAGGCCTTGATGACGCTTCTTGAATCACGGGACCCCACGACTTTTGGCCGTTCAGAGCGCGTGGCGAAGCTGACGCTGGGGCTGGCAGAGGCGGTCGACAAGTGCGGTTCCGGGCCTTATAAGGACGTCCACTTTACGCCCGAGGACTTGCAGGAACTTCGCTTCGCCTCGCTCCTTCAGGACATCGGCATGATTGGCGTTCCCGAACTTTTGCTGGGGAAGGCGAAGAAGCTCTTCCCTTGGCAGTTGGACCTTATCAAGAAGCGCTTCCAGTACATTAGCAAAAGGATTGAAGTTGAATCCTTGCGGAAAAAGCTCGATTTTGTGATGCAGAACGGCAACCAGAATTTTCAGGCCTTCTTCGCCGGGACCTACGCCGACCAGCTCGGGCGGTTCAAGACTCTCGAAGAGTACCTCGATACCGTCCGGCAAGCCAACGAGCCCACTGAGCTTTCCGAGAAAGCCTCGGAAAGGCTGAGGGAAATCGCGGGCTGGACGTTCCAGGACTCCTCGGGGTCCAGCGAGCCCTTGCTGACCACGGACGAGCTGAAATCGCTCTCCATTCCCAAGGGAAGCCTGGATGACGACGAGCGCCTGAGAATCGAGTCGCACGTCATTAACAGCTTCCGTTTCCTGAGCCAGATCCCCTGGACCAAGGAATTGAAGAACATTCCGGAAATCGTCCGCGCCCACCACGAGAAGCTGGACGGCAGCGGTTACCCTTCCCACCGGAAGGGCGAGGAAATCCCCCTTCAGTCAAGGATGATAACTCTATGCGACATCTTCGTTGCCCTCACCGCCCGCGACCGCCCCTTTAGGCGCGCCGTCCCCGTCGAGCGTGCTCTCGACCTAATGGGAGTGGAAGCCCAGTCCAATCTCCTCGACCCCGAACTCTTCCGACTCTTCGTGGATGCCAAGGTGTACGAACTGACGGCGAAAAGCTGACCTTCGCGCGGCGGCGAGGCCGCGGTCTTCACGCCGGTGCCGTGGGTCCCGCAGGGCTCGTGGCGCGTTGGCCTGTGACGAGGTCACGAAGAGACGCCTACCGGTTCCGGATTTGCGTCAGGGTGATACACGCCGCAAGTCCCAGCAGGCCCATCGAGCCACGCCAGAAGAAGACCGGGTCGCCCAGAAAACCTCCCTTCATGAAACGGATGGCCAGGCCGATCAACAATCCCAGGGCCGCGAGGATAATCAACAAATTGGGCAGCGTACGCATCGTAACCTCCTTGGCGGGAGAAATCTTAGCAGGCCGGCGAAACGACCTCGGGTCTTGCCATTCTGAGCCCTTCACTGTCATCCTGAGCGTAGCGAAGGACCTCGGCAGTTCGCTCAGGGTAAACTCCGCGAAGAATGCCCGCAGTTGGAGAAGCAGGCAAATGCAGAGATCCTTCGGCGCCTCCGGCGCCTCAGGATGACAGGTCCGCGGACTTTCCATCGTGCTTGTAGAATCCACCCAGCATCGCGAGGGCAGGTCCTGCCGCGGGCAATTATAGCTCCCCCGTCAATGGGGAGAATTGCGGAAGAACCAACACGGAAAGGGCTATACTTGGCGAGGAGAGTTTCCCGTATGCCTTACTGCCCCGATTGTTTCACTGAATATGTGGAGGGTGTCGCGCAGTGCGCGGACTGCGGCACGGCCCTCGTACCGGGTTCACCTCCCGAACCCCCGCGCCGGAAGGTTGCGGACCTGGGAAACAGCGAACTGGTGCGCATTCGCGTCTTCAGCGGAGGCACCGCGCAGATGGATGCCGACCTGGCGAGGAACATCCTTGAAACCGAGGGAATCCCCTGCGTCCTGCCCGGCGAAACTTCCGCAGAAGTCCTGCCCGTTCTGGATGTACCGTTGTTCGTTCGCGAGGAGGATGCCGAACGCGCCACGGAGTTGTTGAAGAGCTACCTGGATGAAGGAGAGCCCCTGCCTTCCGAATAGTCAGGGCGACGGAGGCTTCAGGGCGGAAGCAGGCGCGCGCCGCGAAGTGCTTGATGGCGACTTCTTCAATTCTCGCCGGAGCCTCTGGATGGAGCGATGAACGTCTTTCGCCTCTTCCGCGTCTTTTGCCGAGGGAAGCAGGTCGAGGTATTTCTGATAGGCGTCCAGGGCCTTCTGTGGCATGTGCAGTTTCTCGTACGCCCTTCCCAACCCCAGATAACCCCGCGCATAATCGGGATCGGTCGTCACCGCCTCCTGATAGCGACTGACCGCCCCCCGATAGTTTCTGCGCCTCATATAATAGTCGCCAATCTCGACGGACTTCCACGCCGCGGGAGGCGAATAGGGAGTGGATTCTTCCGGCTGTCGGTGGGCAGGCTTGGGCTTCGGCTTATCTTGCGCAAAGCTCAGCGACCCAGCGAGGCTCAGGCCAAGCAGAACCCATACAACGCAACTCCGTGTGCGCCGCATGTGAGAAATTCTGCCCCTTAGCTTCACGGCCTGTCAATGTGTGAGCAGACGTTCTGATGCCAGGGGCGCTTCGCGAAGCGCCCCTACTCCCCGGCACGCGATGGGTCATAAACCCCAACTTTACCGGAGTCGGCAAAGGACCCGGCGAGCGTCGCTTACCCGTTAACTTCTTTCAATCCATCTGATTGGAAGAAACATCCGGCTCGACAATCTCAGCCCTTCACTTGGTCTTTTAGCTGCAAGCCCATGTGAGCGTTGGAGTGTGTTTCGTCGCGCCATGAGCCAACCCACCCTGGCCAAACTCCGGCGGATCGCCCAGGTCCTGTTCTTTGGCCTCTTTCTGTTGCACCTCGTCGAAACCGAATTCCGCGGCTCGCTCAAGGCGGTGAGCGGTGACATCCGGCTGCCAATTCCCTACCCCGCCATCTTCCTGCAATCGGACCCGCTGGTGGCTATCATCAATGCCCTCGCGACTCGCGAGCTCTATCGCGGGTTGTTGTGGAGCCTGACCATCCTGATTCCTACTTTCTTCCTTGGCCGAATCTTCTGCGGATGGATTTGCCCGCTGGGCACGCTGAACCATTTCTTCGGCAGCCTGAAGTCGGAACGCAAGCGCGGCCAGCAGCGGCTCGAGTCGAACCGTTACAAGAAGTGGCAGACGCTCAAGTATTACCTGCTGATTGCCGTGCTGGTCTCGGCGCTTTTCGGCAGCTCGCTGCTCGCGGCGATGGACCCCATCTCGCTGACCATCCGTTCCCTGACGGTGTCGGTTCTTCCCGCGCTGAACTATGCATTCAACGCCATCTTCGGCGCGGCGGGCCATCTTCCAGGATTGCGCTTTGCGACGGACATCGCCGAGTTCATTTTGAAAGCAACGATACTTAGCTTCAAGCAGCCCTATTTCCGCCAGGGCTTTTTTCTCGGGCTGGTCTTCCTCGCGATTTTGATTCTGAACCTGCGCATCACGCGATTCTGGTGTCGAGCGCTCTGCCCGCTGGGCGCGCTCCTGGGAGTGGTGTCGCGATGGTCGCTGTTGGGGCTTGAAAAAAATCCCAGCCACTGCGAGGACTGCAACCGCTGCCTGCTGCACTGCCAGGGCGGCGACGATCCCATCCCCAACGCGTCGTGGCGCAAAGCCGAATGCCATCTCTGCTTCAACTGTGTGGCGGATTGCCCGGAGGCAAGTCTCCGATTCAAGTTCCTCCCTGCGTTGAAGACCACCGTCGAGGGTCCGAACCTCCAGCGGCGTCGCGCGCTCACCGGCGTCGCCGCCGGCGCGGCGCTTCTGCCCGTGCTGCGCAGCACCGCCGGACTCGCCGCCGAGGCGGACCCGCGGCTGATCCGTCCGCCGGGTTCACTCGATGAAAAGAACTTCCTGGCGCGCTGCGTGCGCTGCGGCGAATGCATGAAGGTTTGCCCGACGAACGTGCTCCAGCCGACGCTCACGCAAGCCGGCTTCGAAGGCCTCTGGACTCCCGTGCTCGCGCCGCGCATCGGCTATTGCGAGCCAAGCTGCGTGCTCTGCGGCCAGGTGTGTCCGACGGGCGCCATCTGGGAAATCACCCAGGCGGAGAAAGGTTGGCTTCCCGCCACGGCCGCTAAGAATGCCAAGCCCGTGCGCCTGGGTACGGCGTTCTACGATCGCGGGCGCTGCCTCCCGTGGGCCATGGCTACGGAATGCATTGTCTGCGAGGAGTGGTGCCCGACCTCGCCCAAAGCGATTTACCTGCGCCCCGCGGAAGTCTTCGACCACGACGGGAAACCCAAACAAGTCCGCCAGCCTTATCTCGATGCAGACCGCTGCATCGGCTGTGGCGCGTGCGAGTTTGCGTGCCCAGTCAAAGGGCAGCCGGCGATTTATGTGACCAGCGTCGGCGAGAGCCGCTCGAAGACGAATCAGGTTCTGCTCAAGGGAGCGAGGAAAGAATCGGCATGAAGACGGGACTCGAGACTCGGGACTCGGGGCTCGGAAGGACCATGCTTATACTTCTATGGTCGGGCGCGCTGCTGGCGTGCAGCCCAAAGGGTCAGCGAAGTTCCGAGGCGTTCTTCCCGGACACCAACGAAGCTCCCGGTTGGGTGAAGACGAGCGAGACGCGGACCTTTGTCGCCGACCAGCTTTGGAAGTACATCGACGGCGACGCGGAGAAATATGTGCGCGCGGGCGTGCAGAGGACTCTCACCAGCGACTACCGGTACAAAGCGAAGATCGAAGCGACGGCGGACATTCACGTGATGCAGACTTCGGAAGGCGCACGGAGAGTCTTCGAATCGGAGTCTTCACTTGGCAGTCAACCTCTCGCCATCGGCGATGCCGGACGAATCTCCAAGGGCACGCTAACATTTCGCAAAGGCCCTTACTTCGTCCGACTCGTCGCGTATCAGGACGCGCCGGAAGTGAGCGAGGCCCTCACCGCATTGGCGCGCGCCATGGAGAAGCGGCTCGCTCCCTCAAAGCCAGGCAACTAGCCGCACCGAACCATGAGGCCCAGTGCAGGCCGCGCAATTTCCCCCGACCCATTTAAGTGATAGGGCCGGTGGCGCAGATATTGATTTGAAGTTGTGAAGAAATTGGAGCTGCGATCTGTAGCGGCGCTCTATGATCGCCGAAATCCTCGAGAATCGAAGATCGGCGGTCATAGACCGCCGCTACAGCCTGATTCTTTCACACCTTCTTTGTAATGTCTGCGTTGTGCAAGTGCCGAATCAGGTAGAATCCCGGCATGACAGCAGGGACATGGGCGATTTCTATGGCTCCAGTCAACTTCATTACCCGATATGGAGCAGCCGGCGGCGGTCGCGCGCCCGCGCCCCGCCTTGTGCTTGCGCTATTGGTATTGCCGCTCATCGGCGGCACACGGCCCATGGACGCCCGCTCGCCCGCCGCGGAGCAAGCCATCGATCCTGTGCTCGCGGCCCGCTATTTTGAGGAAGCCGGAGTGCTATCGCGCCAAGACAACGGCCGTCTGTGGGGAGTGCCGCTCTACGGGCCAATGTTTTTTGTCGATCCCGAGACCCGCGCGGTGGTAGCCAACCAGGCGGACCACGAGGGCAAGCTAGTCGCAAAGGGCGGCCTCTTCGTCGGCAAGCTGCCGCCCGAGGTGGGGCCTGCCAACACGGCCATCCGCTGGGCGGGCGTCGAGTGGACGATGGTGATGTGGCCGCTGCCGGAGGACCGCCAGTCGCGCCTGCGCCTGATGATGCACGAATGTTTTCATCGCCTCCAGCCGGCGCTGGGGATGACGGTGCGCGACGCGGTGAACGCTCATCTGGACTCGCTCGACGGGCGCATCTGGTTGGAGATGGAGTGGCGCGCGCTCGAGCACGCCCTGTGGCATACCGCCGAATCCCGGCATCAGGCCATCGAGGATGCGCTTTACTTCCGCAGCTTCCGCCGCTCGCTTTTTCCCGACGCCGCGGCCAACGAGAACGCGCTGGAACTGAACGAAGGTCTGGCCGAGTACACGGGCGTGAAGCTCAGCACGGCATCGCTCGCGGAATTCGCCATGATCGCCGATATGAAGTTGCGCGAAACCCTGCTTGGCGGCTCGACCTTCGGCCGTTCGTTCGCGTACACCTCCGGCCCCGCTTACGGTTATCTGCTTGATGCCCGAGGCGCTGACTGGCGCCGCTCCCTGACCTCTCAGTCGGACCTGGGGCAGTTGCTGGCCGACGCATACGAAATCAAGTTGCCCGCCCCCGCTCGCGCCGAGGCCACGCGCCGAGCCCAGGCCTACGATGGCGACGAGATCATCGCGCTCGAGACGGCGCGGGAGCGCGCGCGCCAGGAAAAAGTGAACGCGGCGCGGAAGCGATTCGTCGAGGGTCCGGTGCTGGTCCTGCCGGTCAATGGCCAGTTCAATTACAACTTCAATCCCCACGCCGTCCTGGCGCTCGATGCCGACTCGACCCTTTACGAAGGCGAGGTGCAGGTAAGCGATGCCTGGGGCGTGCTGCACTCTTCGGAGGGATTCCTGATGGTGCGGCGGAACGGCTTGATCGTGCGCGTCCAGGTGCCGGCGCCCCCTGATGCCAACTCGCGCCCGCTGAAGGGCGATGGCTGGACACTCACCCTGCAAAAGGGCTGGCGGGTCGGCCCCGGCGACCGCCCCGGCGATTACGTGCTGAAGCACGAAGATGCCCCACACTGAGGCGATCTTCGCCTACGCGAGTTCGCGCCGAGGAAGAAATCCCCGTGCGAAAGAAAACCGGGTCGGACCAGCGACCCGGTGCCAGAATACGGTACCCCGAACGCGATTCCCCAATGAGAACCGCGGGAATGAAAAAGGAGGGGGTCCGTGCTGCTCCCCTCATGCTTACCTGCAGGGTGAACGCAAATCTCGGATCTTCAAGCCCGGCCCACTCAGTCATATGACCAACGGTAGATGTAACAGTCTTCCAGGGCCACTCCCTCCAGGCTTACCTTCTTTCCAGATGCAGACATTTGGCTAACGCCCTCGATGGTCCGGCGTAGGTCGCGGAATGCCGTGCTGTGCGGACTCAAGATTACGATGTCGTCCAAGGACAAAGACACACCCTTCAGGCCTGACATGGCTTGCTGAATGCGCATGTAGGCCTCAAGTGGCCCAGGTGCGTCAGCTACCTCGGAAACAATGTACAGGTTCCATGCGAGCCGATCTGGTGAGTCATACCAAAAGGCCGCCGAAATCGGGAAATGCCGCCGGTCGAGCTCCCGTAAAAGTCTGTCCCCGTCCTCAATCAGGTCTTTCACCAGTACTGTCTTATACATTGCAGTACTCCATTCCGAGGGTCAGCCACAGCGTCTAGCATGAATTTGGCAAGCTGTTGGTCAACTGAGCGATCATAGCGGCTTTCTTCTGACCACAGAGTCACGAGCGCCCAATTCGTCTCAAATGCCGGATCGTTCTTGGCAAGTTGCTTGATGGCAACTTCAACTCCCGCTACACCGGCCAACTTCTTCAGATCGTGTATATAAACCGTGTTCTTCGAATCCTTTATCGGGAAGTCCTCGGCCTTGGTGAGCTTCGCAATGCATGCCTTCAACGCACATTCAACCGCGTAGCCCGCAAGGTAATAAGCAGCGCCAAATCTTCCGTTGGCCAAAAGTACCTGCGCGTCAGCTAATCGTTCCTCAGCAAGTATTTGCAGGTCAGTTCTGTTCATCTGCGATACCAGCATACACTGCTGAGGGAGCCTCGTCCAGCGCGTGGCCTGCCGCAGCGGAGTGGTAACCTCCGGTTTCTTGGGCCAGCGGTTTCAGCACAGCCGGTGACCTGAGAACCGTAGCGCAGACCTGTTTTTCGAGGTCTACGGCCCTTCTGGATATGCTCCGACGAGAGCCGCGGACCTTGGACACCAGGTCCGCGCTACCAGTTGCGTGGCGCCAGGCGCTCAACCTTCGACGAATGACTTGAGCCTTGCCAGTGCCTGGTCCCACTGCTCGGAAACGAATTCGAGGTATTTCTTGATTTCTTCAAACGGCTCCGGATCGAGCGCGAACAGGCTCTCGCGGCCCCGGCGAACGCGGCGCACGAGTCCCGCTCTCTCCAGCACGCAAAGATGCTTCGTGATCGCCTGGCGAGTCAGCCTGGAGCCCTCCGTCAGGCGCGAAATGGAACAGGGCCGTCCGCCGCAGAGTTTTGCGACCAGCGATAGCCGCGTCTCATCACCGAGCGCGGCGAAAACCGGCGCGTGAGCCCGCCGCCCGGCGGCCATGCGGTTACGGCTTTTGTGCGACATAGTTCTCAATGTTCTTCATCTGCTCCGTCCAGCCGCCCTCATTCATGCGGTAAGCTTCCTCGCGGCGGTAGCTGGGAACCTTGTCGAAGCCGGACTCGGTGAGCAGAAGCAGCGTGCCGTTCGCGGTCTTCTCCAGCCGGAATTCGACAAGCGTGGGCGTTTCCTGCGAGTAATCGATCTTGGGATCGACGCCATAGGGGTGCCAGGTGAAGGAAAAGAGCCGCTCGGCTTCCATTTTCTGCACGACGGCCTCCCACTTGAGGTGCTCGTAGCCAGGATAGGTAATGTGCCCGCGCGACACCTGACCCGGTACGAAAGGGCCATCCAGCTTCACGCGAAACCACTCGCCAAATTCGCGATAGTCCGTCAGCGCGCGCCACACCCGTGAAACCGGCGCCTGGAGTTCAATTCGCTTCTCAATAAGGTCATTCATCTTAGGCAACCTCCTGGTTGCATATTAACTCAGCTCCAGGCCAAAAGCAACCTTTTGGTTGCATTTTTGAGAGCCCTTCCCCTTATCAATCTGAGCATGGATGGCGGAAATTCGCCATCGGTGATGTCAGGATGTCGTCGCGAGAGCTTCTCACTAACGTGTTGCAGTCAAAGGGATTACGCGACGACGTCCTGGAGAGGAGCGAAGCGACGAAGAATCCCGGCAGTGGAGAAAATCAATAGAGTCCTTCGCGGAGCCGGGGCTAGGCCAAATGCGGAGATCCTTCGGCTTCGCCTCAGGATGACAAGCCAAGGCCGCAGGGTGACAAGTGAAGGGCCTAAGGCCACGCGAACGGATAGCATCATTCGCAGGGTTTGCGCTGAATTAAAGGTGAAGCGTAAAGGGTAAAGGCTGAAGTGTAAAAAGTGTTCAGCCGTCGTCGCGCTGTAAGGTCTGGATATTCGAGGTCTCACCATGGACGACGGACTATGGGCAACTGACTACCGACCACTGACAACTGACGACGTGTTCCGTGCTCCGTTGACATCTGCCCGACCCTCGGTTACGCTGAGATTCTGGGCCAATCCTGCAGGTTCATGACCATGGATCAATCAGCGGGAGACGACCCGGAGGAAGCAAAGAGCGTGCGCAGAATCTATCTTGACAACAGCGCGACCACGGCCGTGGCACCGGAAGTTTTCGAGGCGATGCGGCCCTATCTCACGGAAAATTACGGCAACGCCTCTTCGATCCACTGGTACGGCCAGCAGGCGAAGGCCGCGGCGGAGAAGGCGCGCGAGCAGGTGGCTCGCCTGCTCAACGCGCGCGCCAGCGAGATTGTCTTCACCAGCGGAGGCACGGAATCCGACAACGCCGCCATCCGGGGAATCGTGGAGGCGTCGCGCGCCGAAAAAAAGCACGTCGTCACCACCGTCATCGAGCATCACGCCGTGCTCTACACGTGCAAGGCGCTCGAGAAACGAGGCGTCGAGGTGACCTACGTGCGTGTGGGCCCGGGCGGCGCCGTCGATCCGGCGGACATCGAGCGGGCCCTTCGCCCCGAGACCGTGCTGATCACCGTGATGCACGCCAACAACGAATTGGGAACAATTCAGCCGCTCGAGGCCATCGGCCGCATCGCGCGCGAACGCGACATCTACTTTCACACCGACGCCGTGCAGTCCGTGGGCAAGATTCCCGTGGGCGTGGAGCAACTCGGCGTGGACCTGCTCTCCCTTTCCGCGCACAAACTGCACGGCCCCAAGGGCGTGGGCGCGCTTTACGTTCGCAAGGGGACGATTCTCCGCCCGCTGCTTTATGGCGGGCACGACGACCGCGACCGCCGCCCGGGAACGGAAAACGTGCCGGGCATGGTGGGCCTGGGCAAGGCGGCGGAACTGGCCATGGCGCATCTCGAAGACACTGCGGCCCGGGTTGGGACGCTGCGCGATCGCCTCGAGCGGAGCATCGTCGAGCGCGTGCCGCAGGTGAGCGTGAACGGCGATCCCGCGCATCGCCTGCCCACTACCAGCAACCTACGCTTCGATTACATCGAGGGCGAAGGGTTCGTGATCGCCATGGACCTGCGCGGCGTGGCGTGCTCGACGGGTGCGGCGTGCTCTTCGGGCTCGGTCGAGCCGTCGCACGTGCTCTCGGCTATCGGCCTGAAGCCGGAGCAGGCGCGCTCGAGCGTTCGCTTCAGCCTGGGCCGCTTCAATACCCCGGAAGATATCGACGCCACGCTCGAGATCCTGCCCGCGGTGGTCGAGCGCCTGCGGGCCGTCTCTCCGCATTACAAGAGTGCAGCGGTCGGAGAAAAGGGATTAGGGGTTAGGGATTAGGGAACTCTGAACTTTGCTAATCCCTAATCCCTGGCACCTAATCCCTTCTTTTCTATGATTGTCGCCGTGGCGATGAGTGGCGGCGTGGATAGTTCCACGGCCGCGGCGCTCCTCGCCGAAAACAATTCGGCATTCACCGTCGCGCCGAGCGACGACGCCGGGGCGCGGGTCGGCGGGGATAGAGCCGGCGGTCATCCCCGCGCAAGCGGGGATCCACTGCTACAGGCTGCCGGCGGTCATAGACCGCCGCTACAGGGTCGGGTCATTGGCCTGACGATGCAACTCTGGAACCAGCGACGCCTGCCGCAGTTGCTGGGCCAGGAAGAGGGCTTCGGCGGGCATGCGAGCGGGCGGTGCTGCTCGCTCGACGACGTGTACGATGCGCGCGCGGTCGCCAATTTCCTCGGCATTCCCTACTACGTCGTCAACCTGGAGCGCGAATTCGAGGCCACCGTGGTGCGGCCGTTCGTGGCGAAGTATCTCGCGGGCGAGACCCCGATCCCATGTAGCCTCTGCAACACCGAAATCAAGTTCGAGCGCTTCATCACCACCGCGCGGCAGATCGGCGCCGACTGCATCGCCACCGGCCATTACGCGCGCCTGCGCCGCGACGAACAAAGCGGACGATTCCGGCTGCTGCGCGGCGTCGATCGCGCCAAGGACCAGGCGTATTTCCTCTTCGGACTCACGCAGGAACAGCTTTCGCGCGCGCTCTTTCCGCTGGGAGAATTGACCAAGGAGCAGGTGCGAGCCATCGCGCGCGAGAAGCGCTTGCCGGTGGCCGAAAAACCGGAGAGCCAGGAAATCTGCTTCGTGCCCACGGGGAGTTACCGCGACTTCATCGAGGCTTATCGCGCCGAGCAGCAGGCGAAGCCGGAATTCGCTCCCGGCGAAGTGGTCTCGAGCGACGGCCGCGCGCTCGCCGAGCACCAAGGGATTCACCATTTCACCGTGGGACAGCGCAAAGGACTGGGCGTGGCGGTGGGCGAACCGCTCTACGTTCTGGAAATCGACCCCGTCAGGAACCGCGTGGTCGTGGGCCCGGAGACGCAGCTTTATCGCCGGCGCTTCCTGGTGCGCGACGTGAATTGGATTCGCCCTATCGAGGATGGCGAGACGGTCGACGCGCACGTCAAGATTCGCCACAATCATCCGGGCGCGCCCGCGCGTGTAGAGGCGGCCTTCACGCCGACACCTGCAGCGGCAGTGTCCGCACCGTTTGTAGGGGCACGCCATGGCGTGCCCCTACGAGACGGCGATGAGGACACCGCCGCTACAAGACGTTGCGAGGCCCTCGTCGAATTCCACACCCCGCAGCGCGCCATCACTCCCGGCCAGGCCGCCGTCTTCTACGACGGCGACGAAGTCCTGGGCGGCGGCTGGATCGCCCGCGTGCTGGATTGATTTTCCTGTGCAAGCAGATTACTTGCCGACCGCGTCATACCAATCT
>JAIQGA010000122.1 GCA_020072925.1 Terriglobia bacterium | reverse complement strand
TCCGGTTGGGACTGCGCCTGCACGCTCGTAATTCACGATAATGACGCCTTTCGAGGTGACTGTGCTTTCCGTCACCTTGAATGCCGCCGGGATCGTGCCATCGGCAAACAATCGTTTTCCACCGCCCAACGTTATCGGATATATCTTCAGCCAGAACGCATCGACCAAATCATGCTTGATGAGCGTCTGAACGAGATTTGCGCTTCCATAAACGTGCAAATCCGGCCCTTCCTGTTGCTTAATTTTGGTGATTTTTTCCGCAATATCTCCGTTTAGAAACACGGACGGCTGCCATTTGTGAGAAGTCATGGTATTCGAGGCGACGTACTTGGTCGCTGTGTTGACGGCTGGCCACATGTCATTATGTTGCGGCCAGTATGGTGCCCAAATGTCAAAGGTTCTGCGCCCTATCAACAAGTCAAACGGCATGTTCATCTGCTTTCTTATGGCCGTTGAAAGAACAGGGTCGGAATGTGGACTTATCCACCCGCCATACGCGAAGCCGCCACTGGTATCTTCCTCTGGCCCGCCTGGGGCTTGTATGACACCATCAAGGGAGACAAATTCAAGCACATTGACTTTTCTCATGACTGACTTCCTTCGAGTCCTATCTGATTTTGTTTAATTTACGGGTGTCACCGGTTTTCGATGAGCCAGGTAATGCCACTTGGAAGCAGGGATGCTGACCCGGCTCGCGGCACCCCGACTCCGGCCCGTCAGGCCGGCATCGCCCGCATGTTCTGGATTGCGTGTGCGGTCGGCCAGAAGCTTGCCATCAATTCGTAAGTGATCCTGCCGAACAATACTCGCCACCGCCACCGGCATTCTCCTGGACAAACTCGTTCCACTCCGCGTCCTGTTTGTGTGCCCAACTCATGTCGCCGTTCGCGTCCACAAAAAAGCCGTCCAACGACACCTGATTGAAAACGACTAGGTTCCTCATAATTGCTCCTATCGATGTTCCTTAACCACGCCTTTGGCAATACAGGCGCATTCACTTGGGGCTCGGCTTGCAGGGCGGCATCCAGCAGTTTCATCCGCGACGTCCGTTCGTCGGGGGTAGCTCGCGGCTGACCGTAGAAACGCATCAACGGATCTCCCGAAATTGACTCATAAGGCGGCCATACCGGCAAACCACGGCCATTGGGATCGCCGCTCTTGACGAAGTTCGCCCAATATCCCACCATCGCTGCCGACAGATCGTGATCGACGCGCTCCCAGCGATTTTTTCGGCTCAACTGGTCCATTGCCCCAAATGCACTATTCAACGTGCCAAATGCATAGGCCACTTCGTCGCCGTGGAACGCGCCAAGTTCGGCCCGAGGCAGGCCCTTATAGAGCTGTCCGGGCATTGGTGGCAGTGTTCTCCCGAACTGGTAGAAGTAAACCGGCATGCTCGTTGCGCGCTGCATCAATGCCCATTTCCACATTGGATACGTGAACCCGCCATCGGCGTAAAAATCTAATTCTGAGCGAAGCAGCGCCGCTGGTGTATCCGTGGGATACGCCTGCCTGATCATAGATTCGGAGGCTCCATATGTCGCGAGAAGGAGTGTTTGAAACTCCTTCGCAGATGGCCGACGCTCGGGCATGAGAAAAGCGCCTTCGTCGGTATTGGAGCCCAGTAGTAGAGGCACCTTTGCTTGCTGGCCAACTCAGCCATCGTGCTCCTCGGATACTTACTTAAGCAGTCGCTTTGGTATACCAAGGCTCGCGCTTATTTTCAAGTGAGCGATTAAGTATTGAGTTGGCTGAATCTGGCCTGGATCCACGCTGACGGCGTAGCGTTTACCGAAGTTATCCGCCGCGGATTAGTGGTGATAAATCCCCACTCCGTCCGCTACCAGGTTATTGCGAAGGCGTGTCCCTATAATAATTACAAGGCGCCAGCGTTGCCTTATGGATCAAGCCTTGGCCCAGAACGACTGTCGCCGTGGGAATGGCTAGCCGATCAGAACGAAGTCGCCGGGACCGATAGTGGTGCCGGGGATGACCGTCGCCGCGTGATCCTGCCAGACGTTAACGGTCGGCAACAGGGATCGATCGTTACACTCCAGTACCACCTCATAATAGAAGCCCATCTGAAAGGGTTGGCCGGGGGCAACGGAGTTGGCGTTGTGCGTCACGAAGTCCGGGTCGATCGTTTGGGTGAGTGGTCCTGGCGGAGTTTCCGTCTTGGCCACACCTACACCTCCCTTGTAGACGGTGACGCGGAAGGTCTGCAGCTGCTTGGAGTCGTTGAGCACTGCCCAGTCCACAGAAGCGGCGTTCTGTGGTAGCAGGAAGAGACCGCTCGAAAGCTTGTAGCGGAAGCGGGTGGCGGCCGGTTTGGAAGCTTTCTTTGTCGGCATCGGATAGATTCCTCCTTGGGATGAGCAGGTACGTGCTGCGGACGTCAGCATAGCGCAGGGACGACAGCGGAACAAGCATGGAATAGCGTGGGGAGGGGATTGTTTTGTGGCACTTGCCTTGTGCACCGAGCATGATAGGCCGCAGTATCAGCGAAACTTTCGTATGGCGGCACCACGAGGAGTGTGAACAGAAAGAGCGTGCAGGCCTGTAACCTGATAGCTGTCGCGAAATCCCCAAGTAACTCGCAAACCTCTACTGCATAGTTCAGGCTTTCGGTAACCCTACGCCCCAAATCACAGGCCAGGAGGTTCATCGCCATCAAAGTGGGGATCGTAGCCGAGGAAGAGCAGACATTCTAGTCTTTCGGCTTCCAGCAAGACCTCGTCCGGCACCCTCTTGCGTTCGCTTCGCAAATTCTCGACCAACCCGTTCACGGCCTGGACAACACTCCGGTGTAGCATCTCGTCCTTGCGAGTGGCCTGTACTTACCGTCGTATCACCGTCGCGAACGACCTGAACTCACGCGTCGGATACCGCTTCCGGTTCCCAGCGAGCGCGTGTTCGAAAGCGCAGTGCTGATCGACTACTAGTGCCGCGAGCCGGTCTTTTTCCGTGCCTGACATTTCGTGTTGCCGCCGGGGTATAAGCGTAGCCGGAGAATGGGGCCGATTGCAACGAGTGTCTCCAGTCTCTTCGCCTCTGAAGATTCGCTGGCCGACCCACGTTTGGTGGAGGTTTGGGCTGGTCCGAACAGTTATCCAGAAACGTCGATCTGGGTGTGCCACTCTCCCGGCCGTCGAATAATCATCCCGAATTCCTGCTTTGGCTACGCGTGGTGAAACGGTGCAGACATCGGTTGCCGCGTTTGGAATGCCTCTGGTCCCAAATCTCTGCATTGGCGCGTTCGCTGACAAAAAGAAAAGGGACGCGTGCTCACTCTTCACGCGCCCCCAAAGCGATCAACCATGGGTTGAGGGTCACTTTCCGTTTCTGGACACCGGGATCCGTTGGATCAACTCGGGTCTGCCAGCGATCAGACGACCTTCGGGCTTTGGCGGGCGGTAATAAAAGTCGGTACCCAACTCCGCTGCGTGGAGGGCGACAATCCGAGCCCGCCCGCCGCTGCGCGTCACGATCAATTCATTACGATCGGAGAAGGGAGCTTGGCTATGGCTCCGTGATAACACCATTCCCAAGGTCCGCGTCCCCTGCTGGACCATGATCATGTCCATCCCGATTTTGGTGTAATTAAGTGTGAACGAGTAATTTCCGGCCGGCAGGACCAACCTACCCCATTGGGCTTCGAAGGGAAGCGTGAATTTGCCGCCATACTCCGCTCCCTGCGCGTTGGTCGTCCCCGTGAGAAGAGCGCCACACGCCAGAGCCAGAACCAGGTTCCGTACCATCTTGAAGGTTCGATTCGTTTTCATGACCATCCTCCTCATTTGAGTTTTTGTTTCGGGGCAACTCTTGGTTGCCCTCACTTACAAGGGCGAAAAAAAAGCGCGCAATGGGTAATGACGGTCTAAAATTTTTCTGCCGGGCGGGGCCGTCTGTGGAAAATCCTCTGCCAACATGATAGCCTTGCTTCATACCGGAACGACGGTTCAGGGTAGTCGGCTGATGGCGGCTTCCGCTCACGAGTTGACTCAACTGCTCCATGCGTGGAGCGAGGGAGAAGGAAGTGCCCTCGAGAAGCTGGTGCCTCTCGTATACGGCGAGCTGCATCGGCTGGCGCGACGCTACATGGCTCAGGAGCGGCCCGGGCACACGTTGCAGACTACCGCTCTGGTCAATGAGGTTTATCTAAAGTTGGTTGACGCCGGGACCGCAAGCTGGCAAGACCGCGCCCATTTCTTCGCTGTTTGCGCGCAAGTGATGCGGCATATCCTCATAGACTGGGCCCGGTCCCGCCAAGCGCAGAAGCGCGGCGCGAACGAACCCATTTTGGAACTTGAAGAGGACTTGGTGGCGGGAGGACGCGGAGCCGGATTGCTTGACCTGGACGAGGCCCTGAAGGCTCTGACGGCGACGGACCCCCGCAAAGGCCAGGTTGTGGAACTGCGCTTCTTCGGCGGTCTGAGCGTGGAGGAAACGGCCGAGGTCCTGAAAGTCTCGCCTGAAACCGTGAAGCGCGACTGGAAGCTGGCGAAAAGCTGGCTGCGACGCGAGCTGCGAAAGGAGAAGGCGAGTGGACCCTGAACGTTGGCGGCGGATTGAGCGGTTGTACCACGCCGCCTTGGAGCAGGACGCGAGCCGCCGGGGTGCCTTCCTGGAAGAGGCCTGCGCCGGCGATAAATCGTTGCAGCGGGAGGTGGAATCACTGCTGGCAGAAGTTGAAGGAGGCGACCGCTTCCTTGAAGCTCCGGCCTTGGAGATGGCAGCCATACACCTGGCCCAGAAGCAAGCCGCGGCGGCCAACGCAGCGTCGGGAGCAGACTCCATGATCGGGAAGCTCATCACTCATTACCGAATCGTGACCAAACTTGGTGGCGGCGGGATGGGCATCGTCTACAAAGCTCAGGACACCAAGCTCCCTCGCTTTGTAGCCTTGAAGTTCCTGCCCGATCACCTCGCCCGAGACCCCCAGGCACTGGAGCGATTCAGGCGCGAGGCGCAGGCCGCATCCTCACTGAATCACCCGAACATCTGCACCATTTATGGCGTTGACGAATATGAAGGGCGGCCCCTGATGGTAATGGAATATCTCGAGGGCCACACGCTAAAGCACACTCTCGAGGACGGGCCATTGCCGCCTGAAACTCTGCTGGAGACCGCGCTCCAAATTGCCGACGCGCTGGACGCAGCGCACTCGAAAGGGATCGTCCATAGGGACGTCAAGCCAGCGAATATCTTCGTCACCCCGCGCGGGCAGGCGAAGATCCTGGATTTCGGCCTGGCGAAATTAACCGCAGGGACACCCCCTGTGGGTGACCTCGGGGCGGCCCAAGGTCATCCCTTTCAAGATCCTGCAACGGCGTCGGTCGAGCACGAGCAGTTGACTATCCCCGGCGTAGCGATGGGGACGGTGGCCTACATGTCGCCGGAGCAGGCGCGGGGCGAGCCCGTCGACGCACGAACGGACCTCTTCAGCTTTGGCGCGGTGCTCTACCAGATGGCGACGGCCCGGGAGGCCTTTGCGGGAAACTCGACGGCGCTCATCTTTGACGCCATCCTGAATCG
This sequence comes from Terriglobia bacterium, assembly GCA_020072925.1. GTDB lineage: Bacteria > Acidobacteriota > Terriglobia > UBA7540 > UBA7540 > JAIQGA01. Next base: position 12,116 of record JAIQGA010000122.1, on the reverse strand, counting down.
AGCCCCAGCATCGGCTGCCAGCCTGAATCCCCGCATATCGCCAGAGTGGGACCGCATCATCAGTAAGGCGCTCGAAAAGGACCGGGAACTGCGTTACCAAAGCGCTGCCGAGATGCGCGCCGACTTGAAACGCTTGAAGCGCGAAACCGATGCCGGCCGGTACACCTCCGGGGTAAACCTTGCGTCTGCGCCTTTATCCCCGGCCCCTGAGGTCGTTCCGGCCACGCACCCACCACCAGCGCGTTTCAGACGTTGGCTGCCCGTGTTGGCCGGAGTGGCCATCGTCGCGGCGGCGTTTGTCGGCTACGTGCTCACACGCCCCTTGCCTGCGCCAAAAGTCTCAAACTACGTCCAGCTTACCCACGACGGTGTGCCGAAGGAATTGGTGGGCACCGACGGCTCGCGGCTTTACTTCCGCGTGGGAGATCGCAGTCTCTGGCGCATCGTCCAGATGTCAGTCTCCGGCGGCGAGCCGGTGCAAATTCCGACACCATCCCAAAGCATGAACCCTGTCAGCATCTCGACGGACGGCTCCAGCCTTCTCGTCTCAGACTGGCAGTACGAAATTGGCAGGGGACCGCTTTGGAGTATTCCCGTTCTCGGTGGCTCATCACGCCGCTTGGGAGATTTGATCGGAAGCGAAGGCGCCTGGTCCCCGGATGGGAGGACGCTCGCGTATGTCAACGGAAGCGAACTGCTCCTGGCGAATAGCGACGGGAGTAATCCCCGCAGGCTCGTGTCCATGAAGGGTGTGCCGCTTGCGCCGGAGTGGTCGCCCGATGGAAGCAAAATCCGGCTGACCGTGCAGAACCCGAAGACCAGCGCGCAGTCGCTTTGGGAAGTTTCTGCCCAAGGGTCGGACCTTCACCCCTTGTTTGCGGGCTGGGAGGACCCTCCTGATGAATGCTGCGGGAAATGGACTGAGGATGGAAGGTACTTCGTCTTCCGGTCGCAAGGACAAATCTGGGCTCTTGCCGAAAAGGGAGGGTTCCTTCGGAGGGCCGGGCGCACAGCCCTCCAGTTAACCTCCAGCCCTCTCCGCTTGAGCCGGCCGGTTCCCAGTAGAGACGGCAAGCAGATCTTCGTGGTGGGCCGGACTTCCCGCGGCGAACTGGTTCGCTATGATTCGAAGGCCGGGCAGTTCGTGCCCTTCCTATCCGGCATTTCGGCGGAATACGTCGCGTTTTCCAGAGACGGCCAATGGATAGCCTACGTCACCTACCCGGAAGGTATCCTCTGGCGGAGCAAGCCGGACGGAAGTAATCGCGTGCAACTTTCCTACCCGCCGTTGTACCCCGTCTTGCCGCGCTGGTCCCCCGATGGTAAGCAGATCGCTTTCTTTGACTCCACGCCGGGGAAGCCCCAAAGGATCTATATGGTTTCGGGCGAAGGCGGAGGCCTACAACAATTGATGCTTGCCGATCCTAAGGCTCAAGTTGATCCGGACTGGTCGCCGGAGGGTGGCAAGATCGTATTCGCGGGAGCCTGGGGGGATACCGAATCAGTCGTCCGCGTGCTGGACCGCAGCAACCACCAAGTCTCCATTTTGCCTGGATCACAAGGATTTTTCTCGCCCCACTGGTCGCCGGATGGACGGTACATCGCGGCCCATTCCATCAATTCGTCGCGAATCGTCCTTTTCGACTTCCAGACCGGGAAATGGTCGGAGCTCTTGAAAGGACATGGCCTTGCCTATTCAAACTGGTCGGCAGACAGTCGGTACGTCTACTTCTTTCACGGACCCGACAACCCTGCCGTTCTCCGCCTGCGGATCAGCGACCGCAAAGTTGAGCGCGTCGCCGATTTGAAAGATCTGCGGATCACTGGCCACTATGGCTTTTGGGTCGGGCTTGCCCCTGATGATTCGCCCCTGCTGCTCCGCGATGCAGGATCCCAGGATATCTACGCCCTCGATTGGCAAGGACCATGAAGAACCGTCGCCATGCGCTCGAGCGCTATTCCCACGTGCTTCCGAGCATTCAAGACGAGGCCGCCGCACGAGTCGAACGGATGCTATTGGGATGAATTTGATTTGGGTGATTGTCCTGGGCCTCTGTTGGTGATTGCCATCATCTCGCATCATTATGGCATTCCTCGGATGGGATGCGGGCTTAAAGTGTCGCCTACTCTGAATGAGGTTGCCAATCTGCCAATGCCAGGCCCACACCAGATTCCTCTTCGGTATGGCCTCTTTCGAAGCTCTTAAAGGTTGCGGGACTTACCCTGCCTTGCCACTTGTCGACAAAATAGATTTCTCTCGTCTTGCACTGGGGGCAATTGCGGGGCACGAGGAAGGGGTACAGTGGAATCCAGTCGTCGGCCCCCATCTCGATGTACAGGTCGTTCTTCATAAGCGGAAGCGGGTATGTGAGTTCCTCCTGCTTAAATCCTGGATGATCTCCCATAATGCGCAAGGTTCTGAGGGCGACTAGCGGTCTGTTGCGCACGCCCGTCAAATCGCGAACCAGCCTAATTGGGTACTCTGTGAGAAACGCAAGGTCGCCAAGGCACTCAGCGAGGATCGTGGCCAGATTGCCCGTCGCCTTTTCCAGATCCTCATCAGTCTTAGGCCCCCTATCACGCTTGAAATCGTTCTTGGCCACGATGAGCTGGTCTACTCGGTCGCGGAATTTTCTTCTGCTTCGCTCATACCACAAGAAGTGCAACGTCTGAGCAAGCCTGTTGTTTGTATATGTATCAAACAGGCACGTCGCTTTCTGCGATGACTCCTTCCAAAGTCCAGGAGAAATCCCAGCGCGTGTGTACTGGACAAGGTCAATACCGCACTTGGGGCTGTCCTCTTGTTTGACGAGTGCCAGGGCGAGGCTAAGTACTGGAAAGTTGGGGAATCCGCGGGATGGCTTAGGAAGATTTTAGGATGGCATCTAACCCACTGATTCTAAAGAATTGGCGGAGAGGGTGGGATTCGAACCCACGTCACGATTTCTCGTGAACACGCTTTCCAAGCGTGCTCCTTCAGCCACTCGGACACCTCTCCGTGGCCGAACTCAGCGACGCATCGCAGGCTCGTTCTGCCTACGATGCTCGCATCCTTGTGGCAGCCTCTCAGTATAACATCTGCTGCCCGAAATGAGCCACGCGCCACGAGCATCTTCCGAGGCATTCGTGGGCCGCGAAGGCGGCCTTTCTCGTGGCAGAGGTCATGGGCCTTTGGCCCACAACCGTGGATCAAAAAGGCTGGATTCCCGCTTGCGCGGGAATGACCACGGAGGGGCACGCCGCTGCAACGCAGCAATTTTCATGCCTGACCCCAGCCGGCGCTCACTTGAAGCGGTGGCGGAACCTCAACTCCAGGCCGAAGATGCCGTTCTGGTCGCGGATGCCCATCAGCGAGAGGTTATCGTCGATGGCCCACTCGAACTGGATAATCCGGTACTGTGACACGGCGGTGTTAGTCACGTAGGTCATGGTGAAGTCGTGCGTCACCTGCTGTTCGACAGTGACGCGGACGCCCGTGCCATAACCGAGCGTGCCGACGTTGGGGTCGACCTTGATGCGACTGACACCGAAGAGGCGAGTAATGCGCCCGGTCACCTGACTGGAGAGTGCCTCGGAGAGCAGGGCGCTGGCCCCCACGGTGGCGGTCGTGCGTCCGCCCTGCGGCGCCAGAGCCTCCTGCTGTGGGCTGAAGCCTAATCCCAGCAGTGAGAGGATGTCCTCCGTCGCCAATGGGGGGTCCGAGCGGTAGGCGAACTTCAGCCGATCGAGAGGTCCGGAGACGACCAGGGTAAGTTCATAGCGCTCGACGCGGGTCTGGGCCTCCAGATCGAGCAGGGCCTGGGTTCGGAAAGGGTTGTTGAAAGTGATATCGCCCCGCGTCAGCTTGTAGCGGTTTCCTCGGAGGACCGCTTCGCCGCTCAGGAAATGGATCGTGCCAAGCTCGACGGGACTGGCGAGCGTCCCCTGCAGGCGCAGATCAATATCCGCCACCAGGCGCAGATCGTGGCTTTCCAGCCGGACGGGCGGCGAGGAGGTAACGCGGACGTTGAGCCGGATTCGCGAACCGAGCGGCGAGGCGGCGGAAGGGGCGGCCTGGGCGAAGGGGCCGCCGGACTCAATCATGCGCGCCAGCCAATTGGCGTTCTCGGCGGCGAACATCTGTCGAACGACGATGTCGCCCTCGAGTTGCCCGCGCTCGGAAGTCCCGAAAAGGCGAAGATCGCCGCTCAAAATGGATGTGAAGTTGGCGGGGTAGCGCGCCCGGACCTGGGTCATTCGGGCATGCACATTGAAGTGTGGCGAGGCGGCCAGGGTCAGAAAGCCGGTCAGGGTTACCTCGCCCCCTCCGCTGACGCCGCGCAGGGACTCGAAGGTGGCCCTCTCCCCGGAGAGTTGGACGCTGCCATTCAGCCCGCTGAGCCGGAGGGGCATATCGGCGTAGGCCAAGCTAAGGTCGTGCACGGTGATGGCGCCTTGCAGCGACGGTTGAGCGGCGGAGCCCGTCGCGTGCAACTCCACATCGAAGCTCCCCCCGGCTTTGAGCGTGGGGTCGACGAGCGCCAGGATGGTGGCGTTGGCGGAACCGCGCGCGTTGAAGGAGATGTCCGCGCCGCCGGCGAGGCGAATGGACCCGTCGACGGTCAGGTCGGTGGAGGGGCCGCGAATCCGGAAGGGGCTGGTGGCGAGGACTCCCTGCGCATAGTGGATGTCGATGGGTTGCTCGTTAGTCCAGACGATTCCGGGAAAGCTTATCTGAAGCGTCTGCGCTTTCCCGCTTAGCTCCCACTGCCCCGGCTCGCGCAGCGGGCCGGAAAGACGGAAGGAACCGCCGGCAACCAACGAGGCCTGAAATTTTTTGTTCACGAGGCTGCGAATCCAGGGATCCACGTGCAGGTCGGAGTATTGACCTTCCACCTCAAACGGCCAACCGTTGGCCATCTGGCCCTGCCCGCTCCACTGGAAGGTCCCGGCCGGGTCTTTCCCTTCGCCTTGGATGTGTATCTTCTGCCCCGCTCCCTCCGCCTGGCCTTGAAAATTCCCCAGCGGGGTTTCACCCACGCTGACGTCCTGCGCCTGGAAGTTGGACTGGAAGGTCAGACCATCCACCGGTCCTTCGCCCCGGAAATCAAACTGCACATGCCCGCGGAGCGAGAGCGGATGATGGGAATCAGGAGAAGGCAGCCGGAGATGGTGGAAGTCCGCTAGGGAGAGGGATGTGCCATGAAGTTGAATGTTCAGGGCGCGAGTCTCAGGGCTGACGCTCGCCTGACCGATTATGCGGCCCTCGCCTTTGGCGAATTGGATACGCTCAAACAGAAACTGATTCTTCTCCAGCCGAATTTGGCTCGTGAGTGAATCAAAAGGTTCGCCGGCGAGTTGACCGGAGTCGACGCGCAGCGCGCCTTGGCCTGTCACATTCGCGAAGGTCCCGTCAATGTCCAGGCGACCACTCAGCAAGCCGTTGAGGGGATAATCCACCTGTAGCGCCGCTTCCAGGCCCGCGAGTGGTGTGCGCTGGGCCTGGACACCGGCATGTACCGGAGACTCGGCAGGAAGTCGCCAGTGCGTCATGCGCGCGGAGGCTTCTACGTCCAGAGCGCTCTTCCCATGCTCCAGGCGGCCTCCCGAAACCTCGGCGCCATCTGGGCCGACCGAGACGCTCGCCGCGAACTTGTCCCAAGTCGAGTTGTGATATTTGAACTCACCCACATTCACCGTGCCGCGAATTTGCGGGTTTTGGATTGTGTCCATCACCTCACCCGAGAATGAGGCGGTCGATTTGAGTGCCAAAGGAATGGGCTGGGCGGATGACGAGAAAGCCTGAAAGAGCGGTTGCCATTCCCCGAGGTCCGATGTCTGGGCTTTCACTGAGAGTTGGCTTGACGACGCGTTCCCAGTGGTGCCGAGTCCAATTTCCCCGCGAACCGAGAGGGAGGATTTTGGCGTTTGAAGGTCGGCTTGCTCGACATCGAGGATTAATGCCTCTGCCTCCCGAGCTGTACCGCGCACGTCCCCACTCACCGGAAGCGAGCCGGGCAGGGCGCCGCGAGGCGGGGCAAACTGCAACTGGAATTTCGATTGAAAGTCCTCGAGGTTGCCAGTCCAGGTAGTTTCGGCCCTCCCGCTGACTCTTGAAGCGGGCCGAAGGGAAGCCAGCGGTGTCCCCGGCGATGTGGCTTCGCGCAGGAGCGTGGCGAGATCGAAGTCGCGCAGTTCGGTACGAAAGCGGAATTGCAGAGCGGGTCCGGCAAACAATATTTCGCCGCCTCCTCGCACCGTGCCCTGCCAGACCGCGACCATCAGATTGGAGAAGTCGGCGCGCTCCCGGTTGACCGCGTAGTCGAGGGAAGCCTTCACACGGCTGGCATTCACCGCGCGAGTTCGAAGCGTCACATCGCGCGCCTGGATCTGGCCCTGCGCGGACCAATCGTTGGCCCGATAAATGCCGTGACCTTCCGCGTGCAGGCGTCCGCTTTGCAGACCGGGAACTTTCAGGTGGCGGGCGAGCGTCGCCAAATCCGCGTCCGCCTGAAAGGAAAATGGCGCCTCAAGCTTGGGCACCCAGTGCAGGTCGCAGGTGCCCGTTCCTTTGAGGCCCTCGGTCTGCCATTCCAGCCAATTCACCGTCAGATCACCGCGCGACAAATCAAATCGGGTCGCTAAGGTGATGTGCGGGGAAGCCAGGTGTGGCGATTGGACGGTCAGGTTTGAAGATGTGAGGCTGCCCAGGTAATGGCCTCCGCGAGTGCTCCGGAGGAGGACAGCCAGTTCTCGCGCGTTCACGTTGAGGGGCAGAAGTTCGTCGTTCCAGAAGAAGTTGGTCTGGGAAAGCGTCAGGGTGCCAATCGAGAGGTCCACAAGCGCGGCAAACGCTTCATGCGTCTCCAGACGCGCAATGGGCCCGGGGAGGTTCGTGGACCCATCGGGCTGGGTGCGAATATGGATTTCGGCCTGGTTCCAATCCAGGCGCCGCAAGCGAAGCTGGTGGCGCAGCAAAAGCGCGGGACTCAACTGCGCCACCATGATCCGGGCGGAAAAGAGGGGCGGCGCGCCGGCGGGTTCCGTTCCGTGGATGACCACGTGGCGAAGAAGCAGGTGCAGGTCGATGGGCCGGAATCGAAATTCGCCGATCTCCACACGCCCGCCGGTAAAATTCTCGAGGCTGGCAATGACGCGGCGCTCCAGGAAGCGGCTGAACCAGGCGCTGCTCAGGATTCCGTAAGCCACGCTGAGCAGGAGCACGAGCCCTACGAAGGCATAAACCGCTTTCCGAAATCGCTTCAACATACGCGTAGCCCCGATAACCGATGGCCCGTCGCAAAATCAGAATGAGTGAAATTTCACCCGGTGGCTGGCCTCGAGATTGTGCAGCCACTTGGTCAGAAGCTCATCAATGCTCTTCTGCACGAGGATCTCGCGGATTTGACCCTCGACCTCCGACAGCGCGGGTGCTGGATCTTTACTCCGCTGCGCGTAGCTGGGCAGGAAAACCTGCCGGTAGTAATTCTCGATCTCCGCGGGCGTGGGAGGAGCCGCGGGCCGCAACCGCTGATCAATGATGCGCAGGATTTGGGCCTGTTCCGCGAGCCGGTCAAGGAGTTGGTGTTCATCGATACCCAACTCCCGCAATGCTGACTCAAACCGGTCCCCCTGACCGTAACGCGTGCGGAGTTCCTGCAACCGCTCGGCAGCGCTTCCCTCGGGATCGGCGAGGCCCGCGCGAGTCGTTTCACCCTCAATTTGCAGGAGCCTCTGGTAGGTGAGCCGGTCGCGGGCCTGCTCGAGCGCCGCCGTATCGGGAGGCGGAGCCGGCCATTGCCCATCCAGGAAGCGCTCGAAAAGGTACTCCTGCTCGACATCGCTTTGCGTGATCGCCGTTTCCCCAATCGTTACGACCACCCGGTCGAGGACGTCGCCCTGGCCCGCCCGGGCGGACGGGAGCGCCACCACGGCCCCGACCAAGACCAGGGTTACGGCTAGAAGCTTTGGCCGACACTTAAGAAGAACTGGAAATTCGGTAATCGTTGTACCCCCACTGTGCTTATGCCGTTTGTCGTCGTTATGACCTGGTAGCGGGGCGGATTGAGGTTATAACCAAAGTCGAGTCGTAACGGTCCAACCGGCGTCTTATAGCGGATTCCCATACCCACCGCATTCACATCATAGTCAAAATCTGTCGGGGAACTCTGGGTGAACTTCAGCAGGCGCATGGTCCGGATCGAAGAGAAGACGTTCCCCACGTCGTGAAAGAACGTAAACCCAAAGCGTCGCTGCGCAAGGGGCACACGTAGTTCGAGCGTATTCAGGAACAGAGCGTTGCCTCCCACCGGGAAGCCGGTAGTCGGATCGCGCGGCCCGGCCTGGTTGATGGAGAATCCGCGGTGCGCTTCGCTGCCTCCCATGAAGAACCGCTCGGGAAGCGGGATGTCGTGGGTGAAGACGACTTGCGGAGGCTGGCCCACCACCTCTCTGCGCAGGCCACCGAAGGGTGACTCCACTCCAAAACGGGTGTCGCGGGCAAAAATCAAGTGGGAGCCGAGCCGATAGTAGGTTGCATTCTGCCCTGAAAAGCGCAGGAAGTTGGCCTCGGAACCAAATTTCTCCCACATCGCGCTCGCGTCCGCCAGCGTGTAGGAGCCGCGCGTGGCATCGGCGGGATCGTCCCGATGGTCGTTGATGTAACTGGCGCCCAGGCCGCCCACGCGCGCCGGCAGGCTGAACAGAGGAATCTGCTGCACAGAAATCCGGCTGGCGTTGATGTCCAGAGCCTGCACCCGGCGGAAGCTGTAGCGGAAGACGAACAGCGTGGTGGGGCTGAAGCGTTTCTCAATATTGATAGAAGCCTCGCGCCGATCTGCGGTAAACGTCAGCACGTCGCGGCTGCGGTCCACCAGCCCATTGATGTGCAGGCTCAGGTCGCGGCGGTTGAACACGCGCGGGATGAGGTATCCGATGCTGCCGCCCGATTCGAGATTCGAGAGCTTTCCGCCAAGCGAGAGCGTTTGCGCGCGCCCACCCACGTCGAGCCGGCTCACATCCAGCGACAACCGTGGGCTGGCTTGGAACGTGCCCTGCGGCTGATTACCGCCCAGCCGTTGCACATCGATTCCTCCGCCATATCCCACCGTCCAGCGGCGGGCCTCCTCGACTCCCACCAGGACCGTTTTCTGAGGCTCCGAAGCGGGCACGTCCTGGGTGGCCATTTGCACTTGGTTGAAGACCCCGAGGTCGTAGAGGCCGCGTTGCGATTCGAGCAACTTGTTCTGGCTGAGCGGTTGGCCGTCGCGAATGGTCAGTTCGCGGCGGATGACGCCGGGGCGCGTATGGTGATTGCCCAGGACGAAGATCCGCTGGATCTGTTCTTGCGTCCCGGTTGTGATCTCGTATTCCAGGTCGACCTGCGGTCGAGAAGCGACGGGCGTCGCGTGGGAAGCCACCGAGGCCTGCGCGTACCCGCGGTCCGCAAGGTAATCCGCAATATAATTCCGGTCCGTCAGGGCGCGCTCGGGCGAGTAAGGCTGGGAGGGCTTGGTCACAAGCCCCCGCCAGATCTCTTTCTCCTCAGCAGGGTTTACTCCCTTCAAGGTCAGATTGCGGACGGCAGTTCGGGGGCCTTCGTTGATCTGGAAAGTCACAAACCAGTGGCCGGCTTGGTGTTCGAACTCCTTATCGATTTGCGGTGTGACGTGGACATTCAGAAAACCCCGCGCCTGGTAAAGCGAGGTGAGGGCGTTTGAGAAGAGCCCCTGGGCTGGGGGATTAACGACCGGCATGAGTTCGGCCGTGGCAATCTGCCGGTTTCCCTTGACCCCGTATCCGTCGAACTCCGCGCGGCGGCCCAGACCCACTTGGAATACGAGGTCGATGGTCTGCGCGCCGGGCTGGGAAGCCTTTTCCGGCTTGACCGTGGCGGCAAGGTAACCCTGCTCCTGGTAGTAACCCTGCAAGAGTTCAGTGCTGCGCGCCAGCGCCACATCATCGACGACGCCGTCCCTGAAAACCGGGAGCAGCGAGCGGAGCTTGGAGCGTGAGATTTTCGCTCCTTGGACGCGGACGCGGATCTTCGGTCCCGCATCGGCCTGGACAATCAGTTTTTCGGTATTGACCTTCGGATCGAATTCCCGTTTCTGCACGCTGACGATGGATTGCAGTCGGTCCTGCTTGACGTAAAACTGCTGGAGCCTGAACAGTCCGCGCTCCAGGCGCGCGGAGGTGAGGTGCGCTCCTCGGCGCCAGCCTGCTTCTTTGCTGAGGCGCGCAGGCGGGAACATGGAATGGTCCTGGAACTCCACCGCGCTCAACCGCGCCGGCTTGCCCGGAAAAACCTCGAAGAGCAAGTTCGCTTCCAGGGTGTTGGGGTCGTGATCCACCGTGTGCTCAATTCGCGCCTGATAAAAGCCGTTGGCGTGCAGCACTTCGACCATGTTTTCATGGGCGCTTTGAAGGTTTTCCTTGCTGAGCGGCTGCCCCAGGCGCAGGCGCGAGGCAGTGAGCAGGACGCGCGCCTCAACACTTCCCGGCGCGCCTTCGACCTGAACGACACCCACAAAATATTGTGCGTGCGCAACGAGGACCAGATTGACTCCGCGGTCAGCGGGTTGGGCCTCGGCGCGCAAGTCCGTGAAACGTCCTGTGGCATAAAGGTTCTTCAGGCTTTCCGCGACCAGCTTGCTGTCCAGCGGTTCGCCCACCTTCTGCGTGACCCTTCCGGGGAAGTCCGTGAGCTGTAGGTTAGCGTCGCATTGCAGATGAATGCTTTTCACAGGCTGGCCCCACCACGACTCCTCGCTGATTCCCTGGTGGGCGCCTGCCAGCATGAAAGCGGCGACCGCCAAAGCAAGTGCCGCAGCGGCGCGCCGTTTCCTCGGGCCTCCGGGTCCGCGCCAAGCCGGACGGCACGACGGGGGAGGGAGGGCGGGTAAGGCAATCCTGGCGTTGTGAAGACCGGGCGAGGAGATTACGATTCACCCCGAAGTTTAGAGTGTGTCCAAGACCAACTAGATATTATACTTCGGTCTGCATTTGCCGGTAGTCGCCTGTGCCGCCGTCCCGGCGGTTGAAGGGCTTCCTGGAGTCAACTAAGCCAAGGCTTGCGCCGCCTCCCGGCCAAAGCCCTCAATGAGCCTGACCGCTTCCTCCACATCCGCCTTGCGCGTGCGATGGTTCAGCACGCAGAACCGCAGGACGTAGCGAGAGCCAAGCCGTGTGGAAGACAGCATCAGCTTGCGACTGGCGATGATCCTCGACTGCAGATCTTCGTTCACCCGATTGAGCCGCGATTCCCGGTCTGAGGTTTCGTCTGCCAACCTCTTGGGAACATAACGGAATGTGAATACCCCGAGCGAAGGCGGCGTGACGATTTCGAAGCGCGGCGAGCGCCGAAAGAGCGCCGCGGCATATTCGGTTAAGTCCAGGCACTGCTCAATGATCTGGCGGTAGCGTTGGGCGCCGTAGGTCTTCAGCGCCATCCAGATCTTGAGGGCGCGGAAGCTGCGCGTTAGTTGCAGGCCGTAGTCGCAGAAATTGACCTCGCGCTCCTCGCGCGCCACGTCGTGCATGTATTCCGGCAGGATGCGGAAAGTCTCGCGCATTCCGCGCCCGTTTCGCACCAGCACGCAGCCCGCCTCGAAAGGGCAATAGAACCATTTGTGCGGATCGAGGACCACCGAATCTGCCTGCTCGATTCCCTGGAGCAGTCGGCGACCGCGTTCGGTGAGAGCCGCAAACCCGCCGTACGCCGCGTCCACGTGGAACCAGAGAGCATTTTCCCGGGCGATGCGCGCCACATCTGCAAGAGGATCGACAGCCCCGGTGTTCGTGGTGCCGGCGTTGGCGATCACTACCCAGGGCCGAAGACCCGCGTCGCGGTCGCGCCCGATCTGATCGGCCAAGGCCTCGATACTGATGCGGTAAGCGGAATCCGTGGGAATCCGCCGCAGTTGCAGCGCGGGCACGCCTAGGATCCGCAGCGCGCGATCGACAGACGCGTGTGTCTGGTCAGAAAGATAGACGATGGCGCGCTCGGTCTGGTCGTTCAACTGAGCGCGGCGAGCGACGGCCAGAGCGGTGAGATTAGCAACCGAACCTCCGCTGACTAGCAAGCCCGCGGCCTCCGCCGGCAGTCCCAGCATCTGCTTGAACCAATCAATGACCAG
>JAIQGA010000425.1 GCA_020072925.1 Terriglobia bacterium | reverse complement strand
GGGCGGGCAGCTTCCGGAAAAAGTGAGCGCTGCAGTATGCTCGTGGAATTTGTTTCCCACACTTGGCGTGGAGCCCGCTCTGGGGCGGAATTTCACCGCCGAGGACGACCGCCCCTCCGCCGCCCCAAGTGTCATTCTGAGCTGGGGATTGTGGAAGAGACGGTTCGGTGGCGACCCCTCCATTTTGGGTCAGACCATTCACCTTGACGCGAAGTCTTACACGGTGGTGGGGATCATGCCGGCATGGTTCGCCTATCCGAGCCATTCCACCCAATTGTGGACTCCGATTTATCACGAAGCGCCAATGGAAGAGATGCAGGCCCCGGATTCTCATGATTTCGTGGCCATTGGGCGCCTGAGACCTGGCGTGAGCGAAAGGGAAGCAACATCGGAGTTGTCAGTCATCGTACGCCGCCTGCACGATCAGCATCTTGATGATCCCTTCATCAGCAAAGGCGCGAACAGCCGGCCTCTGCTCGAAGATATCGTGGGAGATGTCAAGGGCGCGTCAGCTCGAGTCGCACCGGTCGGCCCGTCGCCAGGGTGAGGGCGGTGCAGGCGTCTTCCGTCACCATCTCCTGCTTTCCGCCGAACCCGCCCCCGATCCGCGGCTTGATGACGCGGATGCGCGTCTCGGGGACGCTATTCGTGCGGCGCTGGGCGGCAGCCGCTGGCGCCTGCTGGCCGGGGACCTCGCCGAGAGTTTCCTCCTTTCAGCCGCGGGCGCCGCCGCTGGCCTGCTGCTGGCCTACGCCATGATTCAATGGTTCTTGACGATGCGGCCGGATATGAGCCGCGTCGAAGCCATCCATATGGATGGCATGGTAGTGGCCATTATCCTGGGATTGATCGGCGCGTGTGCCCTTTTCGCCGGCGCGGCGTCTCCCCTTTCTATCCGGGGCAGCCCGGTTCTTTCTTCGATCCGGGAATCGTCACGTTCGCACAGTGCGGGAACCGCGAGGGTCAAACTTCGCCAATGGCTGCTTTCACTGGAGGTAGGCCTCACCGTCGTCCTGCTGATCGGGGCAGGTTTGTTGCTGAAGAGTTACGCGCGGCTCCGTTCCGTAGATCTAGGCTGCGCCTCCGATAACGTGCTCACCCTGCATCTCAGTCTTCCCGAGGCAAAGTACAGCCAGGCGGTGCAGCGCCTGAATTTCTTTGACGCACTGCTCCAGCGCGCGCGGTCACTTCCCGGCGTCCAGGGCGCCGGACTCGTCAGAGTCGTGCCGGGAGAGGGTTACGGGGGAGATAGCGGCTTCGCGATCGCGGAGCATCCTCCGCTGCCGCAAGGCAAGATGGAGTATGCCATTGTCCGCTGGGCCGATCCCGGCTATTTCGCGGCGCTCGGAATCCCCCTACTGCAAGGACAGACGTTCGATGACAGCCGGGTACCGGAGAAAATGCATGAGACCATCATCAGCCAGTCCTTTGTCCGTCAGTATTTCCCCGGAGAGGACCCGAATGGGAAACATTTGGTCACGATAGGCCATCAGTCCTTCACCATTATCGGCGTGGTTGGCGATACCCGTTTCCATGTCGCCAGCCCTGTGCAGCCCATCATGTACTTCCCCTTTGTGCCTCTTTACGGGGGTATGGTTCCAAACTACGCGACGCTTGCCGTACGCTCGAGCCGCGATGTCACTGGATTGGCCTTGCCGATCCAGCGGGTGGTTCAGCAGCTTGATCCCGAATTGGCTGTCTCCGATATCCTGACCATGAACCAAGTGATCGGGAAGTCCACCCTCGAACAGCGTTTCGAGGCAACGCTGCTGATCGTGTTCGCCTTCTTGTCACTGGCACTCGCCACTGTGGGATTGTTCGGAGTTCTTTCCTACATCGTCGCGCAGCGTACACAAGAGATCGGAATCCGAGTTGCACTGGGTGCGCAAAAGAGTGATGTGCTTCGGCTGGTGGTCGGCCAGGGAATGATACCCGCCTTGATAGGGATGGGCTTTGGTATTGTTGCCGCGCTGGAGGTTGCTCGACTTTTGCCCAGCCTGCTGTACGGCGTTAAGCCCACCGACCCGCTGACACTCATCGCCGTTTCGCTAATCCTGATCGCCGCCGCCCTGCTCGCTTGCTACATCCCGGCGCGGCGCGCAACCAAGGCCGATCCCATGGAGGCGCTGAGGTACGAATGAAGCCATCGGGCGATTGTGTGATCGGGTGTTTGAGCCATCGGGTGATTGAGCGATTGAGTGAATGAGAAACCAATTTCGAGTTTCGGTAGGTTGTCATGGAGTGGTTTCGCGAACTTGCTCGACGTTTCTTGATGCTGTTTAGTCGCCGGCGATTTGACGCTGATTTAGACGAAGAGATGCGCCTGCACCGCGAGTTGCGCGAGCGGGAAGAGATCGAGCGGGGCCTTTCGCCGCAGGAAGCCCGCTACGCCGCGCAAAGGCGTTTCGGCAACGAATTGGTGCTTAGAGAGGAGAGCCGTGACATGTGGGGATGGAACTGGCTCGAAAACTTTGCCCAAGATGTTCGTTACGCCCTGCGGATGCTGGCGAAGAATTCCGGCTTCACCGCCGTCGCGGTGCTCACGCTGGCGGTGGGGATTGCCGGCAACGCGGCGATGTTCAGCCTGGTGAATGGCATCCTCCTCCGGCCACTGCAATATGCCGAACCCGACCGGCTCGTGAAAATCACCGGGTATTACCCCAAGGGCGCTGTCGCTGCTTTGCAGGAGTTGAGCCGGACCATGGAGGTCGCCTCGTTCTCGGACAAACCCGAGAATGGTTCCGATTTCAACCTAACGGGACAAGGAGAGGCGGTGCGCGTCACAGGCAGCACCGTCTCGGCGAACGTCTTCTCCCTGCTTGGCGCGAGCGCGCGGTTGGGGCGCACTTTTCAAGCGGGAGAGGATCAGGCTGGGCGGGACCGACTGGTCATCCTCAGCCACGGCCTGTGGCAGAACAAATTCCAGGGCGACCCGGGCATTATCGGCCGGGTCATCAAAATCAACGGGGTGGACCGGCAGGTGGTGGGCGTGATGCCGCCTGGTTTCAGCTTTCTGCTTCCGGGGGCTCAACTGTGGATACCTGTTCATTTCGACCCAACCAACCCGGAGGATTGTTGGGAACATGATTTCACGCCGGTCGTGGGCAGACTGCGGCCGGGAGTGACCCTCGCACAGGCTCAAAACGAGATTCGCGGCATGGTTGCGCGGATCATCCCCATGTTTCCGCATTCCATCGCGCGAAATTGGAACGCCGACGCCACGGTTCTCCCCTTGCAGCAGGATTTGGTGGGCAACGTCCGCGCAAAACTGCTGGTGCTGTTGGGCGCGGTCGGCATCGTGTTGTTGATGGCGTGTGTAAATGTCGCGAGCCTCTCACTCTCGCTGGCGGCCGCCCGCCGCAAGGAAATTGCGCTCCCGTTGAACTCCCTTTTGCCGGCAGACACGCCTCGCCTGGCAGAGGTTGGAATGGACTGGCGAGTGCTTACTTTTGTGACGGGACTTTCCGTGCTGACCGGCCTGGCATTCGGCCTTGTTCCCGCCCTTCGAGCCTCGAAGTCGAACCTCGTAGAGGCCGTTAAGGCCGGCGGACGACGATCCGTCGACGCAGCCAGCATCAGCCTTCGCGGCTCGTTGATCGTGGGCGAGGTGTCGCTGGCCGTGGTATTGGCGGTTGCTGCCGGGCTTCTGATCAAGACCCTCTGGCGACTCATGCAAGTCTATCCCGGTTTCAGAGAGCAACACCTTCTCGCCGTGCGAGTCACCCCGGATCAATCGTCCTGCCAAGGAAGAACTGCGTGCGTCGCGCTGTACAACGAGTTACTACGCCGGGCACGCGAGACGGCGGGAGTTTCCGAAGTATCGGCCGCGAACACCCTCCCCTTGAGCGGCGAAGTGCCTTACGTGGTGGCCGAAATGGAAGAACACCCGGTGAGCCCCGGAGAGGGTCTGGCCCCGCTGCTCTGGGCCGGAGCCATCACCTCGGATTACTTCCATGTAATGGGCATCCCGCTCATGGCTGGCCGGGAATTCACAGACGCCGATAGTGAAAAGTCCGCAGGCGTTATCATCGTGACCGCGGCTACCGCGCGACGTTTCTGGCCGGGGGAAAATCCCGTGGGCAAGCACCTGCGAATGGTTTGGGAC
>JAIQGA010000121.1 GCA_020072925.1 Terriglobia bacterium | reverse complement strand
CAAGCCAAGTCACCACTGCTGGATTCATTGGAACGGCCGGCATACTCGTCGTCACGCTGACCGGACTCGCCGGAGAGGAATGTCCCACATGGGCGGAGAGAGCACGGGGTTGCAATAAGTTGTATTATCTGTAACGATCTACGCTGGCTTCGGGCACCCGCGCAAAAATGTCGTGGCTTCGGGCATCGCACTTCAAAATGAAATGACCAACGGCCCTGCGCGGGCGCGCGGGACCGGAAGCTGGGGATTTTTCCGTCTGACAGTCGAGCGCTGGGAGATTTCATGGAAACTCCGCTCAGCCCTCTTAGTTTTGCGGGTCGCGCGCGCCGGTTATACCCGGATGGCGAAGCCGTGGTCGACGGAGACCAGCGGTTTACCTACGCGGTGTTCTTGGAGCGCTGCGACCGCTGGTCGGCGGCGCTGCAAGCGCTCGGCGTCCGGCAGGGCGACCGCGTGGCTTATGTCGCGCCCAACACTCATGCCCAACTGGAATCCTTCTACGCGGTCCCGCAAATCGGCGCCGTGCTCGTTCCCATCAACTACCGACTGACCCCTGCGGATTTCGCCTACTTGATCCGGCACAGTGGAGCGCGCGTAGTGTGCGCGCACTCGGACTACCTCGACGCCATCGATTCCATTCGCGCCGAGATTCCTGGCGTGGAGCACTTCGTGGCTCTCGAGCGTGGGCGCCCCGGCTGGCTGGATTATGAGCAGGTTATCGCCGCCACTGCTCCCGTTCTCGACAAGCCGGAGATTGGCGAAAACGATCTGATAACCATCAACTATACCAGCGGGACGACCTCCCGTCCCAAAGGCGTCATGATTACGCACCGCAATGCGTACCTGAATGTCGTGGGCACCCTGGTTCACATCCCCATGACCTCGGGCGACCGCTATTTGTGGACACTGCCCATGTTTCACGCCAACGGCTGGACGTTCGTGTGGACCGTGACCGCAGTGGGTGGGACGCACATCTGCCTGCGCAAAGTGGAGCCCAAGATCGCGTTCCCGTTGATGGCGCGGGAGTCGGTCACGATCCTCTGCGCCGCCCCGACCGTGCTGATCGGGCTGGCGAATGCCCCGGAGGATCTGCGGCGTGTCGCGCCGCGCGGAGTGCGTGTGGTCACCGCGGGAGCGCCGCCCGCGCCCGCGACGATCGAGCGCGTCGAAGGGGAATTCGGCTGGGAAGTGACTCACGTCTACGGCTTGACCGAGACCTCTCCGTTCATTTCAATCTGCGAGCCGCGGCCCCGGCACACGGCGCTTCCCCCTTCCGAGCGCGCAGCGATCAAAGCGCGCCAGGGCGTGGAACTAATTACCTCCGGGGAGTTGCGGGTCGTTGACCTCGAAGGCCGTGAAGTTCCCCATGACGGCGAGACCTTGGGAGAAATCGTTGCCCGTGGCAATGTCATCATGAAGGGCTATTTCGAGGACGCGCAGGCCACGGCGCAGGCAATGCGCGATGGATGGTTGCACACGGGGGATGCCGCGGTCGTTCATCCCGATGGCTACATCGAAATCCGCGACCGCCTCAAGGATGTGATCATCAGCGGCGGGGAAAACATTTCCTCAGTAGAAGTCGAGGGCATCCTGCTCAAGCATGCCGCTGTGCAGGAAGTCGCCATCGTCGGCGTCCCTCATGAGAAATGGGGCGAAGCGCCGCACGCCTTTGTGGTCCTGAAGGCGGGCGCGTCCGCGACAGAGGCGGAGCTAAGAGAATTCGCCCGTGCGAACATGGCGCATTTCAAAGTTCCAGCAGCGTTCACAATTTTGCCGGAGTTGCCCAAGACCGCCACGGGGAAGGTCCAGAAGTACATCCTGCGTCGCGGTCAGGCCGCCATTGCCCGCCAGTGACATACCCCATCCCCCGGCCCAGGTTCAACCCCGGTTCGGCGAGCGCGGGAAGTGGCGCGCTTCCCTGAAGCGCGAGCGAATCGAACCCTAATTCTGCGACTCGTCCCCAACCTCTATGGCGTTGACTACGGCGTAGTTCTTTGCCGGAACAAAATCCAGTGCCAACTGGCCCTGCGGGTTCGGTTTGAGTCCATGAAAAGTTTTGACCAAAGCCTTACCGGCTCCTCCGGCCTCACGGAACACATCGAAATCCCGCAGCAATGCTTGGCCATTGCAGTAAAGGTCAAACACTCGGGAACCGACCCCTCCCGCCCTGTTGTCTTGGGTACCGAAGTAGGCTTCCGCGAAGTAGAGCGTCAGCCCGTAGGTGCCCTCGGGGACCGGGATGACATAGCTGAAGTGCCCATACCGCTCCCCGCTGAAGAGGTCGGGATCCGCGCTGCCTGTGACGACCGGCTGGCGTCGAAGCAGAATTCCTCCGCGATAGTATTGGTCGGGCTCCCAGGTTCGACCTTGAGCATCGGTCACGGAGTTCTCCTGGGCGACGATGCGGATCGGCGGAACCCGGCCCTCAGGGGTCGGAATGATTTCGATCGCATTGACAAACGGTTCGTCGCGCGCAGAGATAAACTCGATGCGGAGGTGACCATCCGGGCCCGGGCTCACCCCCTTAAATGTCCGCACATGCGCGATCAGGTTGCCTCCGGCGTCCGAGTAAGGGTCGAAGGATAGAAGCACCATCTTTCCGTTAAGGAGCACGTGAAAGAGTCGGCTGTTTTCGCCCCCTTGTCCTATGGTGCCCGGGCCGATCATCCTCTCCATGAAATAGAGGCGTAGTTCATAAGACCCCGGGGATAAAGGGATGGCGTAATAGAAGCGCCCCCAGCGCGCCGTCTCAAACAGCGTCGGGTCCGTCGCCAGCGCTGTAACTTGGCGAGGGAAACTAATTGGAGCGCCACCGACGAAATAACGGTCCGAAAGCCAGGTTTCGCCTAATCGGTCGATGTAGTCATTCCCCTTGGCATACCCCGCCATGATGCGTACTTCTCGGCCATGAGTTGAGGAGGCCCCAGGCGAAGATGAAGCAGCCGCGCGACGTTGGATGAGATCGGCGCGGGAGGAACGAATTGCCTTCCACCCCCACAATGAAAGCAGGAGGATCCCACCGCCGCCCAGAGCTGCGGCGAGGAGTAGCCCCGGGGAGAGTCTTCGGGGCCTGCGAGTTGCCGCAGGCGGCAAGGGTGCGGGCAGACCGAATTCTCTCGGTACGAGTGCCGCACCGGGATTCTCGGGCGAATCGGCAACCGGCCCCGCAAGGGCCTGCGCGGCGCCCCCGTTATCCCCTGGGGTCTGCGTCGGAAGGAACTCTGGGACGTAGGTCCCGCTGCGGAGCTGAATCCTGAACTCGTGCTGTTGATCGAGGTCCTGGTAGTAGCGTTTCAGCTTCTCCCGTAGCCGGTGCAATTCGACTCTCACGATCGAGTCGGTCAAGGGATCGAAATCCGCGGGCCGGCCCAAGACCTCCACGGCCAGCGTGTATTCCTTGATTTCGCTGCCCTTGCCTTCCCAGTGCTTTTGACAAATGAAATTCAGCAAGCGGGTGAGGTTGGGGGCCCTCCGAAATGCCTCTGAGGTAAGGACAGAGTCTAGCTCGGCCTTTTGCCGCTCAATTGTGTCTTGGCCGTTCATCCTTGACTGGCTCCGAACGAAGAGGAGAGACAGGTACCATGGCAACTACCGGTTTGGCGATAACATTGAATTAGCCAGGCCGAATACCGGACTCCTACCTCGCTGTTCACTATTTATCAGCATGAAAGTTCCATTGTCAACCGGGCGTGGCAGGTATCCCTGAACAAAGTCGGGAGTTCAGGTTGCGAATTTCTCAAAGCAGCTTCGCGGAGACGCTCACGCTGTCCCAATCCTCTGCGGCTACTTGGCTCGTCGCTCCTGGCTCACCTTTTCGTAGGCTCTGGCGGGTTACGTAATGCCGTCGTTGATTCGCGGCGTGGTTGGGCTGGCGGTTGGCGTGTGGGTGCAAACACGGTTTGCGGTGCCAGCCAAGCCAAGGGCTGAGAGCGAATGGCACCGGTTTACCAGCACCATTATCAGCCTGGCCAACTCGATGCGGCCGGAAGTCAAAGCGGAACGGGGGATCGAGTCCACGCCTCCCGCTTGGTTCAGAGCTGAAGCTTGAGAGTCACAATCTCCCAAGGCTTAACATCGAGTTCGGCTATACCATCGGAGTTGACGGCGATGGCTTCCGGTTCCTCCTCAATCAAATTAGTTTTCCAGGCCTGCTTGATGGGCCGGAACAACTTCACATGCGCGCGGCCTTGAGCGCGCCCCTCGGCTTCAAAAAATCGCAAGGAGATGGAGTCGTCGTCCTCATTCTTCTTCAATGCCGTCATGATCAGATTGGCGGGGCCAAGTTGTAGAAACGCCCCGTCGGCCGGGAGGGAGGCGCCACCGATCCCTGAAGCTACAAACGCCAGGAGCGGGTAGTTGAAGGCGATGCCGTCACGATACCGATTTCGCCAACCGCCGCTGTGAGGATAGAGGGCCATCCGGAACGAGTGGCTTCCTGCCTGTGTGAACCAGTAGTCGGGATTCCACGCCTGGCTCTTCCGCGTCGAGAGCAGCACGTGCTGGAGCACCGGGTAGGCCACCGGATTGTCCGTCTGGTCCTCAAACAGATGCACCGTGCAATCCGAAGCTGCCAGGCACCCGTACTTTTGGTAACGACTCGATGAGGCGTCAATCCAGTTGATGGCTTCGCGGAACGGCAGGGTTTTGTCTCCGCCGTAAATCGCGGCCACGAACTGGCAGTCCGTATTGCCCGGCAGATCGGAAAAATCGATTTCGTCCTTACCAATCTCCACCGTCCCAAACGGGACTTCATAGCTTAACCGATAATCTTTGGGCAGATTGATCGGGAATACCGCGCGCAGCTCGCGTGACTTCGGACCGTCCCAATCGAGAATGTCTATATCCATTTCCGCGCGGTCCAGCCCCGCGTAGAGATGGAATGCCTGCCGGAGCCGGAAGTGCGAGAACCTGGCTTCACGCACCGCTGTGGTGATGACCGGCCCCTTATTGAAACTCAGTACACGAAAATCGTGATGACTGGTCTTGTCGAAATCCTGGGTCGTCACGATTTCGGTGTCATCCCACGCTGCTCCCGGCGCAGTGAACTGAAGAACTTCGCCCCCAAAGAACTTGTCGGTCTTCAGGACCTC
This sequence comes from Terriglobia bacterium, assembly GCA_020072925.1. Lineage (GTDB taxonomy): Bacteria > Acidobacteriota > Terriglobia > UBA7540 > UBA7540 > JAIQGA01. Next base: position 18,907 of record JAIQGA010000121.1, on the reverse strand, counting down.
GAGCTTCAGGCGTTTGTCGTAAAGGCTCTTTAGACCCCCCACACCCAACACCGCGCGCAAATATTCGTTCTCCATGGTTTCACCGGAAACCGGCTCTACCTTCGCGGGACGGGAATTTGCCCGCTCCAGGTAATATGTTTTGTAACCCACGGAGGGCACATCTTCGGCCAGAAACGCCATCTCCGCTGTCTTCGTCGTCCCCTCGCCCGAAACCTCCTGACAGGGTATTTCCTTTCCCGAGCTGTCACGCAGAATCCAACCGGTCCACCCGGCAGGTATGGGGAAGCCACAGCGGACCACGTCGGTTCGTCGCCACGACAGGGGGTTATAGACGGCGATGCTGAGATGCTCAGAGGACTTGGCGGGCACGGCGCTGGCCAGGCTCGCCCCGGCGCTGGCAAGCAACTTGTCGGACATATCCTTGGATTTCGCGAAAGCCTCGACGTAATAGGCATCGGTGAGAGTCCCTCGATTGCCGCCCCAGCCGTGGTCCGGCCAGCAGTTCGTCTTCCAGGCTTCTTCAAAAGCCTTCGCCGGGTATTCCGCGGAGGGCCCGGATTGCAGCAAGCCTGCCGAAAGCCGTTCTGCCATCAAAATGCGGTTGTGCGCCAAACGCCCCGCAATTAAGCCCGACCGGTGTCCCGGTTCGTCGTAGTACGCCCAGTTCAGCGGCCAGTCTCCGTGGAGGGTCTCGATATTCAGCTCATGTCGGGTCAGATCATCGAGCATGCCTTGCGCTTCGACGAACCGGACCTCCGGAGGTTTGATCTGGCGATCCGGCTGTCCCTGGTAGTGTTCATTCCACTTCTCGGCAAATCGCTTCATGGCCGCGTTCTGCTCGGGCACGTAGGGAATGAGCGACGGCGGTGGAGGCAGGTAGTCACCGTTGAAATCAAAAATCATCTGGGGAGGCAACTTGCGCGGGCGGTAGTAATCCTCACGCTCCGCCGCGAAGCTGAGCCAGCCCTGATTTCCCTTGGGATTGGGAAGTGTGCGAGGATCAGCGTAGCGAAAGGCAAACACGAAGACCTGCGAACCATCGGGACCTTGCCAATTGTAGAACCCCCATGGGAAGCGCCCCTGAATGACATACTTGATGCCGGCTTTCGTCAGGATTTGCGGCATTTGCCAAGTCATGCAGGGCGGGTCAGTTTTGCAGTAGTGAATGCTGTCAGAGCCTGGAAAGTTCTTCTTCAGCCAGCGACGGCCCAGGTAGAATTGACGTACCAGGTTCTCCGGACCAACTCGTACTTCGAGGTTCTGGACGTAAGTACACCCCCAGACAATTCTTCTGTCCCGCGTCAACTGCGCTATTTCCTCGCGCTTCTCCGGATGGCGGTCCAGGAATTCCATCAAGTAAATGACCGACTCCATCGAATAGCGGAAATCCGGATACTTCTTGAGCAGCTCGATTGCCGGCAGGATTATCTCCGCGGAACGATAATCAGCCGTTACTTGCTGTGTATCCAGCCAGCCTAGGTCGTTGTGGTTGGTGGTGAAAAAGTCGAAGGTGCCGCCGTCAAAATAGGAGTGGTATGCCGGCACATGCAATTTCCGGCTGACCTTGAACGTGGAGTTCTTATCCGCGATTCGGAATTCCATGGATTGGTCTTCAAATGGCGCGGGAATCCAGATCGCATGCCGCGACACGGACTTTGCGGGAAAGGTCCCGAGGGGAACCGTCCCAAGGGGCTTTTCCCCCTGGACAACCTGAAGACTCCCGTCACGGACTTCCGGCCCGGGGTTGACGACATCGAGCGTGGCCGATTGGACAGCTACATCCTCACGCGCGTCGTACATCGCATAAACAGAGATTTCCAAAGTTGGGGCATGCCGTTGCCCGAAGACCCTGACTTTTCCCAAGCCCGTTCCCTGAGCATTTGCCTCGGGCCAGGTGTCATTGATGGTGATGCGCACTGATTTTGTGTTCTGCGGTTGGGGGAACACGACAATTTGAAAGTCTTTGGACTGACGCAATTCGGCGCTGACCGAGCCGCCTCCCATGAGCGAACACGTGATCTTCCTCGGCGTAGCCATTTTCCCGCCCCTCATGTAGGGATCAAGAACCAGGTCGTAGGGCAAAGACCTGGGCAGAATCCAGAGCTCGCTCACCGTCTGCTCTTGCGCGAAGGTGATTTCCACCCACGCGCCCGCAGTTTCCTTGTCGGTCTCCCAACTGGTTTGCAGAATGTCCCCGAATATATTCGTGGGCAAATAACCCCACGTCGGGGTGTCCGAATGAGAGGAAGCGGTTGCCGTCGCGCCGAGTTTGGGATCTGCGAGGTTGGGATTCTCCGCAACCCCTGTCATCTCGGCAGCGGAGAGCAGAAAGGGAAACCGGAACAATCCACCCTCCAATACCCAAGTGCCCGCCGTGATCCCACCGGTTCTGAGAAAATTGCGCCGATCCATAAGGAATATCCTCCCTGGTTGGTTTGTCGGTGCTGAACACACAATGCTGGGCACACAACTGCTTTTAACGACTGCCCTGGCTTTCCGATGGTTGGGCGTACTTGCTACGAGGCAAAATCCCTCGGGACGATTGGCCAGCATTCTCGCGAGTAACTTCGGCGCTGACGACCGTCGCATGATACCACCAGAGGAAACTCGGGAAAGAGAATTTTCCAGGAGGGCCAACGTGTGCCTCCAAAGGTCCCACCTGCAAATCCCCCAAGACATCTCGGTGGCTAGCGCGGACCGCTGCGGCCAGCGGTTGACGTGATTGCCTACCTCGGCACTCCGGCAGAAAATCTTACGCGCGGCCCATGGAGGCACGAATCTGGGCAGCGCAGTCGAAGATCTCCTCTCGGGTGATTCCGGCTTCCAGGTACATGGCGAAAATATTGTCGTCTGGAGTTTCCGGCGGAATGGTATGCGACGCCGCGAGGATATACCCACCTCCATCCGCGGTCATCCCTTCGATAAGTCGTGCCGTCGCTCGGCGTACATCATCCACCGTTCCAGAGGGCAAAACCCCTTGCGTGTCCACTCCTCCCATAAACGCAATCTGCTTTCCATACTCCTTCTTCAGATCCAGTGGGTCCATCCCGGGACAGTTGCACTGTACGGGGTTCAGCACATCTACTCCGAGTTCGATCAGATCCCGAATGATCGGCCTTAAAGCACCACAGCAATGGTAAGCCACCCACAGCCCTGCCGACTTGCCTACAGCGATCACTCGGCCCAAGTGAGCTTTCATCAGCCGCCGCCAAGTCTCCGGACTCACGAGCATCGCAAGCTGGGAGCCCACATCGTCGCCCGTCCAAAGCCAATCCAACTTGAATTGGTGGCAGGCCCCTTGGGCCAATCCGGCAGCGAAATCGGCGCAGCGAGAGAACATTTCCCCTGCGAGTTCGGGCTCGATCGCAATATCCAGCATGGCATTTTCCATGCCGCGAAGCCGCCAGTACATTTCGAAAACGCAGGGGGAGACATCACAGCCGATAAAGTAATTCTGCTGAAACTCCACGACGGGGAGCATCTGACACAGGAGCTCAGGCATGTGCTCAGTGGGAAATTGGTATTCCAAAACTCCCGCCGGGCTGGCGTTAGAAAGAGGAAACCCGGTGATTTGGTTGAAGCCCTGTTGCCTGGTCCACTTCACGCCCCAAACATCGACATGTGATTCGCCCTCCCGCTCGTGGACAATACCTTCCATTGCGTAATTGTTGTTGACCCACGTTTGCCGAACATCATCCCCCATAGCCAACGGCACGCGAGACGCAGGTATTTCCAAAAGCCGCGCGAGCCGCTGGGCTGTTTGAGGATGAAACCACATAAAGACAGGAACACGATCGACAGGTTGCCTTCGAAGGGCGGCATGTACTCTCTGCTTGGAATTCATTCTCATAAGGCTAAGAACCTCGCATCTTATGCCTACTGACTTCCGAAGTATAGACCCAGGAGAGCTTGGCATAGCCTTGGTACATCGTATCCCCCCTGTGGAACTGAAGTGCTTGGGTGAGAAGCGGAGAGAGAGAGGGCTGCCTGGCTGGGGGGAGAGCAAGGCTGTCGCCGCGCCCGCCTTTGGACAACTCTTCCCGCAAATCGCCGCGTATTACAACAAAGGAAATCTTCCGCAAGATCGTTGCTGCAAAGAAGACCGGCTGAACCACATTGAGCTTGACTCGACGCGCCCGCTCCCGTAGGATTTTATCGAGAGCGGAGTTGAAATCACTGAGTACCCTTTGACCCGACAGAAGGACCCGGTCGAAGGGTTTAACTGCCCCGACCCCGGGTTGTGCTAAGACTCCCAGTACACCTCGTTCCCCAATATGGGCAGGCCATGGACGCGCCGAGAAGTTATTGTGCTTAGAAAGTCATTGATACTTTTCAGTTGTAGCGCTCTGCTGCTGGTTGTTCTTTTCCTGCCTCTCTACTCCAGGCTCACTGCCGAGAATCCCGAAACCAGTTTCCCTACGTTCACGGACGTAACCAAACAAGCCGGGGTCGCCTACAAGATCACCATCGGCGATGCCGTAACCGAGTACTTGATTGACGTCAAGTCAGGAGGTGCCTGCTTTTTTGACTACGATAATGATGGTTATCAGGATATCTATCTGGTGAACAGGACATCCCGTAAAGACGAGCGCGAAGGACGCCACCCGCACGACTACCTGCTGCACAATAACGGTGACGGGACCTTCACCGACGTGACGGCGAAGGCGCACTTGGGGGCTTCCGGGTGGCACAGCGGCTGCGCGGTGGGGGATTACAACAACGACGGCTACCTCGACCTCTTTGTAACCAATTACGGTCCCAACATACTCTACCGCAACAACGGCGATGGAACTTTTACCGACGTGACTGCCGCGGCAGGTGTGGCCGGGCCGACCTGGGATCCCCCCAAATGGAGCATGGGCGCAGCATTCGGCGATATCGATAATGACGGGTTCCTGGACCTGTACGTCCCGAACTTTGTCGCCTTCGATTACAAGTTTTTGCCGCCTCCAATCGCCGGCAGCCCCTGCAAAATGAAGGGAATTCCCGTTGCCTGCGCGCCTGATATGTACCCGCCGCAACAAGACCTGCTCTATCACAACAACCGGGATGGAACTTTTACGGATGTCAGCAAAGAGGCGGGGATCATCCGCGACAAGCCCGGGAAGGGATTCGGCGCGGTCTTTTCCGACTTCAACAACGACGGCCGCCAAAGCCTCTACGTCATCAACGATGCGGGAGCGAACTTCTATTACATCAACGATGGCAAGGGGCATTTTACGGATTACAGCGTGCCCTCCGGGACCGCAGTGGACGGATTCGGGAATTCCCAGGGGACCATGGGCGTGTGGGTGGGGGATATCAATCACGACGGATTGCAGGACATTGCCATCGGCAATTTCATCCAGCAGCCGAAAACGATTTACATCAATCAGGGCGACAACATGTTCACGGACGAGACTAATGAATTTGGGATGAGCATGGTAGCCTATAATTTCAGCACCTGGGGGATGGGTTTACTCGATTTCGACAACGACGGCTGGCTGGACCTCTGGCTGACCAACGGGCATACGATGGAGCAACTCCAACAGCATTTCTCCGATCCGGATGACAAGTTCGCCGAGCACGTCTACGTCTTGAAGAATATCGAGGGAAAGAAATTCGTCGACGTCTCGGAGATCACAGGGCTGCGCAAAGTCCCCGATAAGGTGGGCCGAGGCACGGCTTTCGCGGATTTCGACAACGATGGGGATATCGATGTTCTCGTCGTCAACAAGAACGATATTCCGACTTTGTGGCGAAACGACGGCGGCAACGAGCAAAACTGGATCACTATCCGCACGGAAGGCGTGAAGAGCAACCGCAGTGGATTTGGTGCGCGCATTCTGGCGACGGCGGCCGGCATGCAACAGGCTTTCGAAGTGAGGGGCAGCGGCAGCTTCTTGTCCAGCAACGACGTCCGGGTCCACATCGGCCTGGCCAAGGCGCCGGAAGCCGAGATCGAGATCCACTGGCCCAGCGGGCAGATCGACAAGTACAGCCACGTCGCGGCCAACCAGTTTTATCTTGCCCGCGAGGGCGACGGATTGAGGCCCGATCCCTACGTGCGCACCCGCCCGAAATCCCCGTAGCCTGTATCCAGCCTCCTGTAAGCATAGCGCTTATGCACGGTGAGGGTCTGATTCTCGAAAAACACGGCTTAGCCGCCAAGCGGCGAGTCGGAGGCCGTAGCAACGGTTGTGGCGTTCTGACGGATTATGCTCGATTCATCGGTGAAGTAGTAGCTGGTTCCTGTGGCGGTCGATTGGGGATCGGCGGTAAGCGTGTAATGGACCACCCTGCCTGAGCTGGAATCCGTGGTGGGCGTATACACGAAGTTGTAGCCGCTCTTGGAACTGTTGTTCCCTGACCCGGCGAGAATACTGTCCACAAGACCCGCAGCGGTCGAATCCGGCACCGGTCCCGTGGCTGGCCCCAGATAGCTCAACATGGAGCTATAACCAACATTGAACGTTGAGAGATAGGTGAGCTCACAGGTATTGATCGTCCGGAGGGAGCCCACCGCCGAGGCCTGGTTCGCGGCAATCCGTGAGCGTAGCAGGTTCGGAATGGCAATCGCCGCGAGAATCAGAATAATCGCCACTACGATCAATAGCTCAATCAACGAAAAACCCCGCGAGCTTCTTCTCATGCTTACCCGCCCCCTTATGGAAATCACTGCCGGTTGCGTCGCGCGCGTGATTCGCATATTAGCCAAACGCAAGTTGGTTTCCAATCCCATGCACGGCGACATTCTGTCGCAAGAACTAACCTCTTAAGAATGTGTTGGGTAGCTCTGGTCCTCAACGCCTCCGGCGCGGGGGACGTGCTACGTAGGCCTGCATGTTCGATAATTGTCGAAATCTACTGACAAAAACCGTCATTCGTCATTTCGCCCCCCCCGATCCTCTGAGATCCTCCGAGAACCGAGGATCAAAGCCGGAGAGCAACGCAGTACCACAAGCGGCTACGGTTTCCGGCGGTAGAGGTAGAGGGCGGAATCGGGCCGATTCAACAATCGCGCCTCGAGCCCTTTCTCCAACAGTTCCCCGCCCGCAAGCGTCCGGTCTTCACCGGTGTCGGGGTTCGTGACCTTGTAGGTCACATCAGTGCGTAGAGCGTGCAGCCGGAATGCCGCCTGGGTGTATGGGCTTTCCGGCCGTTTCAGGACGACCACCAGCCCTTCGCCCTCCTCGGGCAGATCGAGTTGGTAAGCCATCCAGGCATCATTCGCCTGCGTATATTCAGTCAACGCGTAATAATCTCCATAGAAATACTTCTGAACGGTGCGGTACCGCTCGATCGATCGTTTGACTTCCGCGAAAGGAAAATGGGTAAGGTCGACCTTAGCCTGGGGAGCATCCCCCGAGGAGAAGAGGCCGAAGCTGAGCCCGGAGGTCATGCTGCTGCGGATCGCGTACTCATTGTGGTTCGAGAGGTTCCCCGCGGAGGTCGTATTCAGCGGGACCCACTCGAGCAAGCCATAGCTGTGGCATTGGTTGGCCAGCAGGTTGAAAACGAAATCGGTGCGCGAGAGCGCGGTGCTGCGTCCGATGGTTTCCAGGTCGATGCGCCGTCCTCCGCTGGCGCAATCGTCGATGATGAGATTGGGGTGGCGGCGCAGCAACTCGTCCCAGAACGCATAGAACCCCTCGACCCAGCGAACCTCCGTAATGCCTTGCCGGTCGGGAGCATCCGCGGCGCGCCAAAACTCCAGCGGCGCGATATTCGCGTCGTTCCGGAAGCAGTCCAGGCCGAACTCCTCGACCTTGGTGGAGATGAAATCGGTGAGAAACCGCCGCGCCTCCGGAATACCGAGATTAAACAGCTTGTCGTTTTCCTGAATCTGGTTGCGCGAGCTTTCGTTCGGCACCCAGCGCGGGTCGGACATCGGAACGTCCCAGTCGCCCTTGCCGTCAAAACCCCGGTAAACTCTCCTGTCCTTGGGCGCCTCGAGCAGCCACGCGCTGTGCTCGGTGTACCAGGGTGTTCCCTCGCACACTCGTTCCGGCTCGAACCACAGGAGAAGCTTGCGCCCCGAGGAATGCAGCAGATCGCTGATCGGCTTGAAGCCCTGAGGATAAAGGTCCTTCTTCACCTGCCAGTTCCCCGGGTTTTTCCACCATGGGCCATTGCCGAACCACTCCGCGTCGATCCAGTAATATTCGATGGGCAGATCGTGCGCGATGATCTGACGGATGTTTTCGAGATGATCGGCGGCCGGCGTTCCGCCCCAATTGTGGTTGGTGATGGGAGTGACCAAAGGCTTGCCGCCCGGCGCGGGCCGGTGGTGCGCGAGGATGAATCGCCGGAGCAAATTGTTGCCGCGCCGCCGCTCACCCTGCCAGAAGAGGGTGAGAATCCGGGGCGTGCGAATCTCTTCGCCCGGATGCAGCCTCAGGTGAGTGAGCGCCATGCCCGCCTGCGAGCGGAAAAGGTCGCTGCCTTCGGGGTGGCCGAAGGTGGCAGCCCACTCGCCCGACCATCCAATCGCCGCCACGACACCTTCGTCTTTCGCCTCAAGGTTGAAGAAGGGCAGGAATTGACTGGAAGAGCGGCCGCCGCCCGGCTCGAGATGGAGCCACCCGCGCGGCCCCAATGTGCGCGTCACCGGCATGAAGTCATTCATCGAGCACGTCGCGCCCCGGGCGTAATGAATAACCGGATCGCCATCGACGCAGCGCAGCGGTGCATCCAACGCCTGAATATCCTGAAGTATCGGCGTGTCCGCGCTGCCGGCGTTCTTGAAATGCATGACCCACTCGACGGCGGGAAAGTCCTCGAAAACCGTGACGGCGATGCGCACAACCAGGCCACCTGCGGGGTCCGTGTAGGTTATCTCCCGCTGTTGACCCATTTCCTCGCTGTTGGAGGGCTGGACATCAGTTTTCCAGCCGCGGAGAAGGTCTGCGGATTTGTCCCCGCCGTAAATGAAGGAGAATGGAGGTTGGAGCAGGTCTGGCAGCAAGTCGGTCTTCGCCTGCTTCCTGACGTCTGCGGAGGCCGCCGCGAACGCCCGTGCCCAGTCTGCGGCGATTGCCATTTCCGCGTCGCTCCCCAGCTTCCGGGGGGCAGGAGAATCTGCCGGGCTTCCGGCGACCTCGCGCGCGGCAGCCTCGGTCGTGCCTCCGTCAGCGAAAGCGCCCAGCGCCGCCGCTCCCGCACCCACGCGCATGAAATCCCGCCGACTTATCGATTCCCCGCTCATCAACGCCACCCGTTGCGAACACCGAGTTCCGGGTCCCTGGCGAATTCGTACTTTGCCAGAAAGCTTCCACAAGGGAAAGCCCTTTCGCATTCCGATTGGATTTATGTGGCGGCAGTCCGTGGAGAACGGGTGAGAAACTAGGCGCCGCGTCGAGGCGCAGGTCTAAGGTGGTGCTGACTTTGGCGCGTGCTTGTGTAGCCAGGCCTCGACGAGTGGAGCTTCACCGGATGGGAGGCTTGCCCGGCGCTCCCTCGCCTCGTTCGTCTACCCTCGCTCGATCGTCTTCCCCTCGGCGTTCCACACGGCCGCGGCCTTATTGAAATAGGAGTAGTTCGCCATGTGGCAGGCAATCGCGGCATTGTTGCCGAACTCCGCATCCTCGATGGACGGTTGGCGCGTCTTCACCGACTGGAAGAAGTTCCACAGGTGCTCGCGCGTGTCGTCGTAATCCGGCGGCGCATTATAGTTCGTCACCTCGAGCGCCTTGGCCGTGCCCGGCCGCGGCTCGTGTTCGGCGGACCACTTGCGGCGGTACTCTTGCCGCAGGGCATTCGGCCAGGCGGGCGTGCAAGGCCCGTGGTCGAGGCCATCCTGGGGCAATATCGTTAGGCCGTCGGGATTCTCCACGCCGCGTACTTCCAGGATGCCGCGATCGCCCATGAATCGAAACCCCGCTTCCGTGTCGGTATTGAGCGTTACGCGCAGCGTCAGACTGAAATCCGGATAGTCGTAGACCGTCGTCATCACGTCGGGCACATCGCGGCCATCTTTCCAGCGGTAGAGGCCGCCCTGCGTATAGGCACGGAGGGGCGGCGCGTTGATGCCGGCGACGTAATGAATGCCGGTCAGATGATGGATGAACAAATCGCCGGGAATCCCCTCGCCGTAATCCTGGAAGCAACGCCAGCGCGTCCAGCGCACAGGATCGAACCCCGCAGTGACTGTTGCGGCCCATCGTGGCTTCGATCAGGCAGAGCTTGCCGATGGCCCCCTGGGTGAGAAGTTCCCTCGCTTTCGCGTACACGACCGAGCTGGGCTCCTGGCTGCCAACCTGCACAATCCGGTTGTGTTCGCGGGCGGCGTGGATGATTTCAAATCCTTCCTCGACCGTATGCGTCATGGGCTTCTCGACGTAAACGTCTTTACCGGCCTGGCAGCAATCCACCACAATCTGCTTGTGCCAGTGGTCGGGCACCGACGCGATGATGCAATCGATATCTTTCCGCTCCAGCAATTCCTGGTACCGGCGCGTAACGGTGATCGGTTTGTCGACGATTTCCTTGGCGAGCGTCTGGCGGCCGTCGCAAAGCTCGCAAGCTGCCACGCATTCCACTCCCGGCAGACCGATGGCAGTCCTTAGCAGTCCCGCGCCGCGCATCCCAACACCGATTATCCCGAAGCGCACCGTCTCACTCGGTGGCACGGGTCGAGGCGAAGCGGCCAGCGCGCGCGGCTCAAGTAAGAATGACTGAGTGGCCACAGCCGCGCCGGCCGTCCGCATGAATTCACGACGAGATAACCCCCTCTTCATAAGGCAGCCTCCCTGGTTGGAATGAAGTCCCTGAACCTTATGGTGAGTTAATACCCGGACCTGCTGATGTACGCCTCGATGCGGGCGCGTGCCTCCGGCGAGATATCGATGAACTGCACGCCGGTGCCGAGTTTCTTCACCGTATAGACGACGCGCGCGTTTGCTTCTGCGATCGCCTCGGTGCTGTCCAGGTAGAAGCGCAGCTTGAGGAGTGCGCCGGGCGTGAGCACTTCGCTGCTCTCGACGAACATTCCGCCCACGCTGATATCCCGTGAAAACCCAATGAAGGTTCCCCCCGCATGTACCACCTGGGCGACAAGCGGGGCGCGCGGGTGACGGCGCTTCTCGCCCATCCGCTTATAGATCAGCTTCAGGATGCGCTGGCGATGTTCCGGATTGATTTCGGTGAACTCAATGCCCACTCCCCGGCCGGGAAGCTGATAGCGCACGGTGGCACGGGCTTCCATCACGGGGAGGTTTCTGGCCGGACGAAACTTCAAGAGCAATTCGGTCCCTTGCGTAAGCTGCTGGCCGATACCCAAAAAGAGCCCGCCCCCGCCCAGCGACGTGGCGCGCGTGGACACCTTCTTCTCGCCCATGGAGCATTCCACGCGGAAGTTGGCGCCCACCCGGGGATATTTCCGTCGCTTGCGAGTCTCCATATGTCAGCCCCCCTCATAGGCCAGAGAAGCGGGTGATTGTACCATCACGCACAGCCACAAGATAGTAAACCTCCCAAACGGTGTATTATGTTGAACACAGGGACCCCGGCTAGGAAGCGGTCTCGCCCGGGCAGGTCTTCCGACCGCGCCCCAATGCCGCCTGGGTTTACACATCTCGCCCGACCGTCTTCAAGAGTCGATGTCGCAGTCTGCCAAGCTCCTTGTTCAAGAAACTCTGGCGATCGAGGAAGCCAAGCACGGGCGGACGCCGCATGCCCAGCTTGCGGAGTGCCTGTGCGAGGCGCGGGTCGCGCTTGGTGAACTGCAATCCCGTGGTGAGCGTTTCGACCGCGTCCGGTTTCTTTCCCGCCAGGCGATACACCTCCGCGAGGTTCAGGTATAGCTCCACCTGCGTCCGGTGCATGCGCAGCGCTGTGTAGCAGAGTTCTTCCGCCTCATCCCATTTCTGTTCGGCGGCTGCAAGCGCCAGGCCCTGGTAGGAAAGGTAAAAGGGATTATTCCGGTCGAGCTGACGCGCCCGGGCGAAGTGGCTCATCGCCTTGCCCGCGTACCCGTTAGCCAGCAGGGTCAATCCTTCTCGGAACTCCTTCACCGCTACGGATTCGCTCATGACTGCCTCCCAGGGCGCACAGCCGTTCGTTGACGATCCGCGCTCCAACACGGAAGTAGATCAACGCTCCAATGCGATGATTTTGACTCAGCGGGCCATGCCCCGACCGTGGGTGAAATCATTCTTCTGGTCTGACCCGGCGTGTCGCCATCTTGGAACAAGTAGCGGGCCTGTGTCAAGCGGCGCGGAAAGCTCGCGGCCACGGATTTGCCCCGCGCCGCAGTAGGTTTCCGAATGGACCGCCAGTCGCGCGAGGTGATGGACAATAGCAGTAATTCGCTGGCCCCGCCACTGGCATGGCAGAAGTCATTTCATGGCCGCGGTCGCGCTCTTCTGAGCTTTTTGGGCTTTCATCCTCGCTCGCACGTCACCGCAAATACCTGCCGCCTGCTCGTCGGAAAAGGTGAGTTTGCTGTAGGCGGCGAGCTTCAGCTCTTGGGAGGACCAGCGGGCGCTCATCAGCCCTGTGGGCGAATGGCTGTCTGTGCCCAACAGCAAATGACCGATCTCGTGTGCGATGCCGTGTCCGAGCAGTTGCCCCGGCGTCAACTCAGGCGCTTCGAGGAGTTGTTTCCTTGCCCGTGCATAGGAAATGCTCGCGAATTGTCCGCGGTTCGGCGGGGAAGTTGCCACCGCGAGACCCATGGCAAGTCCCCCCACCCGAGGGCCCTCAGCCAGATCGGGCATGATGTTCAGGTGGATGTCTGTCGGAGCATGAGGAGCGGCGCACGCCGGGTTCAACTGAGCCCGGGGTCGGCTTAGGGCACAATCGACCCAAGCGAGTTCCACGCCCGCTTCTTGAAGAATTCTCGATGCTACATGTTTGGCCCTGGCCAGATCGTGCTCGGGAATGCGGGCGTAGATATAGACCAGTACGGTAAGGCGCAGTTGCTCGTTTGCGTCTTCACTGATCTGGCTAAGACTGGGGCACTTCCCAGCCAAATCGGCGACGACAATCAGCAATGCCAGGCCGGACGTTGCCGCCCTTAACTTCCAACCGCTGGTCTTCGGTCCCTGCTTTTTCATGGCGCTCACCTCGCTCGCGAGATGGCGCCACTTTCCCTTGGCGGAGCTACAACCTCAATGCAAGGCGGGTGAAAGCTTTGGGAAGAATGGGTGAAGAGCTAACCCATTGACGTGACAGAGGTTATGAGTTGAATCCTGCGGTGCAAGGAGGGCGAAACGGCCTTTGAGTCACCTCTGACGCACGAGTGCCCTTAAGGCGCGGTAGCTGCGCCGCACCACTTTTGTTATGAAACCGGTCGAGATCATTTCAGACTGGTCAAGTAGGACATGAGGGTTGACTTCGGACTCAATAGGGGGCTAGAATCCAGCCACTATCGGAGCCGAAAGGAGCAACAGCCTGTCGGTCCCACCGGATGGGACCCGACCGCATTCCCCCGCCTCAGGCTGCCTCTTTACGATGGATGCTGTCACCTTCCCCGCCCGCATGGTACGGTTTGGCGCCTTCGAATTTGACCGCCACACCCTGGAACTCCGCAAACATGGTCTGAAGATCAAGCTCTCGGGCCAGCCGATGGAAGTGTTGGCTATGCTGCTGGTGCGTCCGGGCGAACTGGTCATGCGGGAGGAACTTCAGAAGCGGCTGTGGCCGCACGACACGATTGTCGAGTTCGAGCACAGCATCAACGCCGCGGTCAAAACGCTGCGGCGGGCGCTGGACGACTCCGCGGATGAACCTCGCTACGTCGAGACGCTGGCCCGGCGTGGGTACCGCTTCATCGCGCCTGTAGAGACGACCCGGCGGGCCGTGTCAGAAGGGGAATCGTCCCAGCAGGCCGTTTCAAAAAGCGCGGTTGTAGAGACGGCCGCTCGCACCCGACGGAGACCTGCTGGGCCGGACCGTCTCGCACTATCGCGTGCTGGCGCTAATTGGCGGCGGCGCGATGGGGGTGATCTACAAAGCGCAGGACACGCGACTGGGGCGAGAGGTGGCTCTGAAGTTTCTGCCCGCGGAATTAGCTCATGACCGGCAAGCGCTCGCACGCTTTGAGCGCGAAGCGCGTGCCGCGAGCGCTCTGAACCACCCCAACATCTGCACCGTTCATGACATCGACGAATACGAGGGTCAGCCGTTCATTGCCATGGAGCTGCTGGAGGGAGAAACACTCAAGCAACGGCTGGCCGTAGGGGAGCACCTTCAGGGTGCTCCGGTGCGGGAGCGCCGTAAAGGCCCTCCCCTACAGTTGGCCGAATTGCTTCACCTCGCCGTCCAGATTGCCGACGGGCTGGACGCCGCACACTCGAAAGGCATCGTCCACCGCGACATCAAGCCGGCGAATATCTTCCTGACCACGCGCGGCCAGGCGAAAATCCTGGATTTTGGCGTCGCCAAACTCACCCGGCCGCTCAGTTCACTCCCGCCTCCTGAGGAGAGAGGGGAAAGCGAAGGGCGCGGAGAGGGCGCCACGGCGAAGAGGGCGGCGACGCGCGACGGAACACTCACCCAGCCCGGCTCGCCGATTGGCACGGCGGCTTACATGTCCCCCGAGCAAGCGCGCGGAGAAGCGCTCGACGCGCGTACGGACATCTTTAGCTTCGGCGCGGTGCTCTATGAGATGGCGACGGGGCGGCAGGCTTTTCCCGGCGAGACGAGCGAAGCGGTTCAACAGGCGATCCTGACGCAGCCGCCCGAGTCACCCAGGAACGTCAATCCTAGTCTGCCCTCGAAATTGGAAGAGGTCATCCTGAAAGCTTTGGATAAGGACCGCACGCTGCGCTATCAGAGCGCCGCCGACCTGCGCGCGGACTTGGAGCGGCTGAAGCGCGATAGCGAATCCGCACGAGCTGTAGCGCCAGCGCCCACTGTAGCGGCGCTCTATGAGCGCCGACCTGGAGGAGAAGCGGCGGCCCCCGATCTAGTCGGGGGTGACCGCCGACCGGCGGCGGGGACGCCGCCGCTACAGGCACCGGGACTCTTGCAGCGCAGCACCCAGTGGTTTTCCCGGCACGTCATCGCCACGATTGTTCAACGTGTGGAGGAAGAGCATCGTGCGCGGGTGCGCTGGCGGATTTTGGCATTGGTGGGGATTGCCACCACCGGTCTGGCGCTGCTCGTCGGTTTGAATGTCGCCGGCCTGCGCGACCGTCTGCTGTCAACCGTAGGGGAACGCCATGGCGTGCCCCTACCCAAGATCGAATCCATCGCCGTGTTGCCGCTGGAGAATCTCTCGCGGGACCCAGAGCAGGAATACTTCGCCGACGGCATGACGGAGGAGCTGATCACCAATCTCGGCAAGATCAGCGCCCTGCGCGTCATCTCGCGCACGACGGCGATGCATTACAAGGGAACCAAAAAGGCGCTGCCGGAAATAGCTAAAGAGCTGAATGTGGATGCGGTGGTGGAAGGCACGGTGCTGCGGTCGGGGGACCGAGTGCGAGTGACGGCAAACCTGCTCCACGCGCCCACCGATCGCCACCTGTGGGCCGAAACCTACGAGCGCGATCTGCGGGATGTCTTGGCCCTGCAAGGCGACGTCGCCCGTGACATCGCCGGCGAGATCAAGGCGGTGGTCACGCCGGACCAGCAGGGGCGCTTGGCGGGGGCCCGCGCCGTCAATCCTCAGGCCCACGAGGCCTACCTCAAGGGACGCTACTTCTTTGACAGGGTTTCGAAGGAGAACCTACCGAGAGCGACGGAGTAAGCCCTCCAGGCGATCAAAATTGACCCCAACTACGCTCCGGCCTATGGATTACTTGCTGCGTGCTACTGGCAGGATAGTTTGGGGGGCTTTGGCAAAGTTCCGAATAGAGAGGCGTTGCAGAGAACCAGAGGCGCCGCCAAGAAGGCACTGGAGATCGACGATACGGTTGCGGAAGCGCACTCGATGCTGGGAACGGTCCTCTGGATGCACGATTGGGACTGGGCCGGCGCTGAGCCAGAGTTGAAACGAGCTATCGAGCTGAGCCCCAGTTTTGCGGATGCAGCCGAGAATTATGCATGGTATTTGGCGCTCATGGGGCGCCGCGATGAATCCCTGCGAGAGGCGAAACGCGCCCTCGAACTCGATCCAGTCTCGGTCAACGCATACCGCGCGGTGGCAGCGACGTATTTTTGGGCGCGCCAGTACGACCAGTCGATCGAATACATTCGGAAGTGGATTGAGATTTACCCCAGTAGCCAAGAGGCTTACGACTGGCTGAAGAACGTTTATTGGGAAAAGGGAATGTATGACGAAGCTGTCGCAGCCTTCCAAAAGGCCGCGACCCTTGATGGAGCAAGCCCGAAAGATATTGCGCTGTGGGTACATCTTTATAAGGTGGGGCGTGTCAGGGGCGTCTATCGGCGGCTGCTCGCGGGAGCACTGTCGGCTCGGCAAGTTGAGCGTAGCTGCGGCATTGCGTCTTTGTATGCGCGCTTGGGCGAGAAAGATCGCGCCTTCGAGTGGCTTGAGAAGGCGTATAAGGAGCGGGAGGTCGAGATGGTTTTTCTGAGGGTGAGCCCCAATATGGATCCCATCCGCTCCGACCCGCGCTTCCAGGACCTCCTGCGCCGTATGAATTTCCCACCATAGGTAGGCTGCGGTGCCCCCATCCTGCCAGCCGCGGAAGAAGCTGCTTGCAAGCCAGCGCAATGAAGGTGGGTCGCTACTCTATTCTGCGGAGATTAGTAATGATCATGGCACGGGGAGGAACTCATGCGCCTCAAAGCCATCACGGCTTCCATGGCTTACGGCGTGATCCTTCTGTTGGTCCTCACGCCTGCGCCCGCACCCAACCTACTTTACGGTCAGACCTCCTTCGGAATGATAGTGGGAACCGTAACGGACTCATCGCAAGCCGTCGTTCCCGGGGTGACCCTGATCGTGACGAATGCTCAGACCGGGATTTCTCGGCAAGTGCTGTCGGATCAGGCCGGAGATTACCGAGTGGAATCCATCCTGCCGGGCGAATACATCATTAAGGCCCAGCATCCGAGCTTTCGGACAACGGAGATTAAGAACGTCCAGGTGCCCGTGGCGGTGACCGTAACGGTCAACATCGTCCTGCAAGTGGGAGCGATGTCCCAATCCATCGAGGTAACCGCGACTCCGCCCCTGCTCGAAACCGCCAACGCCACCGTGGGAACGGTGGTCAATCAGACTAGCGTGGTGACGCTCCCGTTGGATGGTCGAAACTTCACAGACCTGATCGGACTGATGCCGGGGGCGGTGAATTCAAGAATAACGTGGTTCATGATCTCGGGAGCGAACTACAGCGTCAGCGGCAACCGTTACGAGCAGAATAACTACACGCTGGATGGCGCTTACAATAACGAGGAGTGGGGAAAACAGTTTGCCATCCAACCTTCCATCGACGCCATTCAGGAGTTCAAAATCCAGACCAACATCACCACGGCGGAGTTCGGACAGGCAGCCGGGGCGAACGTCAACGTGGCCACGAAATCAGGCACCAATCAGCTCCACGGGGCAGCTTTCGAATTCCTGCGCAATGACAAGCTGGATGCCAATGATTGGTTTCGAAACCAGTCCAACATTGACAGGCCCGCATACAAGCGCAATCAATATGGGGGTGTGATCGGGGGGCCCGTCTACCTTCCCCACCTCTATAACGGGGGTGACAGGAGCTTCTGGTTTTTCAACTACGAGGGCACCGAGGTGCGTCGCGGGAGTACCATACCGAGCATTGTCCCGACCCAAGCCCAGTGGAGTGGCGATCTTCGCGACCAGCCGCCGATTTACGATCCATTGACCACGCGTCAGGTAGGAACGGATGACCAAGGTAATCCCATCTTCACCCGCGACCCAATCCAGTGCAATGGGCAGTTGAACGTGATTTGTCCTGACCGGATCGACCCCTGGATCAAGGCTTACGCTGATGTCATGTATCCGATGATTTCCGCGCCTCCGGGGGCGCCTTTCGTGCAGATCGTAAACACCAAGCCGTTCATGGTGGATCAGTACCAGTGGACGATTCGAGCGGACCAGAAGCTTCGCGAGAATCTGTCCTTCTTTGCGCGGATGTCCCTAGCGAATGGAACGCAGACGAGCCCGCAGTCATTGCCGGCCTTGTCGAATTATCTCACTAACAACATGCGAAACTTTGCAGCGAGCTGGACCCTGGCTGCGAATCCCACCACCATCATCGACTGGAGAATCGCTTACCACCGCACCAACATGCAATACGCGGATTCGAATCCAGCGCCCGGCTGGGAAGCCTTCCTGGCCGCGCATCCTATCTCGGGAACACCCGTCAAGAGTTCACGGGTTCCCCTGTATCCAACCCTTGCCTTCTGCTGCTATACGGGTCCAGGTCAGGCGGGCTATCCGTTCGTGACAAACATTTACCAAGCACTCGGGAGCTTTTCAAAGATCAAAGGCAGGCATTCTATCAAGGCAGGAGTGGAATTCACCGACATGAGGAACCTGGACGACGACACCAGCACGTCGGGCTTCGGCTTTGATTCTACACCGGCTGCCGACCCGCAGAACGTTTGGGAGACGGGTTCGTCTCTAGGTTCTCTCCTGCTCGGCTTACCTTCTTACGGAAATCGAAATTTAGGTGAGACTGAAGCTTACATGCGTCAAGAGAGATGGCACTTCTATGTGCAGGAGGACATCAAGGTATCGAGGAAGCTCACTCTGAACGCAGGGCTGCGGTATGAGTACAACCAATGGCCCGTGGACCGCTGGGACCGCAGCGCGGGATTCGATCCCACCACACCTCCTAACGGCGCCTATCTCTGGGCAGGCTACAACGCCATCCTGAATCAGGGCCCCAACGTCCGTCGCTCGATTCGCGACCCGGACTTTAACAACTTCGCGCCGCGGGTCGGCTTGGCGTACTCAATTGCGCCAAAGTCTACCTTCCGCGCCGGCTACGGCATCTTCTATGTGGCGAACTACCTCTGGGAAGATCAGGGGGCGCGTGGCAAT
>JAIQGA010000120.1 GCA_020072925.1 Terriglobia bacterium | reverse complement strand
GATTGATGAGTTGACTCGCCCCGCCCCTCCCCAGGCGACGGGCCGTGTTGTTTTTCAGCCACTTCCCGGTCGCGGCCCTGCGATTCTGTCTTGTGGGGTGCAGGAAGAATCAAACACAGAGGACACGGAAAAGAAACCGGCACAGAGAGCACGGAGGAACCGCCGCTGCTCTCTCTTCTTCTCTGTGTTCTCCGTTTTCTTCTCCGCGTCCTCTGTGTTAAATCTCCTTATCGCGTCCTCAGATATTGCATTACTAATGAACGGCGTTTGAAAGCCCGGGAGGGCGGTCATCCCTGCGCAAGTCGGGACCCGCGGCTACAGCGCGATTCATTCAGACCTTCAAACCGAGCGTCCCGATTTGACTCCGCGCTGCGCGCCCAAACGTACGCCAGGCCGCCGATCAAGTCAAGCTCCAGACATCCGGCCATCGGCTGCTCAGGTGATTGAATGATTGGGGCTTCGGAGTCTGTCGGAAAAATGGAGGCGCCGCAGATTTGCGACTGGAATCCTGCGCCAGCCACCGCAGCGGCCCGTTCCTGCAGTCTCAGTCTGCATCCACCCTGAAGGCCACAAAGTCGAAGGTGAACCACTTTTTCCGGTCTCTGCCTTGGCCGTTGCGGCGAGTGGGCAACTTCACCGCTGCCGCTGTCTTTCCCGCCTTGTCCGTGATGGGAAGACGCAACTTGGCCGGCATGCCGGGTTGGGCGACGACATCCTCAGCACGCGTGGGAGCCTTTTCCGGGCTCTCCCAGGACATGTGGAAGTACAAACGGATGGGCGAAAGGACGCCTTTACTTGGACAGGTTAAGTGCAAAGTGGGCATTGGGGTAGGCGTCCATCCCAAGACCGTGCAGGTAATCTCCCTGGTGCTTTTTCGGTATCCCCGAGGGGGCGTCTCGGCCGGTTGTTCAGGCTGGAGTTGGCGGAGCATGCGGTCCCGTGCAGCAGCATCCTCCTGCGGTTTGCCACTCTCCGGCAGAGGCCAAGGACCTAGATGGTGTTGCCCGGCATTCGCACACAGAGTGCATAAACCCCCGGCACACACCAAGAGCCCGAACGCCTTGACCCACGAGACTTGGTGCGCCGAATGCATCGTGAGATCCGCTTCAACTTAGGTGCCGCTTCGTAACTTCCTTCGATGCAAGCAACTACACGATTGCGGGCTGCTCGACCAACAGCCGGGATCGACGAAGTGGCGCTGGCGCGGCAGGGACCCCTTTGTCCGATGGCCTGCGCAGCGTCAGGCTCACTACGCTGGGACAGCACCCCTCATACCAAAACCCGAAGGGGCGGCCGACTTGGGAAGGGACGATGATTCGTCCCAGACACACGGTACCCAGGGCGGTATCCACAGTTCAATGCGGCCACAGGGAAATCAATGCCCCTTCGGTGCAACGAGGCGTCAACCGGGTCTTTTCGCTACATCACCGAGCCGCCTCCGAGCAGGCGTCCGTTGAGACAGGAAAAAGCCAATAAGACAAGCAAGCAAGACAGGAACTTGGATGACGCAGACGGCCACCATAAGGGGCAACTCATACCGCGAAAATGGCCCTGGCCACTCAGGCATCTTATGAACCTCTCGGCACGCAGCCACAGGGCGGATCTGCCACCCCAAATTACTTCTCTCCCGCCCGGCGTGTCAATTCAATCTCCTCTCGGGCGGACGGCGCTGACATCGGCGCTCGATTCTTGCGATTCAGGGCGCCGATACGCGTGCGCCGGTAGGTGCTGGTCGTCAAGTGGCGAGGATCGTTAAGGCCACAGACACGCTTCCAGTCTGTCATGCGGGGATACTATCCGATTCGGCACTTATTTGCCGGAGGCATTACAAATCAATGTCTGCGCCACCCGCGGGAAGGGTTGAGATGAAGGCGGGAAGGTTTTTTCTTTAGCTGCTGCTCTCTTGTTTTTTCGACAAGTTGCCGTACAGCAACTTCCGGGTGCCGGCGAGCACCCGGAAGCCAATAACTCGCCTGTTTTCAAGGGTTGCTGCACAGCAACCCGAAGTTTCTGCGCAGCACCCGCGGCGGGGTGACGTGTCACCCCCACTCCCGGCGCCGCAGGCACCGCCACCCCCTTCGCCACCAGCACAAGGCAGGTTCAGGGGTACGAGGGACGGCCCAAGCGACGTTCCTCGCCACCCCCCTCAAAACGTGGAGGCCAGCACGAAGAACCAAAAGACGAACATTGACAGCCCCAAAACGGCGTCCAGGAGAACAGCCCATGGCTTCGAGCGGTGCCTCAAGAAAACAATCTCGGCTATCACCAATGCCCCCACACAAACGGCGGAGACCTTGAACGCCGCAAAGGCGTTTAGGGCAAGTGCCTTCGGCACGCCCCTGAGCAGCACCGCTGCGAGTATCACGAGCCAATTCAAAACCACGACCACACGCAGGGCTCGGTGCAACAACGGGACAAACTCAAAGCTTCCTTTGTCGTGAGCCAGTACTTGATTCATTGCTCCTCCCTCTTGCTTCTGCTTCTTGCGGCGGGCGACGGAAGTGCCATCACGGACCAACCTCTGTGTAGTCGGGATCTGCGGTCATTCCAAGGACCTTCGAACGGTAGTCGTACAGCATGTAGTCACGAGAGTGCTGTGTAAGACCGGAAGCGCTCCCGAAGGGATAACGCCAATCAAAGTGAACCCCTTGCTGTTTGTCGCCAGCAACGTAGCTCACGTGCAGATCGGGACCATAAACATTTCCTCCGCGGTACTGTTGGCCGGGGTGCCCCGACAGCTTATCTAACGACTGATCGGGTCCTGCGAGATGCGGCAGAAGCTCGCTAAACGAGTGACCCGGCAGAGCCGATATCTCTCCGCCAGCTGCGCAGGTTCCGAGGCAATTCGTCGTAAAGGTCCCCCGGAAGCCGGTCAGCAACCCCGAACCGTTTACAACCGTCGCGTCAGTCCCGGAGGCAAAGACGCCCTGGTACTTGCTGTCGATGCGAATTCCCGAGGTGTCGAAGGTGACGGTGTGCCCTTTGAAGTTTCCCTCTGCGTCGGATTGGATCGTACTTGGGACGAACTTCCCCTTATCGTTGTATGTCCCAACGTAGTTATTGTGACATGTCGCGGTATCCTTACCGCACCCACTAAGCCAGAGGTCGAGCCCTGTGGGATCGGTGAACGTCGTAGGGTTATTCCGCACGTAGGCATACATATTCCAGGTCTGGGGGTCGTCGAGGTGGACGACGTTGACACCACCCGGGTCGGGGGTGAGCCAGCGGCCGTGGCGGGTGACATAGTACCGGCTCGGGGTCTGGTAGCCGTCGGTCTCCGGGTCGAACAGGAAAATTGAGGCGTAGATTTGGAACGTATTCCCGCCTGTCGTCGTCCCCCACAATTGTCCCCAGGGGTAGAACAGCACCTCCTGGCCACCGTTCCCCGCCCCGTCGGTCCACTGCTGCTCTGAGCCTAGAGCATTCGGGTGGTCGAAATACAAGGTCCCTGAAGTGGAGTCGCTATACTCCGCCAGCGTGCGCCCGCCCAGGAGGATGTCGGCATTCCACGAGCCCCAATACCCCCCCCAGGAACTGCCCCGTCGGGTCACGAAAGTAGCTCACCGACCCGCTGGACGTGCTGCGATACACGCGCCATCCTAACGCGTTGTAGGAGGTGTTCGTCACCGTCGCGCCGCCGCTCACAAAGCTCTTGACGTGCCCTTCCGCGTCCCAGGCGTAGGTATTCGCCGCGTCGGCCGTCACGTCCCCCGCATTGTCATAGCTGAACCCCGACGTCGTGAGCCGGTTGTTAGTATTGTACGTGAATTGCGGGCAGGGACCGTTCGTATAGGCGTTGAGGATGCAAGTCACGTTCCCATACGGGCCGTAGCTGTAGGCCAGATTATAGGTGCTGGACCCCGTCGCCTGCGAGCAGGCCAGGCGGTTCACCGGGTCATAAACATTCAGCGCCGAATGGCTGGCCCCAGGGTTCACAGCGTCAGTGTACGTGTAGCCAATCACGTTGCCATTATTTCCGCTACCTGCTGCCGTCACCGGACACCCTGGAGGCGTCGTCCCGCCCGGCAAATTGTAATTATAGCTCAAGTTGTAAATGTTGCTGGGGCTTGACCACGTTCCCAGTTCAATTCCCGAGACTTGCAGGCGTTTGTTGTAGGAGTAGGTTTCCTGCCTCTGGACGCAGCCCGTCCCCGCGCAGCCGTTTACGAGAGTGCTGGTCGCGCCAAAAGGCGTGTAGGAGATACTTTGCGCCAACATCGCCGGGTGTGTGGCGAAGACAGCGGGGTGATCAAGCGGAGAACGCGCAAGTCAGGGACAATTTGTCTTGACTCGCCCTCCTGCCCGTGCTATACGCTTAGCTGTTCAGGGCGCTCGTGATTATGGATTACGGATTATCGAAAGTCCGTGAGGAGCGGACGGATTTTCCCACTATCAGGCCAATTAGTGTCCGGGAATTGGTTCTGGACGCCATACGCGATGCGATCTTGGCGGGCAGGCTCCAGCCCGGCGACCGCATTATCGAGAGCCGCCTTTCGAAGCAGATGGGGGTTGGGCAGAACGCCGTCCGCGAGACCCTGCAGGAGTTGGAGTACCAGGGCTTCGTGGTGCGAGTCCCCAACAAGGGGGCTTTCGTCACCGACTTTTCCCTGGAGGACATCAACCAGATTTATCGCTTTCGCATGGAGTTCGAGGGTTTGGCTGCACAACTGGCTCGCGAGGCAGGGCGGCCCAACCCCGCGGATGTTGAGCAACTTGTGCACGCCTTGGAAGAAATGGAGGCGGGGGCCGAAGCCAATGATTACTGGAAATTCTCCCGGGCCGATTTGCAGTTCCACGAAATCTTCTGGCACCTTTCCGGAAACCGGTATGTGGAGAAGGCTCTGCGCGCCGTGGCCACGCCCCAGTTTTCGTACGTGCTTATTCGTTCTTCCCGGCAGACGCCCTTGGACCTCCCGGCGATTTGCAGGCAACACCGGGGCATTTTGGAGCAACTAAAGTCGAGTGAACCACGGGCTTGTCGCGAGTACGTCAGTCGTATCACGGAAGATTTCTGGCGTCGGATCGTTCAGGTGATGACCGAACAACAGAAATAAGTTCCAGGCTGGTGCTGTTCACCTGCCGTCGGGTTATCTCACTGTCTTTTCTTGCCTCTTGATTGCCTATTGCGTCGTGTCTCGAGCTATTACTCCCAATGCAGGACAATACGAGGAGAGGATAATGAAATTGCAGAGACTTCAGGAGCAATTTGCGGTTGCGTTGTTTCTGGTGCTGGTCGCGCTCTGGTGGAGTCCCGTGCGCGTGGCCGCGCAGACGGTCAATGGCGCGTTCCATGGCACGGTCACCGACGCTTCCGGCGCAGTAATTCCAGGCGCCACGGTGGAAGTGAAGAACCTGGCCACCGGCGCCGCGCGTCAGGCGACGACCACCGACACCGGATCGTACACCATCACCCAGTTGCCGCCCGGCCACTACTCGATCACCATCTCGAAGCAGGGCTTCGCCACGGCGACCAAGGCCGACGTGGAACTGCTCGTCAACCAGGATGCTGAGGCGGACTACACTCTGAAGGTGGGCCAAGTGACCCAACAGGTGGAAGTCACCTCCGCACCCCCACCCTTGCAGACCTCCAGCGCAACGCTCGGCCAGGTGATCGGCTCCCAGCAGGTTGTTGACCTGCCGCTGAATGGCCGCCAGTTCACGCAGCTCGTGCTGCTCACGCCGGGCGCGGCGCCCAAGGAAAGCGGACAACAATCGGCCTTTGTGATTCCGATTGGCGGGGGAGGAATCAGCCCCTCCGTCAACGGGCAGCGCGGCCAACAAAATAACTTCACCCTGGACGGCGTGCTGAATAACGCGATTTTTGACAACACCTGGGCCGTCAGCCCGCCGCCCGACGCTATCCAGGAATTCAACGTTCAATCGCAAATCACCGACGCGCAATTCAGCATCTCGTCGGGCGCGAACGTGAACGTGGTGACCAGGTCCGGCAGCAACCAGATTCACGGCGCTGCCTGGGAATTCCTGCGCAACGACAAGTTGGATGCAGCTAACTTCTTCGATAACACGGTGGTTCCAGTCGCCTTGAAGCCGCCTTTCCGCCAGAACCAGTATGGCTTCACGATTGGCGGCCCCGTCATGCTCCCCACACCCTGGGGCACTTACGACGGCCGCGATAAGAAGACCTACTTCTTCGGCTATTGGGAAGGGTTCCGTTCGAGCGAGGGCTTTACGAGCTTTAACAATGTCCCTTCCTCGGCGGAACTGAACGGCGACTTCTCGGATCTGTTGACGAACGTCCAGGCCACCGATCCCACGACGGGGAAACCGGTGGTAGACGCGTTGGGCCGTCCGGTTATGAATGGCCAGATTTACAATCCCTACACTACGCGGCAATTGACCGCTGGCCAGGTTGATCCCATGACGGGATTGACCGCGATGAGTTCAGGGCTGGTCAGGGAGCCATTCGCCGGCAACCAGATTAACCTGCCCTTGACCCAGGAGGCCCTGACCTACCTGAAAGCCTGGTACCCGTCGCCGAATCTCAATGTGCCTCCGAACACTTTTCCCAACTTCGCGACATCGAGCAGCCAGGTGATCAAGAGCGACCAGTTCGGTGCCCGGCTGGACCACTCGTT
The DNA here is from genome assembly GCA_020072925.1 of Terriglobia bacterium. Classification (GTDB taxonomy): domain Bacteria; phylum Acidobacteriota; class Terriglobia; order UBA7540; family UBA7540; genus JAIQGA01. Next base: position 16,014 of record JAIQGA010000120.1, on the reverse strand, counting down.
CGGGAACAACGACACGCTGTATGGCAACTTCTATTACACGCAGCCCAACGAGACTTTCCCCACCAGCCTTCTGCTCGGTGCGAATACCTCGAAGAATCACGCGCGCGTGGTCTCGGTCGGTTACACGCACCTGTTCAGCCCCACGCTCCTGGGGACGTTTCACTATGGCTACAACTGGACCGATTTCGGGACCACTAACATTCCGGGCGGCGTGGCTTTGCTGCAAGCTACCAAGCAGTTATCCTTTACGCCCGTACGGGACAACATCCCCATCGTTCCGCAAATCAATTTGTCGCCGCGCCTGGGAGGTACGGGGCAGTTCGCCATTCCCCTCGGCCCCATCCGGTCGCACCAGGTGAGCGCGGACATTCAGAAGATTCACGGCTCGCACACGCTGAGCGCCGGGTTCATGCTCTTTCACATCCACAGCTTCGACGACGGTTGGGGCTCCACGATCGGATTCGACCAATACGCTACCAGCGCGGTTTACGGGAGCGACCTTAACGCCTCGGCGACCGGCGATGGCCTGGCCAGCATGCTGCTGAACCTGCCCTCCAACCTATTCGGATTCGTGGGCTACACGGCTGCCGACGACAAGACCAACTGGCAGGGTTATTACCTCCAGGACAAGTGGCAGGCCTCCAAGAAACTCACCTTCCAGTTCGGAATGCGCTACGACTACGTTCCGCCGGCGAAATACAAGAACGACCGGTTACGGCTGATGTTACCTGGGCGACGAATGAGTAGAGGCCCGAACATCGGGTTGGTGTCGTGCTTGACCTTCAGCAGGTCCAGCATCCGCTGGAACAGCGCAGGGATGTTTTCCTGATTCCGGTTCCGTTCCCGACGCCGCCGGGAAATCCTTCCTGGCCGTTCCCGAACGTTCGCAAAACGTTTTTCGATCCCAAGTACAACGGCTGGCAGCCCCGTTTCGGAATTGCGTACACGGTGACACCCAAGACGGTGCTGCGAGGGGCCTTTGCGGTTTTCACCGATCACAACAATACGCTCGTTCAGGAATCGCAGGATCCACGCATTGCCTGGCCCTTCGGCGCCGGCGTGAGCTTTGGAGGCTTGAACCGCGGCTTAGTGGATTGCACCAACCCGTCGCTCAGTGCCAGCCAGGCCTGCTTTAACGACCTGCCTCCTGCTTCATCGTTCTTGCCTCCGAGCAATTACACGCCCGCTCTCGCGTTCGGGGCGACGCCTCGCCTTAAGATTCCCTATGCAATGGAATTCAACCTGAGCGCGCAGCGGGAAATCTCCCCGAACCTGTCCGCGACGGTGAGCTACGTGGGCTCGCAAAGCCGCCACCTCTTCATCCAGCCCATGTATAACGCGCCCTTGCCCAGCGAGATGGGGCCGGGGCCAGTGGCGCCACGCACCCCCTTCCCGTTCTTTGGCCAATTCCCCTGGGACACAAACTCGGGGGTCGCCAGCTACAACTCGCTGCAAGCCAAGGTCGAGAAACGCTACGCCAATGGCCTGACGTTCCTGGGTTCGTACACCTGGTCCAAGTGCATGTCCATTCAGGACGAAGGACAGTCCGGAAGCATTCAGAACCCCTATAACTGGAGCGCGGACAAAGGGCCCTGCGACTTCAACATCCCCCATTTGTTCGTCTTCAGCTATGCTTACCTGCTGCCCGTCGGCAGGGGCATGCATTTCGGCAGTAACATGGGTCGCCTGGCCAATGGGGTTGTGGGCGGGTGGCAAATCAGCGGGATCACAACCTTTGAGAGTGGAACGCCTTTCACCGTAACCGTCTCCGGTGACAATGCCAACATCAACCCCTCGAGCGAAACACAACGTGCCGACCAGATCCCCGGAGTCCCGCTCATACCGTCGGGCTTCGTGCAGAGCCCGCAGGCATGGTATAACAAGGCGGCGTTCGCCGCACCCGCGCCGTACACCTTTGGCACGTTGGCTCGCAACACACTGCGGGGGCCTAAGTTCATCGACTTCGACTTCTCGCTGATGAAGAACTTCAAGTTCACCGAGTCGAAGAGCCTCCAATTCCGCTCCGAGTTCTTCAACATCTTCAACAACGTGAACTTTGCGGCTCCTGGCGGCGGCGCCAGTGGAGGGTTCAGTACGCTGGGCGGTGAGTCACGCACCGCCGTGCCACCTGCTACGGGTTTCATGCAGATCTTCAGCGCGGCTGCCGCGCGGGAGATCCAGCTCTCACTCAAGCTGATCTGGTAGCGGCGATTTTACATCGCCATTCCGTTGTCGCGGAGACGGCTGGCGCAGACCTTAAGGTCTGCGCCAGCCCGTCCCGCAGCCCCTACTTTCTCACTTGTCGCTCGTCACTCTCCACTGGACTAGTTGTGGCGCAACGCCGCGCTGGGTTAAATTCTTTAGGATGAAAGACGCCCTTCTACTTTTAACCTTCCTGCTATCGCTTGCGGTCATCACCCCGGCGCGCGCCTCGGCCACTCAGGCACAGGCAATTCCGCCTGACTCATCGCTTCAGCAGCAGGCGGACGCGGCTTACCAGAAGGGCATGCAGCTTCTGAACGCGAAGCGCTTCCAGGAGGCCCTGGAACAATTCCGCGAAGTGGAGGCAAAAGCCCCGCAGAGCCCCCAGGGATCGACCGGGCAGGGTATTGCGCTGGCGTTGCTCGGCAGGCCGCAAGAGGCCATCCAGGCCCTCGAAAGAGCGCTCAAGATTGACTCGAGTTTCTGGGTGGCGCGCCGCGAACTGGGGATCGTCTACTGGACCCAGAACCGTAGGGACGAGGCCGCCCGAGAATTGGAGCCGCTCAGCAAGCTTCATCCCGACGATGCGCCCGTCAATGTCATCCTGGGGGAATACACCTTTGGTCGCCAGGACTATTTCGGGGCGCTGGCTTACCTCTCTCGCGTTCCGGCGCAGGTGAGTGCCGACGCGCGACTTTCTTTGATGGAGGCCGAAGCCCTGCTCAAGACCGGCCAGACGCCCGCCGCAGCCGACAGGTTGAAAAGCCTGGTCGGTCGGCCCGGTCTTACGCCCGACCAGACATTCGAGTTCGCGTGGTTGCTGGGGCAGGCGAAACTCTACAAGGAGGCGATCGCGGAATTCCAGAAAGTGCCCGCGGACTTTCCAGACCCCTTCCGGCACACCTACGGCCTGGCGCTGGCATTCTTCAGTGATGGCCAGTATCAGCAATGCGTGGAGGGATTGCAGGCGCTGGCCGCGCGGGGAAACGCTCGGCCCGAACTCTTCGCGCTTTGGGGCGTTGCCGAAGAAAAAAATGGTCACACCAAAGAAGCTTACGACGCGTTCCGGCAAGGCATTCTCTCGAATCCCCGCGATCCTCTCAATTATCTGAATATCGCCACGCTGGCCTGCGAGCATCTGAACTACGACCTGGCGGTACAGATTCTTACCTCCGGAATCGAGCGTATCCCGGAGTCTCACGCGCTGGTCCTGAGCCGGGGAATCGCCTACACGCTGAAAACCCAATTCGTCATGGCGCGGCAGGAATATAATCGTGCTCTCCAGATGGAGCCTGACGATCCGGCGTGCTACATGGCACTGGGGCTCTTGCAGCTCGAGACCGGCGACCTGGATGGCGCCAGCCATTCGTTCGCGGAATCCGCCCGGCTTGGGCCGGAAGAGCCGCGCGCTTACTATTTCCTGGCCGAGGCCTTGATGCAGAAAGGCGTGGCGCCGGGGACCGCGGCGTTTGACCAGGCGCGCGAGGCGGTCGACAAGGCTTTGGCGTTGGATGCCAGCTTCGCTTATGCTTACCTCGACCGCGCGAAATTGGAGCTCAAGGCGAACCAAATGGACGAAGCCATCCGGGATTTGGAGCGCGCGCGAAAGGTGGACTCGAAATCGAGTTCGGTGGTTTATCTTCTGGCGCAGGCGTATCAACGCAAGGGCGACAAGGCGAAGGCACAAGAGTATTTTGCGCGCGTCAAGGAGACGACCGCGGAGGAGGACCGCGAATTCCGCCGCAATGCTCTGACCCAGGCGCTCGTGGTGCTCTCGAAACCCAGTCAATGAGGGAGTGCTGAGTAAACCTCCTTCCCTGTCATTCTGAGCGAAGCGAAGAATCCCGGCATTTTCCTGTCCGGCAAATGCGGAGATCCTTCGCTTTGCTCAGGATGACAGTGCTGTTCGTTTCTAAGCAGTTTGGTCTAGGTTTCAACATGCGTTGGCCCGCACAGTCTGGAAGGAGAGTCGGCAGCGGCCTGCCGGGCCTAGCTTTCCTTCTTCTGGGAGCAAGCGCCGCCGCTGCAGGTGTCGACTCTCCAACCTGCGCCGCCTCACTCGCGAAAGGCCAGGAGTTGCTCGGACGACGGCAGTTTCAGGAAGCCCAGACGGTGCTTTTGGCGGCCAGTCGTGCGTGCCCGCGGACGGCGGCAATCTTCGATACGCTGGGGATGACCTACGACTTCTCCGGGCAGTTCGACAAGGCTCAGGCCGCCTACCGCACGGCCCTGGCCCTCGAGCCCCGGAACCCCGGTTTCCACAATCACCTTGCCGCGAGCTTGATGCGCTCCGGGAATGCCTCGGAGGGCGAAGCAGAATTCGAGCGGGTTCTGAAAATTGAGCCTGGTAATAAAGTAGTGAATCTTAATCTGGGTACTCTCTACCTTAATAAGAAACGGTACGAGCGCGCCCTTCAGTGCTTCCAGGCGGCGCGCGTCGAGGAATCGCAGGACGCGGTCTCGCTGCTGGAACTGGCGGAAGCGTATTTCGGGGCGGGAAAGAATGACTCCGGCCGCCGGGTAGCCCTGCGCGTGGCGGAAGCGGCGGGGACCGACCCGAGGATTCATTTTACGCTCGGCGTACTTTTGGGCGAGCACGGCGAATACGCCATGGCGGCGGGGCAGTTTGAGGCGATTCCTGCCGGGGAACGCGACGCCGCCGCGGAGCTTAACCTGGGCGCCGCGTACTCGCAGCTCGGGCGCTTCGAGCAGGCGCGGCAGGCTTGCCAGGATGCCTTGCGCTTGGACCCCGCGAACCCGGACGCGTATTTGCGCCTGGGGCTCGATGCCGCGACGCAGGGGAAGCACGCGGCGGCGCTCGACTGGCTGGCCGAGGCGCATCAAAAAGCGCCGGAGCGGACCGACATAGCCTGTGCTCTGGCAAAGGAGCTGATTCGTGCCGGAAACTTCGAGCGCGCGCAACAAATCCTGTCGTCCGCGCGGGAGCGCCATCCGCAGGACGCCAGCGTGTGGGAGACTTTCGGGGATCTGTATCTCCGCCAGCATCGTGAGCGCGATGCGCAGCAGGCTTATCACGAGTGCCTGCGGTTGAGTCCTCAAAGCTCCAGCGCGCGGCTCTCTCTGGCGCGAGTTAATCTTGAGTTGGGCCAGACAGAGGAGGCGCGAAAAGATCTGGAGCAGGTGTTGCAGCGCGACGCGCAAAACCCCGAGGCCAACGCTCTGTTGGGCCGCCTGGCGCTTCAGGCCGGCCGCGCGGACGAGGCCTTGCCGTACGCGACGCGCGCCCTCGCTCGCGACCCAGCGAATTTGGCGGCGAATGAGGTCTTCGCGCAAATCATGGTGCAACAGGGCAAGCCCGCCGACGCCCTGCCGGCGCTCGAACGGCTGGTCAAAGCGGACCCGGAGAACCCGCGCTTTCATTATCTTTTGGGCCAGACCCTCGGGAAGCTGCACCGCACCGAGGAAGCTCAGAGCGAGTTTGCAGTGTCCGAGCGCTTGCAGTCGGCGCAGAAAGAAAGCCGCGCGCCAGGGCCCGCGGATCATCATGAGCCGTAGCTCGCGGCGCAAGCTGGGGGAAGGGAGCGGACCAACTCCGTATGGATTTTAAGGGGAAAATTGCGGTTGTGACCGGAGGAGCTTCGGGAATCGGCCTGGCGTGTTGCCAGGAATTTGCGGAACGAGGCGCCGCCGTCGCGGTCGTGGACGTGGACGTGAAAACGGGCGGGCGCGTGGTCGAGGATCTGCGCCGCCAGGGCGCGACCAGTGAGTTCGTCCGCGTGGACGTGAGCCAGCGCGCGCAGGTCGAGCAAGGCGTCGCCGAGATTGTGGCCCGGCTGGGTGGAATCGATATTTTGGTGAACAACGCGGGCATTCAGCGTTATGCTACCGCGACCACCTGTAGCGAGGAAGAATGGGACGAAGTGCTCGGCATCAATCTGAAAGGCGCGTTTTTGATGGCGAAATACGTGATCCCGGAAATGCTCCGGCGCGGTGGCGGCGCGGTGGTCATTACAGGCTCGGTGCAGTCGGTCACGGCGATGCGGAACTCCGTGCACTATGTGGTCAGCAAGCACGGCCTGCTGGGCCTGACCCGCTGCATCGCGCTCGATTACGCCAAACAGAACATCCGCGCGAATTTGGTGATGCCGGGCGCGATTGACACCCCGCTGTTGCGGGGCGCGATCGCGCTGGACCCGCATCCCGAGCGGGTCCGCGAGGCCTGCGACCGGCTCCACGCGCGCGGCAAGATGGGGAAGCCGGAAGAGGTGGCGCACGTCATCGTATTCCTGGCCAGCGACCTCGCTTCCTTCATGACCGGCGCGGCCGTGGCAGTGGACGGCGGCCTGCTCGTGCCGGCGGGTGGCATGGCGTTTCAAGAATCGGGAACGGGAGCGGTGAAAGTGTAGGTAATGACATGACAAAAACCAATCAGCCCGGATGCACCAGAACGAAATGGCATGACCGCGAAGCGTACATATTGCATAACGACCTCGTGCAGCTCGTGACTTTTCTCGGCGGAGGCCATCTCGCCGAGTTTCGCTTCCTGGAGAGCAGCGGTCGGCCGACGCTCAACCCGCTGTGGGTCCCGCCATGGAAGACGATCGAGCCCTACCGTTATCGCCCGGCGCTTCACGCCGCGCAATACGGTTCGCCCGCCACCGGTCGGATGATCGCAGGCATCAGCGGGCACAACATTTGCCTCGATTATTTTGGCGGGCCTTCGGACGAAGAGGCCGCGCAGGGCCTGTCGATCCACGGCGAAGCGCCCTCGGCCAGATGGCGCAGGACCAGGCTGGTCCGCAGTGCGAGCGAATCCAGCCTCACACTCGCCGCGGATTTGCCCCTGGCCGGCTTACAGTTCCAGCGGGAAATTCGCCTGCGCAGTGGCGAATCCGTCATCTACCTGCAGGAAACCGTGACCAACCAGAGGAAAATGGACCACTTCTTTCACTGGACGCAGCACGTCACGCTGGGGCCACCGTTTCTCGAGCACAATGCCAGCCGCATCACCATCCCTGCGACCAAAGGCCGAACTTTTCCGCATGGCTACGAAGGCAAAGCGCTGCTCGCCTCCGGGCAGGATTTTCAGTGGCCCTTCGCCCCGGCGGAATCCGGCGGAAGGGTCGATTTGACTCAGCCCTTCGTGCACGAAGGATTGGGATATGTTGCGTCGGCACTGTTGGATCCGCAACGCGAGATCGAGTTCGTCGCCGCGCTCAACCAGCCACACCGTCTTCTGATGGGCTACTGCTTCCGGCGCGAAGACTTCCCCTGGGTGGCGATCTGGGAGGAGAACAAGGCGAGAACCGAGAGTCCCTGGAGCGGCAAGTGCCAGTCGCGCGGGTTGGAGTTCGGCTCGACGCCCTCGCCCGTCGGGCGCCGCGAAGCGTTCGCGGTGGCGCCCTTATTCGGCGCGCCAACCTTTTCGATGGTGCCCGCGCGCGCAAAGAAGACCGTCCACTACCTGAGCTTCCTGGCGGAGGTCCCGACGGATTTTGGAGACCTCAAGGATATTCGATTGGCCAAGGACGAAATCCTCCTCCAGGGGAGCGGCCGCCCGCAGCCCGTGCCGCTGCCCGCCACCGGACTTGAGAACACCGGTCTGGTGTGAATCGGTTTCACGACTCAGAGAGACTCGACGCATGCGCGACAACTCGAACCCCGCGGTCGATTTTGATGTGGATGATTTCTGCGGGCGCTTCGCCGCGGTTTACACGGGCGCCATCTCGGACGTCCTGGACGAGATGGGCTACCGGGAACAGTCGCTGCCCTCCAACATTCAGGGCCTGACGCTCGAGCACCGCGTGGCGGGCGTGGCGATGCCCGTGGAAGGTGAGCCCACCGAAAGCCTCGACCCGGAAGAAATCTTCATTCCCATTCTCAAGATGCTGGGCGACCTGAAGCCGGGCGACGTCATCGTGACGCAGCCGCACGACGACGTGAGCGCCCACATCGGCGAGCTGTCGTCTGAGGCCGCCAAATTCCGCGGCGCGCGCGGCGCGGTGATTGACGGCGGCGCGCGCGACATCGACTACATCCTGAAGCTAGGTTTTCCGGTGTTTTGCCGGTATCGGACGCCGCGCGACGTCATGGGCCGCTGGAAACTGACGAAGCACGGGCACACCGTTCAGATTGGCAAGGTCGCAATTTACCGCGGAGACTTTATCGTGGGCGACAAGGACGGGGTGTTGGTGATCCCGCGCGCCATTACTCGGCAGGTCCTCGAGAAAACGGAAGAAGTCGTCCACACGGAAAACCTCGTGCGGAAAGCCATCTTGCAAGGCGCCCATCCGGTCGATGCGTACCGGCAATACGGACGTTTTTAGTGTCGTTCCAACCTGGGTATTACATCTGCAGATGAGGGGGCATCATGCGAAACGTGCGCGTGGGAAGTTCCGCTTTCATGGCGCTTGTCCTGGCTTGCGCATTCGGCGCTGTTCCGGGCCATGCCCAGTCCAAAACGCTGTGGCAAATCGGCAACTTTGATCAATCCTCGGAAGATTTCGGTGCGAGCTTCGGCATCGCCCCAACTTCTGAACTCCGCGCCGACCCCGTCTATCGTGCGGGGCAGAGCGACTGGAAGAAGGATTGGCCAGGTTTCCAGCCGGGTTCGGCGAATGGGCTGGCCGGAGGGCGCGAGCATCCTTTTACGGTCCTCTTCACGTTGGACCACGCGCCGCGAGGCCTTTACACGCTGACCCTGGCGATGTTGCCGTACATGCCGCGCCGGCCCAATCTGCGGGTTGAGATCAACGGAGAGCGCGGCATGATTTACCTCCGCCCCACGCTCAGTTACGATCTGGGCAATTTCCCCGTGGCGTTTATCCCGCAATACTCGTTTCAGCAGGTGGACATGGACCTTCCTACAAGTTCTTTGAAGCAGGGAGAAAACAAACTCGTGCTGACCTGCGTGGATGATCCTTCGGCGCCGGAAAGCTCCTACGGGACGGTCGGCGTAGGGATCTCCGGGATTTTTTGGGACGCGCTGCGTCTGGATGAAGATCCCGGCAAGAAATATTCGCCCGGTGAAATCAAGGCTACGGTCTCCCCGACGGTTTTCTACCGGCAGAAGGGCAACGGGCTTGTGGAAGAGGTGGAGGCAATCATTCAATTGAACCGCAAGGTGGCGCGAGGCGAGGCGCGGCTCGATTTCGGGGGCCGGAAATACGAGGCCAACCTCTCTCCCGATTTCGCTTTTGGAGAGCAGCGAGCCGTCTTCGAAGTCCCGGAATGGGCCGGCGCGGAAAAAGGCCGCCTGAGCGTGCAGGCGGGCACGGCTCGTACGTTCGACGTGACGCTCGAGCCGGCGCGGAAATGGACCGTCTACGTGGTTCCGCACACGCACCTGGATGTGGGGTACACGGACTATCAGGGGAAAGTTGCGGAGACGCAGCCGCGCGTTTTGAGCCAGGCCGCCGAGTTTGTCCGGGAGAATCCGGATTTTCGCTTTTCCATGGATGCTTCCTGGAACCTGGAACAATTCCTGCTGACCCGCTCGAAAGAAAAGCAAGACGAGATACTCGATCTGATTCGCCAGGGCAAGATCGACCTGCCCGTTCAGGACTGCAATCTTCTGACCGGGTACGCCTCGCTCGAAACGCTCTTCCGCTCCCTCTACCCCTCGAAGGCCATGGCGCGCGAGTACAACCTGCCTTTCCAATACGCCAACATCACCGACGTGCCGTCGTACACTGGGGCCTATCCCTCCGTGCTGGCCAGCGCGGGAGTACGGTATTTCGTTGCCGCGGGTAACAACTGGCGCGCGCCCTTCCTCCCCTATGGACGCTGGAATGAGAAATCGCCGTTCTGGTGGGAAGGGCCGGACGGGAAGAAAGTGCTGTTCTGGTATTCACGCCATTACATGCAAGTCCAGAGCCTGTTCGGATTGCCTCCGGTACTTGCCGCGGGGCGCGACTCGCTCCCTGTATTTCTTCAGGCCTATTCGCATCCTGACTACAAGCCGGACGCTGTCCTGGTTTACGGCACGCAAGTGGAGAACACGGACCTGGTCCCCGGCACCGCCACATTTGTGAATAGCTGGGCGAAAGAATACGCTTACCCTCACCTCAAATACGCCACCTTCATCGATTTCTTCAAGTATATCGACGAGCACTACGGCAGTGAGCTTCCCACGTTCAAAGGAGACGGCGGTCCCTACTGGGAGGACGGCGTGGGCAGCGACGCCTATTACGTCACGGAAGACCGCGAGAACCAGAACCGGGCGCTTTCCATGGAGGTCCTCTCGACGCTGACCCATGCGCTCGACCCCGCGCTCGCTCCGCCGCGCGAAGAGGTGAAAGACATCTGGCAAAACATCGTGCTCTTTGCCGAGCACACCTGGGCTTCCTGGAATTCGATCACCATGCCCGACCACGTGGAAACTCTGAAGCAACTGGAGGTCAAAGACAGCCGCGCGACGGCCGCGCGCCTCGAAATCGACGACGTTACCAATCGCTCCCTGAGCCAGCTTGCAGACCAGATTCACGTTCCCGCCAATACGCTCGTGGTCTTCAATTCGCTCGCCTGGCGCCGGAGCGCGCTGGTGGAGACGGACCTGTTCGACCGCGCGGGCCTCAAAGACTTGACGACGAATGAGGACGTGCCCTTCGAAGTGCTCTGGCAGAAGCCCGGTTTCCTGCACGTGCGCTTCCTGGCGCGCGACCTTCCCGCCGTGGGATACAAGTGCCATGCGATCAGTAACCCGGAGACGGGCCCCGCCGCCCCCGCGACGCCCGCGAGCACGCAGGAACCCGTCGTGGAAAATGCCTATTACCGCATTACTCTTGATGCGGCGAGCGGCGCGGTCAAGAGCATCTGGGATAAAGAATTGAACCGCGAGATCGTCGATACCCGCAGCCCCTACAAGTTCGACCAGTATCTCTACGTCACCGGAGGCGGCGGGGACACGCAACTCATGCGTCCCATCAAAACCTGGCCGCTGGCGGAACTGACGGTTCATCCCGCGCAGGGCGGCGAGATTGTGCAGGTGACCCACACGCCTTTTGGACAGTCCATCCGCCTGCACAGCCGCGACACCAACACTCCGCAAATCGCGACCGAAATTCTGTTGTTTGACGGGGAAAAGAAGATCGAATTCATCAACCGCGTTCGGAAGGACTCCGTCGAAGCGAAGGAAGGCATCTATTTTGCCTTTCCTGTGGCTGCGGAAACACCCAAGTTCGCCTACGCCACACAGGTGGGCTGGGTTGACCCGGCGAGCGGCCTGCTGAAAGGTGCCAGCCTGGAGTGGTTCAACATTCAATACTGGATGGCGGTGCACGATGATCAACTCGCGGTCGGCGTCGTGCCTCTGGACGCACCACTGGCGAGCTTCGGCGACATCAACCGCGGCGCCTGGCCGCAAAAATTCGAGCCCAAGAGTTCGACTCTCTTTTCGTACGTGATGAATAATTATTGGGACACGAATTATCGCGCCGCGCAGGGCGGCGACTTCGTTTTCCGGTACGTGGTCACCAGCGCAGTGAAATTCAATCCGGAGGCGCTGACGCGGCTCGGCTGGACCGAAATGCGTCCCGCCGAGGTCGACTACGTGGTTGGGCAAGATAAGGTCGGCAATCCCCCGCGACCGTTGCCACCGGAAGGCGCCGGTTTCCTCGAGATCGATCAGCCCAATGTGGCGCTGATGACCTGGAAGTTGGCGGAGGACGGGAAAGGAACGATCCTGCGCGTGGCGGAAATCGGCGGACGCGCGACCACCGCGACCGTGCGGTTTTCCCGCACCTCGCCTCACGCTGCGGCACTGTGCAATGCGGTCGAAGATGATTTGGAACCGCTGCGGATGGAAGGGAATTCGCTGAAGCTGACGCTCAAGCCGTACGAAATCGTCACAGCGCGAATTCAGTAGAGCCTAGGTAACGCAGCCCTGTAACGTGCGGCGGCGACTGCTTCCGTGCCCTCCGCCGTACTTGCCATTCTGGACTGCCACAGGCGCCGGCAACAGGATTGACCGCGTAAATCTATCCCGGTTGCGGAAAAAATTGCTACAAGTGAGCAATGCCCCTGCCAACCGCGCACAAATTCCTGGAAAGGGGAAGGCCCTTGGACCTCACTGCGTTACGGCAATCGGTGGCGCCGTGAGTAGTCCCGCATCCTTGGTGTCTATCTTGCTTTTCACTCGCGCATGAGTTGGCAGGGTCACGGTCGCGGGTGGCGACAATCCTTCGGCAGACCCGACTGGCTCAAATCCAAGGAGGTACGAAAGCATATGAAGAAGGTTGGGATCTTGGCAGTTCTTTTGGCGTTGGGCCTGCTCGTAGGAGTAACTCGCTCGACGCCCGCGCGTGCCTTCGCTCGAAATTCCGCGACGATCGCCCAGCAGGAACAAGCCCCGCCCAGTTCGGAAGACAAACAAGAGGCACAAACCTTTACGGGAAAGATCGCTCAAGTCGACGGGCACTACGTCTTGCAGGATATGTCGAGCAATACCAATTACAAACTCGACAACGAGGACAAGGCCAAACAATTCGATGGGAAAAATGTGAAAGTGATCGGGACTCTCGACAGTTCGAGTAATACGATCCATGTTTCCGACATAGAACCTTCCTGACGACAACCCTCTCCCTTTCAATCGACTGGGGTCAGTCTCACCCTGACCCCAGTCTCTCCTCTGGGGTGAGGGCCCGACGCCAAGGCAAGGATGGCGCCAAGCGACGGTCTACCCGGTCTTTGCGTATTCGGAGATCGCCAGGGACACTAGAGTCAAATCGCCGGACACAAAGCCGAGTTGCGCCGCCAGGACGCAACCCATCTGCCTTGCTCGGACGGTGTCCGCGTCCGAGTTGATGGGTACGCGCGTGTCAACCTACTCCCAGGAAGTGCGGCAGTCGCAGTTACCTCTAACCCCTTGATCTGCCTAAAATTAACATGTAATCGCCTGGCCGCCAAAACTGCCCCGAAAATTCTCTGTTACCCTTTCCCGCCAAGTGCATTTATTCCCGCGAGGAAGGAAAGATGCGAGCCGATAAAGAGATCGAGGCAGCTTGGTTCCGATTGCTTGCGACGCCCGCGCGCGCCGGCGAGGCCGAGATCGAAAAGATTGAAGAGGGCTACTATGCAGTGGTCTTGGCCGACCCCCGCGACGGGAATCAACCGGGAGAGACCAACGACATCCAAAGCCTCGGCGCGCGCATTCCCCACCTTGAGCGGACGCGCGCGGTTTATCTGAGTTCCGAAGCGTCGTATGAGCTGGAGGGCATCGCCCCCGTCCGGCAGTGGGCGGGCGCCAGCGCGCAGGAACTCGAGCGCGGGACGCGCCACGCCGTGGCGGTGGTTGATCTTGAAGTGTTCGCGCGCCTGGTGATCTGGCGCTTGCAAGGTGCGGGTTGGGATGTCGCGCCCTCCGGTCAGGACTTGCGGGTCAGCGAGGGCCACTTCACCGAACGGTTGAACCTGCTTCGCCTGATTGTGCGAATGGTCTTTTCGCGGTGCGGTATGGTTGAAGCCGCGCGCGCGGCGCGCCGCGAACTGGCCGAACGTTTTGCTCTTGACGCGATGCTCTTCGCGCGTTTCGCCGAGCGGTACGAGCGCTTCGGTCCCTCGATTGTGGACCACTACTTCACGGCCTACCCCGAGTCGGCTTGCATGGCGGCTGGCTGGGATTACTGGCAGGTGGCGGGCCGCACCACCGCGGAAGCCGAGCGCATCTTCGAACAGGCCATGAAAGAGTTCGAAACATTTTTGTCCAAGCCTTCCGACGAGTGGTTGCCGGCGCGTCCGGCGCCCGCTCGCGAACCGGACGGGCTGGAGAATTGAGGTGCATGATGATTGAAGGGAAACTGCAACTGATCAGCGTGGAGGGCACGGGACGCCAATTCGTGGCGCAATCGGGCACGGGCCACGCACTGGTCATCGACGACGCCGACGGCCACACGGGCGCGAAGCCCATCGAACTGGCGCTCCTGGCGCTGGGCGGCTGCACGGCCTTTGATGTCATCAGCATTCTGCGCAAGAAGCGCCAGCGCGTCACGGGCTATGAGATTGTGGTGCGCGCCGAGCAGCAGCCCGAGCCCCCGACTTACTTCACGCGCGTGGAGATCGTGCACCGCCTGCGCGGGCAAATCGATCCCAACGCGGTGAAGCGGGCCATCGAGCTTTCGGAGACCAAGTACTGCTCCGTGGGCGCAATGATCTCGAAGACAGCGAAAATTGTGAGCACTTTTGAAATCCTCCCGGAAGCGGCCTCGCAGGCTGCTGCTTGAGGCATCGGCCATGAAACGTTCTCTTTTGTCTCTTACCGTTCTGTTGTTAAGCGCCGTGACGCTGGTTGCCCAGACAACGCCACCGAGCGATTCGTCCACGGCGCAACCCGGCGAGAACTCGGGAACCCTGACGCTCCAAGAGGCGGTCCGCATCGCGCTCGAAAAGAACCCTGCCGTGCAGGCCGCGAACGCCTATGCCGAGGCGGTCGAAAAAGGTATCGCGGAGGCGCGCGCGGCGCATTTGCCGCAAGTCGGTTTCTCCGAGAACTTCACGCGCAGCAATAATCCGGTTTATGTTTTTGGAAGCTTGCTGACACAGAGGCAATTCATCGCCGGCGATTTTGCGCTGAACACGCTCAACACGCCCACGCCCCTCGACAACTTCCGCACGCAGTTCACCGCGAGCCTGCCGCTCTTCGACGCGGGCCAGACGGGCCGCCGCGTTCGCGACGCGCGCTTGAACGCCGCGAGCGCCGCGCAGGAGCGCCAGCGGACTCGCCAGGAAGTGGTCTATGACGTGGTGAAGGCGTATCTCAACGAACTGCTGGCGCGCGAGAACGTGCGCGTGGCGGAGGCCTCCGTTGCCATGACCAAGGCGGACCTGGCGCGCGCCCAGGCGCGGCAGGACCAGGGGCTGGCGGTCCCCTCGGACCTGCTCAGCGCCAAGGTGCAACTCGCGCAGGCGCAGCAGGATTTGCTCCAGGCACAGAACGCCGTGGCGCTGGCCCATGCCGCGTTGAACGTGGAAATGGGACTGCCCGAAGACTCTACCCAGCCGGTGGAGGGTACCCTGGCGGAGACCGCCCTGGACGCGGGGGCGCTCGCAGAACGCCAGCAGCGCGCCCTGACGCTGCGCCCGGATTACCTCGAGGTGGGTTTGGGCCGCCAGCGCGCGGAAAACGGCACACGCAAGGCACGCGCGGAATTCCTGCCTACGGTGAGCCTGTTCAGCTCCTGGGAAGAAGACAACCAGACCTTCGCGGCGCGCGGCGGGAACAACTGGGCGCTGGGTGCGAGTCTGAATTTCAACGTTTTCGACGGCGGCGCGCGGCGCGCGCGGCTGGCCGCGGCCGCGGCTCGCCAACGCCAGGCTGATGCCCAGGTGGCCCAGATGGCGGCGGGAGTGCGCCTCCAGGTGCGCGAGGCCTATCTCAACCTGAGCACAGCGCAGCAACGCGTGGAAGTCTCACGCGCGGCGCGCTCCGAGGCTGCCGAGAGCCTGCGCATCGTTCAGAATCGCTACGAGGCGGGACTGGCCACGATCACCGATCTCCTCCGCGTGGAGACGGCCAACACCGCCGCGCAAAAGAATTATCTGGATGCGGTTTTCGACCATCGCTTGAGTTACGCCGCGCTCGAACTCGCCACGGGCGAGCTGAGCGCAAACTCATCGGCGGTGAGCCAATAGCACTGTGGCCTTGGATCCCCGCTTCCGCGGGGATGACCGCTGCGAACGCTGATCTCGTCATACAAAGCGGCGGCCCCGTCCCGGCCGGGGTCGGGATAAGCCGCCGCAGTCCAAAGACGGCGCTCATAGAGCGCCGCTACAAAAAAAAAAAAGAGAAGGACGTATTGCCATGAACAAGAGAATGCTTCAATTGCTCCCGGTCCTGCTGGTCGCTGGGTTATTCGT
>JAIQGA010000119.1 GCA_020072925.1 Terriglobia bacterium | reverse complement strand
CCTGTGCAAGCAGATTACTTGCCGACCGCGTCATACCAATCTGTGGTTAGAAGAAGAATGAACACAGAGGCCACGGAGACTCTCAGTGCTCTCTGTGTGAACACTCGAGAGGCACAGAGGACACAGAGAATCACCCTCGGGCGCTGCTCACCGCGGTGCAATACTTTTGATCTGGAGTCAAATTGGTGCCAGTCCACGCGCGCAGGAAGCGCCAGGTTGCGGGCGCCAGGCGACGCGCGGCGGCGTCGCGCGACAGGCGTTCCCTGAGGTTGAGGACGTCATGGGGACGATCGACGTCGGGGCAGGGTTCGAGAATCGAGCAGCAGTACTGGCGGCGAAGCAGATTGCGTAGCGTGTCGCGGAAGGCGAAGCGCGTTCCCCAGCGGATGCCCCGCAAAAGACCACCCTCGTATCGCCGCAGGCCCAGCAGGTAATATCCGCCATCCGGACACGGTCCGAGCACCGCATCGCAGACGCGCAATTCGCCCAGCGCCGTACCAAGCGCCCGCACGGGCAATAGTGGCGAATCGGTGCCGATGACGATGGCGGATACATGGCGTTTCAGAAGCTGCTCGAATGCGTGGCCCAGGCGCGCCCCCAGGTCCGCGCCGCGCTGGGGCGCGATTTTGTACCCCGCAGGGGCCAGGAAGTGTCGGCTTCCCTGCAAATAAAGATAGCGCGCCGCGGAAGCCCGGAAGGGACTGACTTTGTGGAGTGTGTCTTGGAGGAGCGCGGCGTGCAACCCCGCGGCGCCCGCGGCGCCGAGCAAGGGAATCAGCCGCGTCTTGACCTTTTCCGGCGCCGGAACGCGCGCGAACACCGCCACCGCAGAAACGCTCGCGGCGCGCTTCGAGGCGCGAGCGCGACTGCTCCGTGCGCTACCGTTTGGAATTGGAATCATGAAAGGGGAAGCGGCAGGCGAGAAGCAACCTGAACTGCCACTGACCGGACCTGCCGCCGGAGACAAAAATCCACCGTCGGCTTCCAAAGCCGGCTCGCGCCGCGCCCTTCGGGGCAGTCCGTCAAATAAACAGTTGTTCGTCCTGCGTCGCTTCGCTCACGTTGCTGACGCGGCGGCGCGAAAACAGGAAGTCTATTCCCGAGCGCACGCCCTTGATCACCGCCGAAACTTCCCGCAGCGGCCCCAGGACCCCGCGCTGGACCGCATCGGCGGTGGTATCCACCTTCGCGACCAGTTCGGTCACCAACTGGTCAACGCGAATGATCTGGAGGCGGCTCTTGTCCACCAGGTCCGCCACCACTGCGTCCACGTTGGCGGTGCGGTCGCGCAACGTCCGGCTGACCTCCGCCAGGTTGGTGGTGATGTTGCGGAGCGGCTCGCGCGAGTTGGTGACGATCTCCAGCACGGACTGGCTGAGCGGGTCGAGGCGCTGCTTGACGTCCGTGCGCACGCCCTCGATCTGCTCGGGGATTTTGCGAATCGTGAGCCAGATTCCCAGCATCGCCGCGGCTTGCATCAAGACCGCGATCGCGACAAGAATCAGAGCGACGGTCAGCCCAGTGTTTTGCTCCATGATTTGCCTACCCGCCGTGCTACCGCTTCAGGGATTCGCTTTCGCCTTCGCTTTCTCCTCCTGGTAAGCCTGCTTGCCGGCCTCCAGCGCCGCCGAGAGCAGTTCCTTCTGGCGGGTGACCAGATCTCGCCCCTTCTCGACAGCTTCCTCCGCTTTGTTCCGCAACTCTTCGGACTTGGTCTTGACGAAGTCCCGCCCGTCTTCCGCCTTCTGGGCAAGATAATCGCGAGTTTCCTTGCCCGACTTGGGAGCAAAGAGTAAAGCCAGGATGGCACCGATACCCAGACCTGCCAGGAAGAAACCTACCTTCGAAGCTCCGTTGTCTTCGCTCATCGCTAACCTCCGCGTCCATCGCAAATGCGCCCAAGCCGCGACCCTAGCTGCCCAGGGCTTCGGCCAGACGCTCCTTCTGCTTCGTCACCACTTCCTTGCCGCGGTCCACGATCCCCTCCGCTTGCTTGCGAAGCTCACGGCCCCTCGCGGCAACGTAGTCGCGACCTTCACCAGCCTTGTCGGAGATGTACTTCCGTGTCTCCTCCCCCGACTTGGGAGCGAAGAGAAGCATCACGACAGCACCAATCCCCATACCTGCCAGAAAGAAACTAACTTTGGTTCCCACTCCACATTCGGCCATAAGGCACCTCCGTAATTCAAGGTGCCAGTCTATCACCAAGATCAAGGGCATGCAAGGCAAAATTACACATAGGCAAAAGATTATTATTAGACCGACTGGACGGCTCATTAATTCGAGAGGTTACACACCGCCCAGAAACTCACGAATTCGCCGCGCCTGGGAGGGGCTGACGAATTGGCTCAATTCCTCTGGCGAGAGGTCCTTGAGGGCGGTGACGCTGCCGAAGTGGGCGAGCAGCTTCCGGGCGGTTCTTTCCCCGATCCCCGGGATCTTGAGCAGGTCGGTGGTTAGTTCGCGTTTCTGGCGGCGCTGGCGGTGAAAAGTGATCGCGAAGCGGTGCGCCTCGTCGCGCACCTGCTGGACCAGGTGGAGGACGGGCGAGTGGTGGTCCAGGGCAATCGGTTCCTGCTCCTTGCCGTAGATGTAAAGGATTTCCTCTTTTTTGGCGATGCTCGCCAGCGGTTGATTGATGATTCCGAGCGCTTCCAGCGCCGAAGCCGCGGCGCGCAACTGGCCGATGCCTCCGTCGATCAGGACCAGGCCGGGCAGGAGTTTCTTTTCTTCGAGCACGCGCCGATAGCGACGCGTCACGACCTCGCGCATGCTGGCGAAATCATCGTTCTGGGTAACGGTCTGGATAATGAACTTGCGGTAATCCGATTTCTTCATGCCCTCGTTTTCCCACACCACCATGGAGGCGACGATATCGCTGCCTTGAATGTGCGAGACGTCGAAGCACTCGATACGAGTCGGGGGCTTGGGCAGATCGAGTGTTTCCGCGAGGTTCTGCAAGAGTTCGCGCGCCTGGGGTTGCTGAATCCGGAATCGCCGCTCGAAGGAGTGGCGGGCATTTTTGGCGACGAGTTCCAGCATAGCGCGCTTGCGCCCCGCCTGCGGCGTCAGAATATCGACACGACTCCCTCGCGCTTTCGACAGATGTTCTTCGAGCAGTGCCCGATCATCGAAGTCCACCGGCACGTGAATCTCGCCCGGCAGGTATTGCTGGTCGAGGTAAAGCTGTTTGAGCAGCGCGGAGAAAAGCTCATCCACCTGGAATTCCACCAGGTCTTCCCAGAAGAATTCTCGCCGGTCAACGACCCGGCCGCCGCGCAGGTGGAAGAGGTTCACGGCCACGAGCGGCCCTTCCTGGTGGAAGCCGAAGATGTCGCAGTCCTCCCCGCGCGACGTTGCCATTTTCTGGCGCTCGCGGATTTGCTCGAGGGTGCTGACCATGTCGCGGTAGCGCGCGGCGTCTTCGTATTGCTCGGTTTCGGACGCCTTGATCATGGCTTCGTGGAGGTCACGCACCAATTCGCTCTCGCGCCCTTCCAGCAGCCAGCGTACCTGCCGCACCGCTTCCGCGTATTTCTCCGGGGTGGTCAATCCCTCGACGCACGGCCCCTGGCATCGCTTGATGTAATACTGCAGGCAGGGACGCGGATAGGTGCGCGTCAGATCCACATGGCAGGAGGGCACCAGGAAGCAGCGATGGATGAGGTCCGCGATCCGGTAGGCGAGGCTGGCGGGAAAGTACGGGCCGTAATAAATCGACCCGTCCTTCTTCACGCGGCGCGTGACGTAGACACGCGGATTGCGCTCGGAAGCGGTGAGCTTGATATGGGGATACGTCTTATCGTCGCGCAGCAGGACGTTGTATCGCGGCTTGAAGCGCTTGATGAGGTTGTTCTCGAGCGCCATCGCCTCGTGCTCGTTGTCGACGAGGATGGTCTCGAGGTCCTGGGCGACTTCGAGCATGCGGTCGCGCTTCTCGTCGGAGGGGCGCGCCTCCTGGAAGTACGACCGCACGCGGTGGCGCAGGGATTTCGCCTTGCCGACGTAGATCGGCTGCCCCGCCTCATCCTTGAAAATGTAGACGCCCGGCTGGACCGGCAGCGCCTCCGCTTTGTTCGCCAGCGCGGAATTCATCAACGTCTCCTCAATCCATTATCGCCCGCCGCGCGGGGATGTCAAAGAGAGGACGACCGCCGAGACTCTCTTGCCATGCTGGTAATCAGGGACTAATGTTACGCAGTCAATAAAACCCTAGCAGGTCTGAGCCCCCGCCGGGAGACGGTCTGTGCTCCCGCTCGGCTTGAACAAGGATGAGAATCATGAAACCCGCCACTGGGAACCGAGGCACTCCGCTCATCAGCGTGGAGCTTGAATGCCTGGAGTGTCACCAGCGCCTCTGGTCGGGGTTGTCGGCGGGGGAATTTCGAAGCCTCACTTCCGCCTGGCAGCTCGCGCGGTCGTGCAGTGTTTGCGGCAAACTGACGGAGTGGACTTTCACCGAAACGATGCTCGGTGTTGACCAACCAGCCGATTTCTGGGGCTGGCTGGCCAACGCGGGAGTGCGTTTCGCGCCGCCCATCGCTCCGCCCCAGCAGGAGCGCCGCCAGGAACCCCGCGCGGAGATGGAATTGCCGCTGCGCATCGCCACGGTGGGCGGAGACGAGGAAGCCGTCACCTCGGAGAATATTTCGCAAAGCGGGCTCTGCTTCACCAGCGCCAGGGATTACCTTCCGGGCGAGTCGCTGCTGATCACCCTGAAGACGGCGGGCGCCGTCGCGCCCACCGTTAAGCGCGGCATCGTCGTTCGCACCAGCCCCGCCGGCCCCGGACTTACCCGCTACGGCGTTCGGCTTGTGGATTAATTCCAGCTCATAAGTCTATGGACACTCGACGCGCATAGCGGAGCATTCCTCATTGCGTCTTGATGGCGGAACAAACCTCAGAACTGTTTGGGAATTCCGGCCTGTTTCAGAACCGCGTTGGCGGTGTGGCGAGATAGAATCTTGTGATCTACAGGGAAATGTCGCTGCGTAATCGGGCTGTACCAGATTTCGTGATCTCCATGGCCAACACGCTTAAAATAGCACCCGTGGTCGCGAAGAATTTCCTTGAGCTTCGGCGTGTAGCTCACCATTAGGATGCCACGGATACCAGAGCCGTTTCCTCATGATGGGCGCGAACAAGAACGTTGACAACTTTTTGCCCGGGTTCCAGCCCGCCGTTTAACTCGAAAAGTTCCGGAACTAAGACACGTATCTTCTCGACTAAGGCATTCATTGACTCGGCCTCTGCGACCAAGCCGGGAATGTCTTCACTTTCCGCGACCCAAACTCCTGCCTCGGAATCCCAGTGCGCTTCGACCCGATAAATACGGCTCATTGTCCGTCACTCCCTATTATGCACAAGCCTACCATCGGTTGCCGGCAAAGTCTACGTAGACGGGCCGCCGCCCGCGGGGGACATCGGCTCCGCATCCACTTGCCCAGCTTGAGGGATTCTCAAATGCCGGGCGCCGACCGTTTCCTCTCGAGCGTGGCGACGGGGAAATACATTCCCTGCAATTCTCGCCGCCACCACTTTCCCTGCGGGTGCCGTTCAGCCCAGTCCGTAAGGTAATAGTCGTAAACCAATGCGCGGACGTAACGCGGTGGCGCATTGGGAAAGGGATTAGAAGCAAAGAGCGCCAACACTTCGGGCGAGCCCTGCAATAGCCGGAACATCAAACTGGCAAACCAGGGTTCACCTCGGTAGCTGCCCAGGGCCGCGAACCACATTTGCCAGTCCAGGCGCGGTTGGAACGGCTCTACCCAGCGTGGCGCGCGCTTCAAATCGCCGGGCTTGTACTTGAATTCGTAATCGCGCCACTCTACGCCGTCGTTGCTTCCCTCGATGATGATTTCCGGGCGCGAGGTGGTCATCACCGCGAATAATCCGTAAGAGTTGACGATCCGGAAGGGTTCAATCGTTTGCTGCAACTCCAGCGCCGGCGCGGGGAGCCAGTCGACCCGGAACATCAACGCCATCTGCGTCAGCGCCGCGACCAGAACGAAGGCCGCCACGGGGGCCGTCATCCAGCGGCGCAACCGGGACTCCGGTCTCGCGGTTTCAACTCCAAACCGACGACGGAGCAGGCGATGCGGAAGCCACCGACTCAGAAAGGCGTCATCGAAGAGCAACAGGCATAGCGCGAAGGTCAGCAGGTTGAAGAAAGCGTAATTGCCGGTGAGCGCGATGAGGAGTTGCAGCAGGATCAGCAACCCTCCGCCCAGAAAGCGCAGCCGGCGTGGCGCGAAAATCAGGAAAGGGATGAAGAGCTCGACAAACAACGTGAATGCCGTCGAGGTCATCTGGAACCACGCCGGCAGCAAGTGCATGTACCAGGCGACGGGAGTGGGCAGAGGCTGCGTTTCGTAATGGTATTCAAGGGCCGTAAAGTTCCGCCACGTGGCGTCGCCACTCAGGAGTTTCACGGCGCCCGAAGAGAACATCAACCGAAACAGCAGCAAACGATTCAGCCACAAGAAAAGACGTGAGGGCGCGGTGTCCCCAGGAAGGCGCGGCCAGAGGCGCGCGGGAGCAAAGAAGATGGCCAGGAATCCCGCTTCCAGCAGGAGCGCGTCCCACTGGAAGCTGAGAAAGTCCTGCCCGACCGTGCTGATGGAAAGATAGAACGCCCAGAGAAGAATCAAAACCGGAAGAGTAGCGACATCAAGAATGACCAGCACGGCGAGCAGCGCTCCTCCCAGGGTAAGGAAATGCAGGAAGGCATCACTCGAACTCAGCCAACACAGGGTCGGAAACCGCCAATAGCCCTCCGCCCCCAGGTTCGCCCGGATAAGTTGCAGGAAGTTTCCCACGGGCGCCAATCCATCACTCCCGATCAAGCCGGTGATTTGCGTGTACAGGGAGAGAAACGCAAACAGGTAAACCACGCCTAGCAACCGCAGATAAATCCCGCGCGTCAATACAAAGCTAGGGCGTTCGAAATGGTCTCCCCACAAGAGCCGGGTCAGCTTATAGAGCGGATTTCGGCGCCGGGCCACGAACCCGTAGGCCCACTCGGAGAGGAGCGCCACGCCCGGCGCGTGCAGGTACAACCAGAGCATCCAGCCGTGGCCGCGCGCAAAGGTCAACGTCCGGAAGACCGCGTGGGCGGCGGTGAAGACTTCGCCGTTAGGGAGAATCAACTGCACGGACCGGCTGAAATCCTCGTGGGGGATTTCCGGGAATTGACTGGCGACCTGCTGAAAGGGTTCGTAGCGAACCCGGTCTCCGGTGGTGGATTTCCAGCGCTCAACCCACAGGCGACAGAAGCTGCAATCGCCGTCGTAGGCCAGCAGAGGCTTCTCGGGCAGATTCGACTTGATGATCATGGGCAAGCCCGCGAGCGCGCATGACACACCGGGGTCCGAGCGTGAAATTGTATTCTACTTGAAGTGCAAGTATCGTCGGAATCTGCTCAACTTAGAGTAAAATGAAACCCCGCATTCTCAGGGAGGAACTACATGCCCCAAATCAAGAAGAGCCCCAAGGTCTACGATGCCATCATCGTCGGCTCCGGGGCGGGCGGAGGAATGGCCGCCTACGTTCTGACCAAGGCCGGGGC
The DNA here is from genome assembly GCA_020072925.1 of Terriglobia bacterium. Classification (GTDB taxonomy): domain Bacteria; phylum Acidobacteriota; class Terriglobia; order UBA7540; family UBA7540; genus JAIQGA01. Next base: position 7,785 of record JAIQGA010000119.1, on the reverse strand, counting down.
CAAATGTCTGATGTTGGAGGCCGGTGGCTGGTATGACACCTCCAAGCAATCCAAGATGTTCGCCTGGAATTACCAAGCGCCGCACCGCGGAGCGGTCCCACCGAATACGATTTTCGGCTACTACGACGCGGCGGTGGGCGGCTGGCAGATCCCCGGCGAGCCCTACACGAACGCTCCGGGAACCGAGTGGACGTGGTTTCGCTCGCGCATGTTAGGCGGGAGAACGAACCACTGGGGACGAATCTCGCTGCGAATGGGGCCGTATGACTTAAAACCCTACTCGCGCGACGGCAAAGGGTTCGATTGGCCGATCACCTACGACGACCTGGCACCCTATTACGACAAGACCGAAGAACTGATCGGAGTGTTCGGCAGCCAAGAGGGCCTGGAGAATACACCCGACGGAAAATTCCAGCCGCCCCCGAAGCCGCGCTGCTACGAACTGGTCATTCAGAAAGCCTGCCAGAAGCTCGGGATTCCCTGCGTGCCTGCGCGTCTTTCGATCCTCACGCGGCCGCTCAACGGGCGCCCCGCGTGCCACTAGTGCGCGGAATGCGGTCGTTCCTGCGCCACCTCGTCAAACTTCTCTTCGCCCACCGTGCTGATTCCGCCCGCGCAGGCCACCGGCAACCTGGAAATCCGCTGCGATGCGATGGCGCGCGAAGTGCTCGTTGGACCAGATGGGCTGGCCAGCGGCATCTCCTATATCGATAAGAAGACGCGCCGGGAAGTGCAGGTCCGCGGAAAGATCGTCGTGCTGGCGGCGGGTTGCTGCGATACGGCGCGGATTCTGCTCAATTCGAAGAGCACGCTTTTCCCCAATGGCCTCGCCAATTCCAGCGGCTTGGTGGGGCGCTACCTGATGGACACGGTGGGGGCGGACGGTTCGGTGGGCTTCCTGCCCATCCTCATGGACTTGCCGCCACACAACTGCGACGGCGTCGGCGGCATGCACGTTTATATGCCCTGGTGGAATTATCAGAAGCAACTTCGCCATCAAATGCCCTTCGCGCGCGGTTATCACATCGAATTTGGCGGCGGGCGGCGCATGCCCGGTCCGGGCATTCTGAGCGGCTCCCAGCACTTTCTGGGAGGCGGGTACGGCGCGGAATTGAAGCGTGGTTGCCGCAAGATCTTTGGCGCTTTCGTGGGCTTCTCGAGCCGCGGCGAAATGATTCCTAACGACGATAGCTATTGCGAAATTGATAAGAACGTCGTCGACGAATGGGGAATCCCGGTCCTGAAGTTTCATTTCAAGTTTTCACAAGACGAAGTCCTGCAAGCCCGCCACGCACGCGAGACATTTCAAGAAATTATTGTTGGCGCCGGAGGCGAGGTCATCCGCAATCCGGGGCCGGAGGAGAATTGGGGGATTTCGAAAGGCGGAGAAATCATCCACGAAGTCGGCGCGGCCAGGATGGGCGCCGACCGGAAGAACTCCGTCCTGAATTCCAATTGCCAGGCGTGGGATTGTAGCAACCTCTTCATCACCGATGCCGCGCCGTTCGTCAGCAATGCGGACAAGAATCCGACGCTCAGCATCATGGCGCTGGCCTGGCGCACGTCGGAATACATCGCAGACCAGGTGAAGAAGCAAAACATCTAGGCGGAGGCATCATGTCGAAGGATGAACCTGACAAAAGCAGGGGCGCGATGGGACGGCGGGAACTGTTGAAAGTCATCTCGACGGTGCCCGCGGCGCTGGTGCCACTCGCGGCGGACGCGGATCAGAAAATAAGGCGGTATCCGAACCCCGGCGCCATGCCCCCCAAGCACGTGACGGCCTACCGCCGCCAGGCGCTCGACGAGCACGAGTGGAAAACCATCAGCATGCTCAGCGACCTCATTATTCCCGCCGACGAGCGCTCCGGCAGCGCCACGCAGGCGGGCGTGCCGGAATTCATCGACGACTGGCTCGCCTTCCAGGGTGGCAATTTGCTCGCGGAAATTCGCGGCGGCCTTACCTGGCTCGACATCGAATGCCAGCGCCTCTTCGCTCACGATTTCATGGATTGTTCAGAAGCTCAGAAGAAACAGATTCTCAATCGTATCGCCTACCCCGGTAAAGCCGCTCCCGAAGATGCAAACGCCGTCGCCTTCTTCAATCACCTCAGCGATCTGGTGGTGGGCGGGTTCTTCTCAAGCGAGATGGGAGTGAAAGATCTTCCCTACCTCGGCAACACCATGGTCGCCGATTGGCAGGGCTGCCCGGCCAATGTGATCGAGAAAATCCAGGAAAACGAGAAGAAACAGAAGACCTAGATCGACGACCTAAGTTGTAGCGGCGCTGTGTGAGCGCCGGACGACGGTCACCCCTCACTGTTTGGAAGAACTTAAGAAACTGGCAAACGACCCCTCACCCCTGCCCCTCTCCCCAGGGGAGAGGGTTGAGGTTCTATAACCTGCACCCTGTCACCTGTCCTCTGTAACCTGTCCCCTATAACCTGTCACCTGTCTTCACTGCTCATCCTGCGATTCCGGCTCGGGCTGGGGTTTCCTTTCCGGTTGAATCCCTGGCAGGCTTGCGCTCCGAAGCTGGCGGTTGAGCGCCGGCAAATCGCTTTTCATGATGGCCTCCCAGCGCTTCATCACGCCCGCGAAGTCGCGCTCGACGCCGGGCAGCGCGTTCGTCTGCGTGGCGGTGGGAGCTGCGTCGGCGCTGTCCACGCCGCCGTAGAGGCCGCCCAGTTCGCCGGCCAAGCGTTCAAGTGTTACTTCCGGCGAAACCGGGGCGAAGAATCCGCCCCGCGCTCCAAGGACGTCCTCGACTTTCTTATCCAGCGCTTTGATGGAGTCGGCCATTGAGCCGTTTGCCTGCTTGGCGAGCTTCGCAAGTTGCTCGCGGATTGAGCGCGCCTGTAACGTCGAGTCGAAGTTCCGGTCCATCATCTCGGCGAGGCGCATCTCCATCCGGAACTGCTGTTCGAGACCGGCGGGCGGCGTCTTCACGCGCGGGTCCAGCTTGATGGTGAGCGGCGCGGTGTAGGTGTGGCCGCCGACGGTGAGACGCACGGTGTATTGCCCCGGCAGGGCTCGTGGACCGCACGGCCCCGGGGGCGTGTCGCGAGGAACCGCCGAAATCGGATAGCCATGCGAGTCCGACTTGGGCGGCGTGTAATGCAAATCCCACACCCAACGGTGCATGCCCGGTTCGGTAGAAAGAATCATCGACGGTCGCACCCAGTAAACGGGAACTTCCAGAGTCTTGCCCAGTTCCGCTTCGCTCGGCTCGGGCTTGTCGGTGCTTGCGTAGCGGCGCACGAGCTTTCCCTGGGCATCGAGGATTTCGAGCGTCGCCGGGCCGGAAGCCGGCTGCGCCAGCCAATAATCAATAATCGCGCCGTCGGGTGGATTCTTGCCCAGCGGTTCGTCCGGCGGTAGGGGCGTGTCCGTGTTGGTATCGCGCCGCACGCGATAGGCCAGCGCGGGCTTGAAAAGAAACGCGTCGCCGCGCGCCAGCGAATCGGAAAGCTGACGCAGCGGACTGATATCATCAAGAATCCAGAACGACCGCCCGTGCGTGGCGACGATCAGATCATTCTCATGAATCCACAAGTCGCGCATGGAAGTGTGCGGCAGATTCAGTTGCAGCGACTGCCAGTGGTCGCCATCGTCGAACGAGACCCAGACGCTGGTCTCGGTCCCAGCGAACAGCAGGCCTTTGCGCACCGGGTCTTCGCGGACAGAGTCGGCCGGAGCGTCAACCGGCAGGCCGTTGGTTACGCGTTGCCAGGTCTTCCCGCCATCGTGCGTGCGATAAATATAAGGATGGAGATCATCAATGCGGAAGCGGCTGACGGACGCATACGCCGACTCGTCGTCGAAGTGCGAAGCGACAAGCTGCGTCACTTTGCTCCAGGGCGTGAGCTCGGGCGGCGTGACGTTCTTCCAATTCTTGCCGCCGTCGCGGGTCACCCAGATCAAGCCGTCGTCCGTTCCCGCCCACAGCGTGTTCACACTTTTGAACGACGGGCCGAGCGCATAGACCGCGCCGCGCACCTTCTGGGCGTAGGGGTCCTTATCGGCGAGATGGCCGAGGCTGGCGGGGATTCCCGGATGCGAGCGCGTGAGATCCTGACTGATGGTCTGCCAGGAGTGCCCGCCGTCGGCAGTCCGAAAAACGACGTTGGCGGCGTAATACATGGTGTGCGGATCGACGGGAGAGAAAATCACCGGTTCAGTCCGGTCCGTGCGGTATTCGCTAGCGCGCACCGCGATGGGAGTCACGCTCTGCACCTGTCCGGTGCGCCAGTCGAATCGCGAGACCTCGCTGCGGCCGGCGCCGTAAACGATCTCCGGATGAAGCGGGTCCGGTGCGGCGTAGCCGTACTCGATGATGCCCACAGGATGCCACTCGCGGAAGGTGATGGCGCCGTCGTTGCCGCGGCTCGAAACGCACGCCGAGCCGCTCTCCTGCTGTCCGGCGCACACGCGATAGGGGAACTCGTTAGTGGCGATGGCGTGGTAAAGCTGCGCGGTGGGCTGGTTGTACCAGGAGCTCCACGTCGCGCCGCCATTGACGGTGACGATGGCGCCCTGGTCGCTCACCAGCAAAATGATGTTCGGATCGTTGGGGTTGATCCAAATGTTCTGATAATCGTCGCCGCCGGGCGCGCCGCGAATCCCTGTCCAGGTCTTGCCGCCGTCGGTCGATCGCCAGGCCACGATGCTCGTGCTGTACACGATGTCGGGATTCTTCGGGTCCACCTTCGGCACCGGCAAGTCGCCTCCGCCGATGCGCTCCGCCGGGCGATGATCGTCCGTGGCGCGAGACCAGGTCTCGCCCGCGTCATCGGAGCGATAAATACCCAGCTCATGCTTCGTCGCCAGATTGGCGTAAAGGCGACGGGGATTACTGGGCGCGATGGCCACATAAATCTGGACCAGGTCTGCCGGGAGGCCTTTGGTCAGCTTGGTCCAATGGTTGCCGCCGTCGGTGGACTTGAAAAGCCCGCCGCCCGCGCCGCCATATTCGTTCTGGTCTTCCCACGGCCCCTGGCGCGCCTCCCACTGGCCCGCGTAAAGAATATCCGGGTTCGAAGGATCCATCTCGATGTCCGAAGCGCCCGTGTTCTCGTCCTTGTACAAAACCTTCTGCCAGGTTTGCCCGCCGTCAGTCGAGCGGAAAACGCCGCGCTCCTCGTTCGGTCCGTAGGGATGGCCCAGGACCGCGGCGAACACGCGGTTTGGATCGTGAGGATCGACGGCCAGCGCCGGAATCTGCTGGCCATCGCGCAGGCCGAGGTGCACCCAGGTTTTACCGCCATCCGTGGATTTGTAGATGCCGTTGCCCACCGAGAGGTCGGGGCGCTGCAAACCCTCGCCGGTCGCGACATAGATAATGTCGGGATTCGAGGGCGCGACGGCGATGGCGCCGATCGACTGCGTGGGCTGGTCGTCAAAGATCGGCGTCCAGGTGCGGCCGTAATCGTTCGACTTCCAGACACCGCCGTTCACCTGCCCGACATAGAAGACGTTGGGCTGATTGGCACCGCCACACGCGGCGCGCGTCCTGCCGCCGCGGAACGGGCCAACCACTCGCCAGCGCATTTCCTGATACATGCTCTCGGGAAATTGCTGCGCGGTGAGGACGCTTGCCAGCGAGAGGGCAGAAATCCAGGCGAGCGCAATGACCACCCGACGATGAGCATTATTCACTTGGGACCTCCGGATGAGATGCAAGGTCGGACAGCATAAATCAAAAAGGCCCGGCGGGGAGAGGAAATCGCCGGGGGATGAAAGAGTCGACAGTCGAAGGTTGAAGGTCGAAAGAAGCGAGTCCAAGAGTTCAAGAGTTGAAAAGTTGAAGCATGCGATCCGACCATCCGCTTTCGACGGTTCAACGGTTGAACTCTTCGACTCTTCAACTTTTGAACCTCTGCCCCGTCACTAGAACTCGACCCGCATCACAAACTGAAACTCTCTCCCCGGATCGACGTTGTTGATTCCGCCCAACGGTTGTCCGAACGACGCGAGCGGCAGTCCCGAGAGCGCATTGCCGTAGACCCCGTTGCGCCCCACGATGTTCGGGTGGTTGAACACGTTGAAGGCTTCGGCGCGCGCGGTAAGTCTGCAGCGGTCACCGAGGCGGAAGGGGCGCTCGGCGAAGGGAGAAAAATCGTAGGCGGGCGTGCCGCGCCCGATGTTGCGCCCGACCACCGCGCCGTCGATGACGGGCCGGTCCGCCAGAACACCGTCGCCATTGTTGTCGGCCCCCGTGGTGAGGTTGTACGGCCGGCCGGAGGCAAGCGTGGCGACGCCGCCTGCCACGAATTGCGCGGGAAGCTGCCACCAGCCGCTGATCACGGCGCGATGCCGCTGGTCGAGCAAGCTGTTGGCCCGCTCGTACGGGCCAAGTTGATTGGAATCGTTCGGATCTCCGCCCGGCGCGTCCATCTCCGCCGTATTGATGGTGTGCGAGTACGTGTAGCTCGCCAGGAGCGAAAAGTTATGGCTGAAGTGTTTGTTGACGTTCACCTGCAAACCATCGTAGTTCGCCTTGCCTTCGTTCACCATCGCGCTAGCCCGCCGGAAACCGTCGGGGGCCGGCACAATGGGGCGCGTGAGGTCTGCCACAGCAGCAGGGCGTGCCTGGCCCGGCTGCGTTCGCGGGAAAATCGAGGGCGCGTTGAGATCGACCTGGCGAAGAATCTTGAGCGTGAGCTGGTGGACGTAATCCATATCGAGAATCCAGCCGCCTCCCAGGTCGCGTTCGATACCGATCGTAATGAGTTGCGTATAGGGATTAAGCAATTTGCCGGGATAACCTTTGAGAAGACTCGGGTCAAGAAACTGGCTCAGATAGGCGCCATCGCCGGGTCTAACGGTAATATCGCGCGGCGGCAGGACGTCCCCCGGCGGAAATGCGGGAAGCGGCGCCAGGCTGGTGGGGAAACCCGGCTGACCCGGCGCGAGTGTGAAGTTGAAAAAACCTTGCGGGCCGTTCAGCAACCATGCCGCCGCGCTGTTGGCCTGAACTTCGGAGTAATAGATCCCGTAGCTGCCGTGCAGCACGGTCTTCCCGTCGCCACGCAGGTTGTAAGCGAAGCCGACGCGCGGCGAGATATTTCTGGCGGCATCTGTGAAGGTCTGGCGCTCGTAACGCACGCCCAGATTGAGCGTGAAGTCAGGCCGCAGCTTGATATCGTCCTGCGCAAAGACCGCCCAGAGCCATTCCCGGACGGTGTACGACGCGCTGCCAAACCCCTGCGTGAACTGCTGGATATCATTGATGGTCAGTTGCGCGACGGGCACGCGGATCCCCGGCTTCACCACGAACTGCCCGAACACGAACGGGCCGCCGAACTCCTGGCTGTTGCCGCCCGAAGTGGAATGCACGGCGTCCACGCCGAATTGCAGGCTGTGGCGGCCACGGTTTACCAAGACTCGATCCTCACCCTCGAACTGGTGAACGGTGAGCAGCGCCCTGCGCGATTCGCCCACCGTCGCCACGCCTGGATACACGAACTGCGTCGAGGGGTCCACGGGCTGGAATTGAGTAATGGGCGAGCCCACCTGCCATTGCACATGCAGCTCGTTCAGCCAGGACGGGCTGAGCACCGCCGTCTCGCTCAAATCCGCGGCGTAGGTCCGGCGGCGGAAAGTGCGAGCGGCGCTGGGCAGCGAAAGCCCGCCCACCGCGTCGGCGGGATTCGTGTCGTACGCCCGGTCGAAATTGATTCGCCCGGTCAGGCGATGCCGGTCGCTGATCTGGTGATCGAGCCGAGCGAAAAACAACTCTTGTCGGAATCGTCCCGTGAAGACGCCCGGCGCCAGCGGCGAAGT
>JAIQGA010000424.1 GCA_020072925.1 Terriglobia bacterium | reverse complement strand
CAGCTTGCGGGTGCGCGCCCGCGCGGCCAGGTCCTTGGTCTCGCGCGCGATTTCTGAGAGAGTCTTGCCATCGCAATTGCGGATCACCGGGGTGATGAGCCCGCCGCCGTCCACGGCCACCGCCATGCCGACGTGCACGCGGTTGTGATAGCGGATGGACTCGCCCTGAAACGAGGAGTTGACTTCCGGGTGCTGGCGCAACGCGGCGGCGCAGGCCTTCAGGATAATGTCGTTGTAGCTGAGCTTCAGGGTCGGGTCGAGCAGGTTGGCAGACTCGCGCAGTTCCTTGGCGCGCTGCATGTCCACATCGACGGTCAGATAGAAGTGCGGCACCGGGCCGAGACTCTGCACCAGGCGGGCGGCGATCGTCTTGCGCATCGAGGAGAGGGGTTCGTCGTAAAACTCGGGTCCGCCGGGTGCGGGCATGGTTGGACGGGGTAGGGAAGGCACGGGCGCCGGAATCGGAGAAACCCCAGGGGCCTGAATCGGAGCAGGGGTTTCCGCCCCGAGGCCTGCCGCCAGATGGCGCGCGCCCGCGGTGAGCGCGGCCATCCGTTCGATGTCCTGACGAATGATTCTTCCTCCCGGGCCGCTGCCGGTTACCCGGTTTATGTCGAGGCCCATTTCGAGCGCCATGCGCCGCGCCAGAGGTGAAGCCATCACGCGGCCGCCTTCTGCCGGCGCTGCGGGCGAAGGGAGAGTCCTGCCAGTGGCAGGAGGAGTGGAGGTGGACGTTACCGCCGCGGGCGCTGCGGGCGGGGCGGAGACTTTCGGCTTCGTGAGCGCGGAGATATCCTCGTCCGGCTTGCCAATCACCGCCAGCACATCACCGACCGGGACGGACTTGCCGGCGTCGACGAGGACTTTGCGAAGCACCCCGCTGCCCATAGCTTCGACTTCCATGTCGACTTTATCGGTCTCGATTTCGAGCAGGGTATCCCCCGTGGCAACAGGCTCGCCTTCCTTCTTGAGCCACTTCAAGACCTTGCCTTCCGTCATCGTATCGCTGCCTTTGGGCATCAGGACCTTAACGGCCATGGTTGTTCCTCTTTCGAAATTTCGGTTCCCGGTTCAGCGGATTGCCCCGTGATAGGCTGGGCGGCCGAAATTGTAGCGGCACTCTGCGAGCGCCGGGCGGCGATCATCGACCGCCGCTACAGCTAGGCATGGGCCTCGGCCGCAGCCGGCTGCCGATACAGCACGCGGTTGACGGCGTCCTTGACCCGCTGCTTGTCGGGCAGCGCCAGGTGCTCCAGGTTTTTCGCGTAGGGCATGGGCACATCCGCGCCGGTAACGCGGAGGACTGGCGCATCGAGATAATCAAACGCCCGGTGCTGAATCGTATCGACAAGCTGCGCACCCACGCCGCAGAAAGCCCAACCCTCTTCGACGACCACGGCGCGATTCGTCTTGCGCACCGACTCGAGAATTGTCTCCGTATCGAGCGGGCGAAGCGTGCGCGGGTCAATGACCTCGACGTCCACGCCTTCCTTTTCGAGGTCCGCTGCGGCCTCGAGCGCCACGAAGACCATCTTGGAGTGGGCGATGACGGTGACGTCCTTGCCCGGGCGCTTGATGTCCGCAACGCCCAGCGGAATCAGATGCTCGCCCTCGGGAACGTCGCCGCGCGTCCCGTAGAGGACTTCCGACTCGATGAAGACCACGGGATTGTTGTCGCGGATGGAGGTCTTCAGCAGACCCTTGGCGTCGGCGGGCGTCGAGGGCATCACCACCTTGAGCCCCGGGACGTGGCAGAACCAGGACTCGATCGACTGGGAATGCTGCGCGGCGAGTTGATGTGCGGCGCCGCCCGGCCCGCGCACCACCAGCGGCACGGGGAACTGGCCGCCCGACATGTAGAGCATCTTCGCCGCGCTGTTGACGATCTGGTCAAGCGCCAGGATGGCGAAGTTGAAGGTCATCATTTCGACGATGGGGCGCAGTCCCACCATCGCCGCGCCCACCCCCAGCCCGGTGAAGCCGAGCTCGGTGATGGGGGTGTCGAGGACGCGCATGGGACCGAACTCCTCCAGCATGCCCTTGCTCACCTTGTAGGCGCCATTGTAGAAGCCCACCTCTTCGCCCATCAGCACGATGGTCGAGTCACGACGCATCTCTTCGCGCATTGCCTGATTCAGGGCTTCGCGATAAGTCAACATGGCCATAAATCTCTCCCGTGATTCGCTTCGTCAATTCCGCGGGGTGACAGGTGACGAGCCGGAAGAACTGAGTCAAAGGTTCATTGAGTGATTGGGTGATTTAGTGATTGAGTGATTAAACGATTCACAAGCTCGATCCCACAACGGCTGAATAAGCGCCCGGAGTTTGATTTTTTCAATCACACAATCACTCAATCACCAAATCACACAATGACCTTGTCACTCATCACTCCGCATAAATATCCGTGTACAGCTCCTGCGGCTCCGGCTCGGGGCTGCGCTCCGCGAAGGCCACGGCCTCTTCGACGGCATCGCGGATCTTCTGATCGAGTTCGTCCAGGTATTCCTGGTTGATGATGCCCAGCGTCTCCAGCGCCACGGTCAGGTTCTTGATGGGATCATGCCGCCGCTGCTCCTCGACTTCCGCCTTCGTGCGATAGTGGCCGTGCGAAGGGTCGGACATCGAGTGGCCCATGAAGCGGTAAGTGCGCGCTTCGATGAGCGTGGGGGCGTTTTCCTTGCGGGCGCGGTCCACCGCCTCCTGCATGGTTTCGCGCACGGCGAGCACATCCATGCCGTCCACCCAGGTGCGCGCCATGTTGTACGCGCAGGCTTTCTGCGAGAGGTCGTAGAGCGACGAAGCGCGCTCAATGGGCGTGCCCATGCCGAAGCGGTTGTTCTCGCAGATGAACACCACGGGCAACTTCCAAAGCGCGGCCAGATTCAGCGACTCGTGGAAGGAGCCGATGTTCACCGCCGCCTCGCCAAAAAAGCAGAGCGTCACCCGCGGCTGCTTCAGGTACTTGGAGGCGAAGGCCGCGCCCACGGCCAGCGGAATCTGCCCCCCGCACGTGGCGCGTTTCGATCTGTGGAAGACTTCCGGCCACGCGGGCTTCTACGCGCCCAACATGTTCTCGCGCATGGAGCTGGACGACGCCGAGTACCAGCTCAAGCCCATGAACTGCCCGTTCCACATCC
>JAIQGA010000118.1 GCA_020072925.1 Terriglobia bacterium | reverse complement strand
TGGGCGCAGCGAAGGATCTCCGCATTTCCGCTCACGTTAAACTCCACGAAAAATCCCCGCATTGACTGACTCACGCAAATGCGGAGATCCTTCGTCGTCCCACAGAGCGGGACTCCTCAGGATGACAGCGTCGAGGAATCTTCATCATGCGGCTTGGAGTGGAACTGCCGCAGAGACTCTCTTAGAGTGGCGGGGTAGACAGAGTTCAACGCTGCCGCGGGCGCAATGCACTCGCCGTGACGGCCGCGCCAAATCACCTGGGGTGGGGAATGACTGCGAGAAGAAGATATGTGTCGCCTTGAAACTGGAAGTAGAACCGGTATTTGCGGTCGACCCGAGCTTGCCAGATGTCGCGAACTTCATCGTACTTCTTGGAACGCAGTGAAGGATGCCGAAAGTCTTCCACGAGGAACTCGATTTGCTTGTCGACCTTGGCCCGAACCTGGACGGGTAACGCTGCGTATTGCCGCTCGAACCGCTCCGTATAGCGCAGTTTGTGATACATACAGCCTGAGCATAAAGAGGAAGGTTATACCTAGCCCCCGGAGTCGGAAGAGTCTTTCTGGATTGCCCGGTGCAGGCTTCGAATAGCTCCTCGCGCAGACTTGAATGGCCCTTTGGTCCGGCCTTGGCGAACATCCTCAAGGGCTAACGCGAGTTCCCGATCCACAATGCTTACTGGCGTGAGCGAGATTTTCCCGCCCTCTACTTTGGCTTCTAAGAGATCGCCAACTCGCACGCGCGCTCGCCTGCGAACCGAAGTCGGCAGAGTAACCTGGAATTTGGTTTTGACCTTAACAAGAGACGGGCCTGGAAATTTTGTGGCCATGGCATGTTAGACTTTCTTACTATTTGACTTTCCAACCCGTTAGCATAAGAGCCTTTTACCTCGATGTCAAGCGATCGCCGAACCCTGAGCCAGTGGGACCAGTGCTTGGCGGCGCGCATGGTACTATGGTTGAGGGCAACCAGGATGGAGAGAACAGGGCATTGACGTCACGCAGGACTCTACTCCCGGTCGCTCAGGGCAATCTTCCGCTGATGAAAATCAAAGCCTCGCCTCACGACGGAGTTGCCACATCTCCTGAGTCCCCGGCGGCATCGCTGGGCGCCTCCCTTTCCCTGGGGCTTGCCTGCGCGGCATTCTTCTATCCCTTCGCCTGGACGGCGCAGTTCCTTGTTTCGGGATTGCCCGCTTTGCTCCGCATGACATTCTGGGGCGACCGCCTGCGCAATTTCCACATGAGCCCGTTCGGCGTCGTGGCCATCGCCTCCGCGGCAGACGTTACCACAAAGCCCACCGCCGGTGACCCGGCAGGAAATCTGGCGCTGACCGTGCTCGTGGTCATCGTGGTGGCCGCGGCTCTGGGGATTCCTGGATGGAAGGATCACTACCTTTCGAGCCTTGGTGTCGCCTTGCTCGGGCAGGCGGCGCTGGCGCCCATCGTTTTGCTCATGGTGTATCGCCAGGAGGTTTCTACTGGCAATCTCATCGCGGCGTTCCTTTTCTTCGGCGTGCTCACCTGGGGCTTGATGAAGTTGGCTGGCGCTATTCCCGGCGGCACCCAGGTCCGGTTGGCATTCCTGGCGGCGGCGTTTGTTGTTCCCCTGGCCGGCCTCTCGCTCTTGCAAGTCCTTTGGCAGGGCTTTGGATTCCGTCGGGGATGGATTCTTCTCGCCATGACTCCAGCCATCCTCACCTGCCTAGTCGCCGCGCTGCGCCCAGCGAACCGGAGCGAACACAAACTACTTCCGCCAGTGCGGAGAACCATGGCGATCGGAGCCGCCCTCGCCGTCCTCCTGGCTGCTGGAGCCACGCGAGGCGGGAAAGTCCTGAACAATGCCTTCCTGCACGCCAGGCAAGCCGCCAACCGCGCAGCGATGTCCGCGTTGCCGCCGATTCCCGCGAACTCACCCTACACGAAGATCTTTTTTCAAAAGGGCGTAAACCTCACGGCGCAGTTTCCCGACACGTATGACTCGAAGGGGGCGCGCCAAATGCTCGATGCGCTCGCCGCGTACGGCGTGAACGCCGTGGCGCTGGTCCCCTATGGCTTTGAGCGCTGCGGCGACCCGCAGGTCCACCTGATGGGCCAGGGCAGTTGGGAAAACGACGAAGGCCTGCGCCAACTCTCCCGGCTTGCGCACGCGCGGGGAATGAAGGTGATGCTCAAACCGGGCGTCTGGGTCCGGGGCGGCTACGGCGGCGATCTGGAATTTGACTCGCCCGCGGACCGCGCCCGGTGGTTTGCGACCTACGGGGTCTTTCTGGAACACTACGCGCGACTCGCCACCGAAATTCACGCCGACATCTTTTGCGTGGGCGGAGAGTTCTCAAAGCTCTCGCCCTTCGACGCCGAGTGGCGGAAGTTGATTGCGCGCGTGCGCGGGCTTTATCCCGGTCCGCTGGTCTATGCGGCGAATTTCGGCGACGAGTTCGAGCACCTTGCCTTTTGGGACGCGCTCGACGCGATCGGCTTGCAGGAATACTATCCGCTGCCCGACGATCTTTCGACCGACGCGCTGGTGCGCAAGGTCGAAGCCGTCCAGCAGAAAGTCCAGCATCCGGTGATCTTCACAGAAGCAGGCTTCCCGAGCTACGAGCACCCGAATCGCGAGCCTTGGAATGATTCGAGACGCGGCGACCTTGCGCTCGACGCGCAAGCGCGCTGTTACGAAGCCGTGCTCCGCGCTTTCTACAACCAGCCGTGGTTTGAAGGTGTGTACTGGTGGGATGTGGGGACCGACGGGCGTGGCGGGCTGCGGGATACCTCGCTCACTCCCTGGGGCAAGCCCGCCATGCAGGTGATCAAGCACTGGTACACCGCGGGCGGAAGATAGGCCGCAGACTCTGTAGCAGCGGTCTGCGACCAGCGTCTTCGCGTTTCGTAGCACGGCCGTCTCGGCCGCGCCTCCCTGCCTTCGCGGGGACGCGGGACGCCCGTGCTACGGCGCTCACGTGACCAGTGGTCACCGCCGAGCGCCGCTACAACTAAGGCCAAACTCTGGAGTTTGCTACAATCACTCGCATGCCTTTCGAAGAAGAATTGGAAGTTGTGCGGGCGGTCGCCGGCCAAGCCGGACGGTTGGCGCTGGAGCATCAGGCCCGCGGCTTCGAGGCGGAGACAAAGGCGGACCTCTCACCCGTCACCACCGCCGACCGCGCCAACGAGCAACTCATTTGCCGGTTGCTCGCAGAAGCTTTTCCTGAGGACGGCCTGCTGGGTGAAGAGGGCTCGAAGCGCGAGTCGCGCAGCGGCCGCCGCTGGATTATTGATCCCATTGACGGCACGCGCGACTTCGTGCGCGGGATTCCCACCTGGGGCGTTTTGATCGCTCTCGAAGCGCAGGGCGAAGTCGTGGCAGGGGCCTGCAACCTGCCCGCGCTCGGCGAACTTTATTCCGCGGCGAAAGGCGCCGGAGCGTTTCGCAATGGCTCACGCATCCGTGTTTCCGACGCCAAACCCGTCGACCAGGCGTTGATTTGCCTGACGGCCTTCAACAACCTCGAGGGACGACCTTTTGCCGACCGGCTCAATTCCTGGCTGGCGCGATTCTGGGCAGCGCGCAGCATGGGCGGGTGCATGGATGCGATGTGCGTCGCCTGCGGCCACGCCGACGCCTGGATAGAAGTCGAGGCGAAGGCCTGGGACCTTGCCGCGCTTAAAATCATCGCCGAGGAAGCCGGTGCGCGCTTCTTTAACTTCGACGGGAAATCGAGCATCTACGGCGGGAATTGCGTCATCACTATCCCGGCACTCGAGGCCGGGATTCGCAGATTCCTCGATGTCCCCTGAATCCATGATTGGTCTGTTCAACATACACCATTTCGGGAATAAATGGTGTATGATGAGATCATGAGCCGAACGAACATTGACCTGGACGACCATCTGATTCGTCGGGCGCGACGCCTGACCGGCCTCAAGACGAAAAGGGCAATAGTGAATCGCGCGCTCGAAACCTTGGTGCGCACTGAGGGTCGCAAAGGGATTCTGCGCTATTATGCCAGCGGCATCTGGAAAGGTGACTTGAAAGGGCTGCGGCGGAACCGCTCCATTTGAGTGTGGCAAGCCCCATATTGGTAGATACTTCGGTCTGGGTTGATTTCTTCAGCCGTTCGCCCGGGGTCGCCGGCGCCGAATTGCGTCGACTGATCGCGGACGCCGAACCGGTGGTTCTAACAGGGATTGTGGTAACGGAAATCCTGCAAGGGCTGGTTCGCGACGCCAAAAAGGTTGAAGCTTTCCTGGCCCAATGGGAAATCCTGGAACCGCAGGGATTCGCTACTTATGTGATCGCGGCGGAAACCTTCCGCCTCGCTCGCTCCCAGGGATTGACCCTCACAACTGTGGATGTCCTGATCACCGCACTGGCGCTCGAAAACCAAGCCACGCTGTTTACTCTTGACCGCGATTTTGCGCGGCTAGCTCCGCACGTTCCACTCAAGTTGTATTGGAGGCTCTGACGAGCGGTTGAAAGATTCCGCGCAGGCGCTCCGACGAATCGGTTTACAGCCGATTCATCACGCTCGCAAGGTAGCCCGCCCCGAAGCCGTTGTCGATATTGACGACGCAGACGTTGGGGGCGCAACTGTTGAGCATGCCGAGCAGCGCGGCGAGGCCGCGGAAGCTGGCGCCGTAGCCGACGCTCGAAGGCACGGCGATCACCGGCACGGCGACCATACCCCCCACGACGCTGGGCAGCGCGCCTTCCATGCCCGCCACCACGATGATGACGCGCGCCTCGCGCAGGTGGCGGCTTTCGCCGAGCAGGCGGTGGATGCCCGCCACGCCCACATCGTAAAGCGCCTCGACGCGGTTGCCCATGACGTCGCCGGTGACCAGCGCTTCTTCCGCTACGGGAATATCCGAAGTCCCCGCGCAGACCACCAGGATTTTGCCCTTGCCGCGTATCTTCCGGTCGCGGCGAAATACGATGGCGCCCGAGAGCTCGTGAAACTCCGCCCGCGCGTCGAGCCTGAGCAGGCGTTCGTAAAGCTCCCGGTCCCCGCGCGTGACGAGGATGTTGTGCCGGTTGCGCAGCATGCCGCGCACAATGCCTTCCACCTGCGCGGGCGCCTTGCCGCGCGCGAAGATCACTTCCGGCAAGCCCTGGCGCAGCGAGCGATGATGATCGATCTTGGCGTAACCCAGGTCTTCGTAGGGCAGGTTGCGGAGGCGGTCCACGGCGTCTTCCACCGTGAGTTTCCCACGTCGCACTTCACGGAGCATTTTGGAAATTTCTTCCGGAGTCAAGACGCCTCCTGTAACGGCTTGAGTCAATTAGAACAGCAGGCTGTCAGCTTTCAGCCAGGAAGCAAGCGTAGCGCGGACCTGGTCAGCAGGTCCGCGGCTCTTGGCTGTTCATGGGTGACAAACCGCGGACCTTCAAAACAGGTCCGCGCTACACGCTGAGAGCTGCTGGCTGACCGCTGACCGCTGACAACTGAAGGCTCCCACCCCGCAGTATAGCAGGGAATGCCCCTTCCTTGACTTCCCTCCGGTGGGCCACTAACATCGCCTGCGATGCCCTCGTTATTGCCATCTCGCAAGCGGCGCATCGTCCTGGGCGTGACGGGCGCCAGCGGCGCGGTGTTTGCGCGGCGCATGCTGCGCTTTCTCGAAGCCGACGCGCGCGTGGAGAAGATTCACCTGGTGATTTCCGGCAGCGGCCTCAAGCTGCTGCGCGAGGAACTCGACCTCGACGTTTCGAAAAGCGCGAAAATCCCTGCGGCGCTGGCGGGCCACAGCACGCGCAAGACCGAATATTTGCTCGACTCGGACATCGGCGCGTGCATTGCCAGCGGCTCCTACGCCGTGGACGGCATGGTGGTGGTTCCCTGCACGACGGGCTGCCTCGCGCAGATTGCCGCGGGAATCTCCTCCACGCTCATCGAGCGCGCCGCGGACGTTTGCCTCAAGGAAGGCCGCAAACTCGTTCTCGCCGTGCGCGACGCCCCCTTTAACCGCATTCACCTCGAGAACATGCTCCACGCCCAGGCGGCCGGCGCGGTGATTTTTCCCATCATCCCCTCCTTTTACCACCGGCCCAAAACCGTGGAAGACCTGGTCACACAGTTCTGCTGCCGGGTGCTTGCACAGTTGGATCTGGAACAGCCGAAACAATTCCGGTGGACGGGCGGAAAAATCAGGGATTAGGGGTCAGGGATCAGGGATTAGGAAAGAATCCTCAATGGCCCGATCGCCCGGCGGTTCGATGAATCAAATCCTTCGCGGTCTCATCATCGTCCTTTCCCTCGCGGGGCTCGCCGACGCGCTTTACTTCACGTTCGCCTATTACGGGCGCATCAAGAAGGCGCGCTGGATTCCCGAGATTCTCTGCGCGCGCGAAGGCTCGAACTGCGTGATGGTCGTCCAGACGCCTTACGCGCGAGTCTTTGGCGTGCCCAACTCGCTCCTGGGGATCGTCTATTACCTCGTGCTGATTGCCTGGGCGACGAAGTGGCGGTCCAATACGCCTAGTTGGTATATCCACTTCGCTTACATTGTCATCTCACCTGCTTATTTCCTGCTGGTCCTCGCCAGTGCCGTGACGGTTCTCCTGGGCTTCTATCTTGTTTATGCCTTGCGCAGAAAGCTACACATTCATTGCCCGCTTTGCTACACTGCGCATGCGATCAACACCGCGCTCTTTGTGCTGCTGATCGCCCTCGCGTTCTAGGCCCGCGTTTCGGAGTCCCTCCGCTCGTTGTCCCTCGGATTATGTCGAACCCAAGGAGTGCTCCATGAAATCATCCCGATTAATCCGTTCACTCGTTCTGGCCCTCTTCATCTTTCCAACCCTCGCTGTGGCGCAGGAACTGAAGCCGATCGAACTTCCCGCGCCGCAGACCGACGGCGGCAAGCCGCTGATGCAGGCGCTCAAGGACCGGCACACCTCGCGCGAGTTCGCCCCCGACCAACTCTCGTCGCAGATTCTCTCCAATCTCCTCTGGGCGGCGTTTGGTGTGAACCGCGCGGACGCCGGAAAGCGGACTGCCCCGTCGGCGATGAACTGGCAGGAAATCGCCATCTACGTCGCCACCGCCGATGGTCTTTTCATTTACGACGCCCACGGCAATAAGCTCGACCCGATTGTGAATAAAGATGTCCGCGCCGCGACCGGCACGCAGGATTTTGTGAAAGAGGCGCCCGTTAACCTTGTCTACGTAGCGGACCTCGCCAAGACCAGCCGCGCGAGCGCCGAAGACACCGCCCTCTACACGGGAGCCGACACGGGATTGATTGCCCAGAACGTTTACCTGTTCTGCGCGTCGGAGGGCCTTGCGACCGTGGTGCGCGGGAGCGTCAACCGCCCGGCGCTCGCCAAGATCCTGCGACTGCGCCCCGACCAGAAGATCACCCTCGCGCAAACCGTGGGATATGCGCGAAAGTAGCACGCGCCGCCTGACGGTCGTTTTCGTGGCGCTGGGTGGTGAAGTAGATTCGCCGCTACGATGCGGGGGTGGTGACATCAATTCGCCGGTACAGACCGCGAGTGGCGAAATGAATTCGCCGCTACGCGAGGCAATTTGACGAATGCGGCGGGGGTCAGGCAAGATGGAAGCTTCCCTATGGGTGACTCCGCCAACACCGGACTGATGCCTCCGGCGAACTCCCGCCGTGCGCCTGCGGCCCGTGGCCTGCTCGGCAAAATCCGCACGACGCTCGAAATGATCAAGTTCGAGCACTCGATCTTTGCTCTGCCGTTTGCCCTGGTGGGAGCAATGCTGGCGGTGCACGGCTGGCCGGCGGCGTGGCAGATGCTCTGGCTCATCGTGGCCATGGGGGGCGCACGCAGCGCCGCCATGACCTTCAACCGCATCGCCGACCGGAAATTTGACGCGCAGAATCCCCGCACCAAAATGCGCGCCCTGCCCGCGGGCCGCCTGAGCCTCCGGTTCGCCGCGGGCTTCACGGTGGTTTCCTGCGCGCTGCTGGTGCTCGCGGCGTACGAGTTGAGCCCGCTGGCGTTCAAGCTGTCGCCTCTGGCCATCGCCATCCTGCTGCTCTACTCATACACGAAGCGCTTCACGCTGCTCTCGCACGTGGTGCTGGGCATTTGCGACGGCCTTTCGCCCATCGCCGCCTGGATCGCCCTGCGGAACGATTTCACGCTGAGTGTGCTGCTGCTGGGCGCGGCCGTGGCGTTCTGGGTGGGGGGCTTCGATCTGATTTACGCCTGCCAGGACGTGGAATTCGACCGCCGCGTCGGCATTCATTCCCTGCCGCAACGTTACGGTATCCGCGCCGCGCTGATCGCCTCGGCAGTGTCGCACGCGGCCATGCTGGCGCTGCTGCTGGTGGTGGCGCGGATGGAGCACCTGGGCTGGCTGGCGCTGGCCGGCCTCGCCGTGGTTGCGGTCCTGCTCGCCTACGAGCACACGCTCGTCAAGCCTTCCGACCTTTCCCGCCTCAATGCCGCGTTCTTCACCGTGAACGGGTACATCGGAGTGCTGTTCTATGTTACCTGGGCCGGAGACCTGTTGATCCATTGAGTCATTTAGCCATTTCTTCATTTATCCATTGAAAAGCCGGGGCGTGAACAGTATCACTAACCAATCGCACGACAGGCGGGTTTTCAATGACTAAATGAAAAAATGAATCAATGGAAAAATTATTGCAGTTGGTGTGGCGTGCCCATTTCGCGGAAGACGAGGGAATCGAATATGGCGAGGACGTGCCGGCGATAGGCGAGCATGCGCTCGACCATGCCGTGATACATCGGGTCGCGGTCGGCCAAGCGCTGCCAGCGCTCCAGCACGTGGCGAGGCACATCAATATCCTCGCGCAATTTCTGCAGCGGATGGCCGCGCAGGAAGAGGCCGTAGAAAAACGCCGCCTCGTACTGCGGTTCCGCCAGGTTGGAGTTCATATCTTCCATAGCTATCGTCCAACAAAATTCTAAGCCCAATGTCCAGGCCGCGCCAAGAAATTTACGTTCTTTAGCACACTAGCAAAAGCACAATAATAAACCGCTTGTCAAGTGCTAATCAGTGTTCATGCGGGTGTGGCGAGGGTGGACCCCAGCAAGATGATTGCCATACTGCAAGTTGGCCACGATGGGTTCCGCCGCGGCCCACGGTTGCAATCCTATCCTGAGCCCGATAAAATCATATTTCTTCCTATGACCGCGAATCGCCCGCAAATCGAGGATCCCGCGCTTCAGCCCATCGCCGAAAAGGTCTTTGCGGGCGAGCGGCTGAATTTCGAGGAAGGCGTGGCGCTGTTCAAGTCGAGCGATCTGCTGGCGCTCGGATATCTCGCCCACCACGTGCGCGAGAAGTTGCACGGCAAGCGCACGTACTTCAATGTCAACCGGCACATCAATCCCACCAACGTCTGCGTGGCAAGCTGCAAGCTGTGTGCTTTCGGTCGCAAGCCGGACGCGCCGGGGGCTTACACCATGGCCCTCGAAGAGGCCTATCGGATCGCGGGCGAAAACTGGAGCGAGGCCGTCACGGAATTTCACATTGTCGGCGGGCTTCACCCCGACCTGCCGTTTCAGTATTACCTGGATTTGCTGCGCGGCCTCAAGGAACGTTTTCCGGGCGTCCACCTGAAGGCGTTCACAGCGGTCGAAATTGGCTACTACGCGCATATGACGCGGCGGCCCGTCCGCGAGATTCTCCGGCAGATGAAGGACGCGGGACTCGATTCCCTGCCCGGCGGAGGCGCGGAGATTTTCGCGCCGCGCGTGCGCCGGGTGATTTGCGACCACAAGATCGGCGCCTATACCTGGCTGAAGGTCCACCGCCTGGCGCACGAGTTGGGCATGCACTCGAACGCCACAATGCTTTACGGCCACATCGAGTCTGACGAAGACCGCGTGGACCACCTGCTGCAACTGCGCAAGCTTCAGGACGAGACGCACGGGTTCCAGACCTTCATCCCGCTGGCGTTTCACCCCGCCAACACCGAGCTGGGCAAGCTGGTGCCGCACACCGAGACCACAGGCTTCATGGACCTGAAGAACGTGGCGGTGGCACGCCTGCTGCTCGATAATTTCCCGCACATCAAGGCTTACTGGATCATGATGACGCCGCGCGTGGCACAGATCGCGCTGCGCTTCGGCGCCGACGACATCGATGGCACGGTGGTGGAAGAAAAGATCTACCACGACGCCGGCGCCCGCACCCCGCAGTCGCTGACCCGCCAGGAACTCATCCGCCTCATTCGCGAGGCGGGTTGCGAGCCCTTCGAGCGCGATACGCTCTACCACCCCGTCACCCGCACCGAGACCACTGTCACTGTGCACGTGTGACCGGGAAAATCGAAACTCGAAAATCGAAACTGGAAACTCGCCAATGGCGGCGGGGCACCCTCTCGAAGCACGTAGTCAGGCATGCATGTGGGTTCGGAGTCTCGTGAACTTGGCGATAGCGTCGAAGTCGCGATCCTTGTGCCAGACCGGCACATTCGCGTCAATGGCAATCGCCGAGATGAGGCAATCGATGGAGGACCGAATGGTGTAGGCGTGAGCACGCCCCTGGCGATATATCTCCGCCCCGGCAAGAAAGAGGCTGAGCGGAAGCGGGTCGCTCAGGACGGGAAGTGCCCGGAACGCCTCACGAAACGCCTCGCTGGCGCGATCCTCTCGCAAACCCTGCAAAACTTCCTGGACCACCGGGCCGCACGTTACGAAGCTGAGCAGATCCTTTTCGTCGACGCTTCTGCCCAGCCTCCCGTTAAGAAGTTCAATCCAGATGGAAGTGTCCACCAGGATCATCGCGATCCCCGAGCGTGCGGCCGGCTCCGGCGGCGCGAAACCTGGTCTACTCGCATTTCCGCCAGATTACCTTGCCAAAGCCCCTTCCCAAAGAAGGCAGGAAGCGACTGAATCTTGCGAACGCGGAGTAATTCCGCGAGAGCTCGGTTGACCGCCGCGGAATACGTCCTTTCCCCCAGGACTCGCGTCGCTTCTTCGAGCAGTTGTGTGTCCAACACAAGATTTGTACGTTTCATGCGCACAGTATACACCCGGGAGAAATTTGACGCCAATCGAGTGGACCGGGGACTTTGCGGCTGCCGCCTGCGAATCCAGACACGAGCCCTTCGAGCGCGATATGCTCTACCGACCCGTCACCCGCATCGATACCGCTGCCACCGTGCAAGTCTGAACTTCCTCAGATCATTCCACCTGACCTCACCAAGTGCCACCCGGCTTGATAAACAGCGGGGCGGATGCTACCTTTGCCCCCTATGGCAACCCTACTGGACATTCAGCAACTCCTGGCCACTAAGCGTGAGGCGATTCTGGCTCTCGCGGCACGCCACGGGGCGCGCAATGTCCGTATTTTCGGCTCTGTGGCGCGAGGTGAGCCGACCCTGCAAAGCGATGTGGACCTGCTGGTGGAGATGGAGAAAGGACGTAGTCTGCTCGACCTCGTGGCCTTCGGTCAGGACGTGGAGGAGTTACTAGGTTGCCCCGTGGATGTGATAACGGATGGGGGAGTCAGCCCCTATCTCCGCGAGCGAATCTACGCGGAGGCCCGGCCCTTGTGAGAGATGATCGGGTCTATCTTCGGCACATCCAGGATGCCATCAACCGTGTGCTTGAGTACACGAAGGATGGCAAAGGGGCATTCCTGGCCACCCCCATGAAGCAGGATGCGGTGGTGCGAAATCTGGAGATTATCGGCGAAGCTGTCAAGAATTTGTCGGAGGGTGTGAAAGCCGCCCACGGCGGGATCCCGTGGAAAAGCATAGCGGGTATGAGGGACCGGATTATCCACCAGTACTTCGGCGTGAATCTCGAACTGGTTTGGGAAGTTGTCGAACGGGACCTGCCGCGGTTGAATGCTGAGGTCAATGGGATTCTCCAGAATTTGAGATAGCTCCCGTCCATTATGCTTCTCGCGCCCGCGTGTTTCGCACCCTTCGAGCGCGATATGCTCTATCGCCCCGTCACCCGCACCGAAACCAGTGTCACTGTGCAGGTGTGACCTGGAAGTTGGAAACTCGAAATTCGAAACTGGTGACTCACCAAGGGTGAGGGAACGATCAGCTCCTTGATTTCGAGCTTCGAATTTCCATTTTCTAATTTCCAGTTTCCATTTTCGCCTTTCCCAGCGCCCGCAAGCCTTCCCATGCCAGCCACACATACACCGGCGCGTATTCGAGCGCCACGATGAAGGGCGAATCGCGGTACGGCTGCCCGGCGGCGTAGGCGACCACGGGCGCGTAACCCAGCACGCAGGTGACGCTCATGAGCAGCAAGGGCGCCTCCGGGTACAAGCAAAGGAAGGGAATCATCCAGGTGAAATACCAAGGGAAGGCATTGGGCGAGATGAACAACAGGCCGGCGATAAGGAAGAGGCCCGAGCGCAGCGGCGCGAGGCGCTGCCGAAGCGCGACGACCACCAGTCCAAGCACGATAACTCCCGCCACCAGTCCTGCCTGGGCCTTGGAATTACCGGCGAGGCGCAGCAGCCGAAACAGGCTGTCGTTCCCTTCCCAGCCCGCGGCAAAATCCGAAAGCCCCTGGAAGAGCCGCCGGCCCGCGCCCGCGTAAGGAAGATAAGCTAGCGCCACGATCCCCGCGAAGATTCCCGCATATGCCGCGCGCCCGCGCTTGAGGAATATCGGTAGCAACAGGCCGGCGAAAAACTTGGAAAGGCAGGAGAGTGCGAGAAATGAAATCCCCAGCTTGGGCCGGCGTAGTATAATAAACAGGCAAGAAAACAAGAGGGCGGCGATGGCCAGCGAGTCGTGGTGCCCGCTCAAGGCAAACGCCACGATGACGCCGGGGTTCCACGCGTAGACCAGCACCCGGTGCAATGGCTGCTTCAGCGCCGCCAGGAGCCCAAGCAAGACGCCGATCGTAGCCAGGTCGAGCCCGGTAAAAAGCCGTTTGTACCCTGGAATGGTTCTCACCGCCGCGAAGGCGATTTCACTCAACGGCGGGTAAAGCGTGGAGACGGTTGGGCCGGTCTTGATGGGATGCCGGGGATCCTGGAGTTGTTCGAGGCCGGGCAGGGCGGGGTAAACAGTGTAAGGATTCAGGCCGCGCCGCTCGACGCGCCCTTCCCATTGGTAGCGATAAACGTCGTCGGAAAGCGCCGGCGCGTGGGGCAGCAGCACAAGGCGGAAAGCCAACGCCCCCAGCACGATAACGAGCAAGGCGGCGGCGCCGAGCGAGAATCGCTCGACGAGATAGACTCCGGCGAGATACAATACGCCCCCCGCGAGCAGAAGGGCGAGCGCCTCCGGCACGCGGGCGTCAAGATTCGGCCAGCGGCCCAAGGTTCGGAAGAGCGTGCCCAGGCCGCCTCCCAGGACCAGCAAGCCTGCGGTGGCAAGCGTTGGGGACGTGATTATGGAGTGCGGGAGCTTGCTCCCGCTCTCGTTGTCCACGGTATCAAGCTCCTGCAAGGAAAGCGGCGGCAAGCCGCCGCAATCCAGAAGGTTTCATGAACCACTTGCTTCTGGCCAGCCTGATCGTTCATCCCAACCCTCTGGTGAGGTATTTCCACAATATCTTTCACAAGGACCCGTTCCGGGGACTTTACCAGCCGAACGCCTTCGATCTCTCGATTCTGATTCCGTACTTTACCATTCTTATCATCCTTTCGATTTACGGCCTGCACCGATATTTCCTGGTCTACGTTTACCGCAAGCACCGCAAGAAGGCACCGCGGGCGGCGCAGGAATTCGCGCCGCTGCCGCGCGTCACCATCCAGTTGCCCATTTACAACGAGCGTTACGTGGTGGAGCGGTTGCTGGAAGCCGTGACGCACATTGACTACCCGCGCGAACTGCTGGAAATCCAGGTGCTCGATGACTCCACGGACGAAACGCGGATTGTCTGCTCGCGCCTGGTGAGCGAGTACGTGCGCGCCGGTTACCCGGTGGCCTACTACCATCGCGACCATCGCGAAGGCTACAAGGCGGGCGCGCTGGCGGAGGGCCTGCGGCACGCCACGGGTGAGTTCGTCGCCATCTTCGACGCCGACTTCGTTCCGGGCCCCTCGGTCCTGCGGCGGATGATTCACTACTTCGCCGATCCGCGCGTGGCGGTGGTGCAGGGCCGCTGGACGTGGATCAACCGCCATTACTCGAACCTCTCGGAAGTGGAAGCCCTCCTGCTCGACGGCCACTTCGTCATCGAGCACGGCGCACGCAATTTCTCGGGGCGGTTCTTCAATTTCAACGGCACGGCGGGTATATGGCGGCGGACCGCCATCGAGGATGCGGGCGGCTGGCAGCACGACACGCTCACCGAAGACACCGACCTCAGCTATCGCGCGCAGTTGCGCGGCTGGAAATTCATCTACGATCCCAGCATCGAGTGCCCCTCCGAGTTGCCCGTGGAAATGAATTCCTTCAAGACGCAGCAGGCGCGCTGGGCGAAGGGCCTGATCCAGGTGGCGCGCAAGCTGTTGCCGGTAATCTGGCGGAGCGATCAGCCGCTCTTCATCAAGCTCGAGGCTACGTTCCACCTCACCGCCAATATTTCCTATCCGCTCATGGTGATCTTTTCGATCATCCTCCTGCCGGCGATGATCGTGCGTTTCTATCAGGGCTGGTTCCAGATGCTTTATCTCGACCTGCCGCTTTTCCTGGCCGCCACGTGTTCGGTCTCGACATTCTACATGGTGGCGCAGCGCGAACTTTATCCGCGCGGCTGGTGGAGCCGCTTGAAGTACATTCCCTTCCTGATGGCCACGGGCATCGGCCTCTCGATTACGAACTCGAAAGCGGTGATTGAAGCGCTCATCGGCAAGCAGTCGGAATTCGTGCGCACCCCCAAGTATCGCGTTGAGGCGCCCGAAGAAGGCTGGGAGCGCAAGAAATATGTGCGCCGGCGCGCCGGCTGGATTCCCGCCGTCGAGCTGGCGCTCGGAGCGTACTTCCTGCTCACGACCGCGTATTCGTTCAGCAGTGAGAATTACCTCACGATACCTTTCCTGATGCTGTTCTTCATGGGCTACACGTATATGGGGACCATGTCGCTGCTGCAAACCCCGCTGCGGCGGCTCTGGAACGCCCTGCCCGGCCTCGTCCGCCCCAGGCCCGTTTCCGAAACTATGTAGCAAGGTCTCAAGTGCCGGTATCTTCGCCGGTAAGCGGCGATGCGGATATCGACGGGGTAGTGGCGATCTTATAGCGCCACGCCCGGCCGCGTACAAACCGAAGACTGACGCCGTGAAGTCACCGCTACGGCCTGGGCGGGACACCCCTGGTACGGGGAACGGTGGTCATCTGAGAATTACAGGGCGAATTCCTTGACGTGCAGGTTATGCTGTTCGGTCACTCTTATTGGGGGAACCATGCTGAACATGCTGAGGTGGAATTGTGTTTTTCGACGGGTGCTGATTCTCCTGGTCCTGCTGAGTGCGGTATTGCCGGCAGTGGCGTGGGACCGCGGCTCGCTCGCCGACTATCAGGAGCGCCGCGCGCGCCTGCTGCGGGAGACGAGCGGCAACGGCGTGATCGTGCTGTTCGGATATGAGGAGCAGGACGTGGCGGCGTCCGTCACGGGGTTTCACCAGAACGAAAATTTTTACTAC
>JAIQGA010000423.1 GCA_020072925.1 Terriglobia bacterium | reverse complement strand
GTCGCCCTCGCGGACGAGCCCGGCGAACGCGCAAATTTCCTGCGCGCCCAACTGGCCGAACCGGCTTTGCGTCTTCGCGAGGCTGAGGGTGAAGTTCTCGTTCTGACGCGTGAGGACTTCAAGCTTGGAATACAGAATCAGGTTTCGGTAGCGGGCCACGCTCACATCGGCGTATTCCGCAGCCTGCGCTTTCGGGCGGCGGAACCAGCGACGCTCGAGCCATACCAGGCGCCGGGACGTCACCAGCAGCAACGTTCGGCGCGGCCCTCCTCGCGCGCGCTTCCACCCCGTCAGTGCGCCCAGCAGTTCCTCGCCCGGGACCAGATGCGCGCCGAGCGCGCGCAATTCCTCGGGGGAGTGCTCGAGCAGGCTTTCCTTCAGCGTCTGCGGCATGGCGAACCGGAACGCCCAACGCAGGAACGACTTCACGCAACTTCCCAAAACCTGAAAATCGAAGGAAAGCGTGCGCAGCACCCGCGGGCCCAGGAGCGCGAAGAGCCCGACAAACACAATTACGATACCGAGCATCACCCACGGCGCATACACCGAGAGAAGAGTTGCTGTGATCACACCGGCATCCTCGCCGATACTCAGGAGAACGTTTGTGGTTCCCAGGCTCTTCGAGGTGCTCGCCAGGCGCAGCGTGGATTTCGTCGAGTGCGCGGCGGCGGCCAGCGATCCACCCAACACCATCGCCAGAACTATCTCGAAGATATTGTCGGTGCTCAACGTCGCGCCCGCGGCGACCGCGCCGGCCATAGGCCGCAGCAGGGTGTGGATGAAATCCCAGAAGTTGTCGAGCACAGGAAATTTCTGCGCCAGGATTTCGCTTGCCGCGAGCACGCCGAGGATCACAATAGCCTGGTCGGAAACCAGCCAAGCGAAACGAGGCGAGACGTGCACAAGGTTGCTGAACCGTGCAAAGAGTGCCAGCAGAAAGAGCGGGAGGTAGGTATTAACTCCGCTCGAAAGTGCCAAGCCCCACGGAAGTCCGCTCGACATACTCCTCCTTGCCCGAGACCCCGATGCTCCCCTGGATTTTCACACCTTAAGTCGGTTGAGTCAAATCGATCTCTGCGGTTGAGCAGGCAGGGAAAACCGGACGCGCCCTGAACTTGAAATACGCGGTCGAGGGCTGTGGACAGACATCGCGGCTTTGGAAGTTTTAGCCGTTCCCATGGCGCGTGACGGAATTCGCCAACCCGCGCTGACACTTGCAGGCCATTATTGGTTGGGAGTTTTGCCGGAAGAACCCACCCGCTACTCTGGCCCAGGATGGTGTACCGGTGCCTCGCCGAGAGCTACTCGAGCTCCTCAATGCGGACGAGGAAGTTCTTCCAAAGCCCATCGCGGTAGGGAGTGACTTCGTACCAGAGGCGGCACCGCACCTCGCGATGTCGCGATGGAAGGTAAACGGTCCGTTCGTCAAATACCATCTGGTTCATCGGCCCACCTCGTCCTGGGGAGGCCATACCTGCTCAGGTAAGTAGCAATTGGAATGCCATTCAGCGCATCCGGTCCCAAGCCTAACCCCTGTGTTTGCAGAAGGTTAATTCAGCCCTGATTCCCCCTCTCCTCCTCCCCTCAACTCGTGGATGAAGATTTTGGCAATAAGGGTAAAGAGTTTTCCCTCTGGCCTCGGCGGATTCTGACTTTTGGCCACTTCCGGATTTGACCGATCGGCGACGCCGTCGCTGATAGACCGCAGCTCGACACCACCACGTCCCTCCAGATGAACTTCTTCCTGGACTCGCCGTATACGCCCTGATTCAGGTAGGCGGGCCGGTCCTGCCGGTTACTGCGGGTGGATCAGGCCCTTTTTCACGGCGTAGAGGACTAGCTCGGCGGTGCGGTGGAGGCCGAGGGTTTCCATGACGCGCGCCCGGTGCACGGCGACCGTATTCACGCTGATATTAAGCAGTGTAGCGATTTCCTTATTGGATTTGCCCTGGGCGATTAACTGCAGAACTTCCTTTTCCCGCAGCGTGAGGTGCTCGTAAGGGTCCTGGCCGGCGTCCTGGAACGTCCCGGACTTCATGCTCTCCAGAACGACCTGCGAGATGCCGGGGCTGAAGTAGGCTTCGCCCTCCGCGAGGGCCATGACAGCGCGCGTCAGGTCGACCTCGATGGCGTTCTTCAGAATGTAACCCTTGGCGCCCAGCTGGAAGGCTTTGCGCACGTAGGCCTCGTTGGAATACATGCTGAGGATAAGAATCCTGATGGCGGGATTGGCCTTGAGGATTTCCGCGGTCGCCTCCAGCCCGCCCAGCTCCGGCATCGACAGGTCCATCACCACGACGTCGGGCTTCAGTTCCTTGCACTTGTCGATCGCCTCCAGGCCGGTCCGCGCTTCGGCCACCACCGTGACGTGCGGGTCGTCCTCGAGGATGCGCCGGAAGCCCTGGCGGACCAGGGTGTGGTCTTCGGCAAGCACCACGCGGATTTTCTTGTCGGGGTTGGTCGCAGCCATCTTTTTATCCCACCTTTTCCGCCGCCGCTCGCGGCGCTTCCCGGCCGATGGGGACGCGGATGCTCAGATTGGTTCCCTGGCCGGGCGTGGAGCGCACAGTGAACGTGCCGTTCAAATGCTGGGCGCGCTCGCGCATGCCCATCAAGCCGATGCCGTCCCCCGGAGCGCGCTCGTCTCCAGGCGCCACTTTGAAACCCACGCCGTTGTCCCGGATCTCCAGGTTCAACTCGTTTTCCTTTTCGCGCAGCACCACCCACGCTTCCTGCGCCTTGGAGTGCCGTGCCACGTTGTTGAGCGCCTCCTGGAGTATACGATAGATGTGGATGGCGTCCTCGCGCGGGAAAAACCCCTCCGCCAGGTCGCGCTCGAAGTGTACCTTGATTCCGGTCTGTTTGGAAAACAGGCGCACGAACCACTCCAGCGTCTCCTCCAGGCCGAAGTCGTCCAGGATCGCAGGGCGGAAAATCTGCGAGCTGTCGCGGACCGATTCGAGGGTGTCTGAGACGATTTTCCTTACTTTCTGTACTTCCTGCACAAACAGCGAGTCCTTGGCCAGGCCCTTTTGTTCGGCGCGGCCCAGCATGGCGCCCAGTGCCGTCAGGATCTGGCCGAACTCATCGTGCAGGTCGCGCGAGACCTGGCGCAGCGTCTCTTCCTGGACTTCGATGAGCGCCGACATGGCGGCGGGC
>JAIQGA010000117.1 GCA_020072925.1 Terriglobia bacterium | reverse complement strand
AGCCAACCCTGAGCGTTTTGCCGCCGAAGCGGAGCGATTTCGTGACCTTGACCCGACCTACGTGCGCGGGTTTATTTTCGGCCTGACACAGGCGGGGCGCGAGGACCGGAAGTTTTCCTCTTGGGGCCCAATTCTGAATCTGTGCCAATGGGCAGTCGAGCAACCTCGAGAAATCTCGGGGCGCCAGGAGGCGAACCTTGCGAATGACCCGCATTGGGGTTGGGCACGTGCCGACGTTGCTCGTCTGTTGTCCGTTGGTTTCGAGGGTAAGGCGGCAGAGTTGCCGGTTGACTATCGCAAGTTAGCGTGGAGCGTGTTGATTCCGCTCACCCAAGACCCAAGTCCAACTCGGGAAGAGGAAACAAGGCACGGGGGGTCGAGCATGGACCCAGCGACAATGTCCATAAACACAACCCGTGGGGAAGCTATGCATGCAGTCGTTCGTTATGGACTGTGGGTGAGACGACACTTCGAGAAGGAAGCTGACGCGAAACAACGACTCGCACGAGGGTTTGATGAAATGCCTGAGGTCCGCGAGGTTCTGGACTACCACCTCGATATAGCGAAAGACCCATCCCTTGCAATTCGATCGGTTTACGGACAGTGGTTTCCTTGGCTCGTCTTACTTGATGCCCGCTGGGCAAGGGATAACGTACCAAGGATTTTCCAACCCGATGACGGCGCCTGTGACGCCTGGAGTGCCGCCTGGGAGGCCTACGTTACATTCAGCGACGCCTATGATCAGGTACTCGATCTGCTGGGGGAGGAGTACCGCCGGGCTATTGAGCGGATGGAAACCTCGACGAAGGCAGCCTCGCACTTGGCTGACCCCAATGGACGGCTTGCGCAGCACTTAATGGTTTTTTACTGGCGCGGGAAGTTGCGCTTGCATGACCGCGGGAATCTTCTGGATCGGTTCTACGAAAGGGCTGGTGACGCGTTACGAGGAGCCGCAATTGATTTTGTGGGCAGGAGCCTTGGGCCCCCCGATAAAGTGCCGGAAGCAATATTGGGGCGACTGAGGCAGCTGTGGGAGTGGCGTCTGGAAGCGGCACTGGCAGCGCAACCCGCTGAATCACATGCGACAGAGCTCATCGCGTTTGGGTGGTGGTTAGTCTCCGCGAAGTTTGAGGACGCGTGGGCAATGAATCAATTGCTAACCACGCTAAGGCTTGTGCCAAGAACGGACCCTGCACATCAAGTTGTCAAACGCCTCGCTGAACTGTCGTCAAAAATGCCGAGAGAGGCAGTCGAATGCCTCAAGCTCATAATTGAGGGGGACATAGAAGGATGGGCGGTCTCCATATGGCGTGAGCACGCGCGAGCCCTATTAGAAAATGCGTTAAGGTGCAGCGACCCGGAGGCGCGAGCAGCCGCCGAAGATGTCGTTCACCAGCTGGGTGCTCGTGGGTACTTCGAGTTTCGCGACCTTCTCCGCGCCAAGCTTTCGTAATATCTTCCTCAGTGCTGTAGCGCAGGTCTCGCCCGAGGGTGACCACAGGTCACCCAGACCTGCTGCTCTTCCATGGCTTTTGGCGGTAAGCCTGTTCAACCGCTGTGTTCAGCGCTTGCCCGCAGTGCATCAACCCAAAATAACGTCGAAGAACCGCAACTCCGGAGAGCGGGAGTTGCGCTACGGCCTGTCGAACCAAAAGCCCGACCCGCCTGCGGCGCGACCTGTCTCGCCGGCGGGGAAACCTGGTACCTGCGTGTCATTGCCGTCTTCCTGAAATGGGCGGAAGCTATGACGAGCCGGATAGTCAGCCCCGAGGGGCGCTCAGAAAACCCCCGAGAGGCATCTGGCGTGAGGAGTACATGCTTCGCAAGTTACTCACAGTGCTGCTGTTCGCGAGCCTCCTGGCATGGAATGTTACGGCCAGTGCCTCGTACGCACCCGGCCGCCCGGACGGCAGCAGCAGTCAAAGTCGTCCCACGGGGACGAATCGCTCATCAGCCGCGCGTCGCGCATTCATGCAACGGTCTGGCTATCCGGACGGACGGCCAGGGTACGTGGTTGACCACATCGCCCCCCTGTGTGCCGGGGGTGCTGATGACCCGTCCAACATGCAGTGGCAAGACGTTAGTTCTGCAAAAGAGAAGGACAAATCTGAAAGAGAACTCTGCCGGAACCTGAGGCGATGACAACTCCGGGCTCGGACAATTAACCTCTTCGCCCTCCCACCGCCAGAACAGGCTCCAAGAAGTTGCCGCAGGAATGACGTATCCGCAGATTACGCAGATGGCGCAGAGCGCGTAGCGCAGGTCTCGTCTCTTAGACCTGCGGCTCTTCCATAGCCTTTAAGCAAGATTCGCCCCACACCGCATGGGTTGGCCCTTGCCGGGGGTGCATCAAGAGGGAATGACCTCGAAAAGCCGCAACTCCGGAGAGCGGGAGTTGCGCTACACGCATCGCGTCTTTAGGGTGCGCCGGCGGAGCGGAAGCCGATCTTGGCCGCGGGTTTTGGCGGCGGCTTCATGAGTTCCCGGATGGCATCGAAGACCACCTTGAATTGCGCGTCGTATTTCTTTTCCATGTCGTCGAGGCGGCGCGCGAGCTCCCGGTTCGAAGCCAGCATTTCCCTCAACTTGAGAAACGCCCTCACCACAAAGACGCTGACTTCGACCGCCCGCCGCGAATTCAGCACGTTCGCCAGCATAAGCGCCCCATGCTCGGTGAACGCCGAAGGCAATACCGGCGAAAATTTCAGTCGTTGGAGGTGGTCACAATTTGTGACCACCTCCTGCTTCTCTCTCCGCGTGAGGCGGAACATGAAATCCGAGGGAAAACGGTCAGGGTTACGTTTCACGGCCTGGTTTAGCGCCTTCGTGGGAACGCGGTAAAGCTCGGCCAAGTCCGCGTCGAGCATTACTCTCCGCCCACGAATCAGTAAGATCGCCCGCTCAATCCGCTCCGGCGGAATCGCCAGGTTTGAGGTCACAATTTGTGACTTCAGATTTCTCACTCCTCACTTTCCCCCGCCAGTTCTGATACCGGCATCTTAGTGCGCTGTTTATATATCAGTGCCGGCTCCCGCGCAATGTCGATGTGACCTCGAAAAGCCGCAATTCCGGAGGGCGGGAGTTGCGCCATACGCTGTCGGACCAAAAGCCCGACCCGCGTGTGTCGCCAGGTTCCCCGCCAGCGGGGAACGCCAGTACCTTCGTGTCATTGCAGGCTTCCTGAAGTCGGTGGAAGCTATGACGAGCCGGATAGTCACCCCCGAGGGGCGCTCAGAAACCCTCCGGTGACATCTGCCGAGAGGAGCACATGCTTCGCAAGTTGGTCACAGTGCTGCTGTTCGCGAGCCTCATGGCAGGGAATGTTACGGCCAGTGCCGCGTACGCACCCGGCCACCCGCACGGCAGCAGGAGTCAAAGTCATCCCAGGGGGACGGATCGCTCCTCAGCCGCGCGTCGCACATTCATGCAGCAGTCTGGCTATCCGGACGGACGGCCAGGGTACGTGGTTGACCACGTCACACCCCTGTGTGCCGGAGGGGCTGATGACCCGTCCAATATGCAGTGGCAAGACGTTAGTTCTGCAAAAGAGAAGGACAAATCTGAAAGAGAACTCTGCCGGAACCTGAGACGATGACAACTCCGGGCTCGGACAATTAACCTCTTCGCCCTCCGACCGCCAGAACAGGCTGCAAGAAGTTGCCGCAGGAATGACGTATCCGCAGATTACGCAGAGGCCGGGGGCGGCAGGTAGTAGGTAGTAGGTAGTAGGTAGGAAGCGGGTTAGCGGGAGTTGCGCTACCTGCTGGACTGTCGACTGTCAACTCTCTGCCCACACAACCCCACAATTCCCTTTCGCTGTCCCACCTGAGCGTGGATAATGTCCCGCCCGGCGCGGGGAGCAGTCGATCAATCCTCGGCGCCGGGAAACGGAGTTTTATGGGTAACGAAGCAAAAGCGCCATCATTCCTTCAGCAGCGCATTGCGTCGATCGACGCGCTGCGAGGCTTCGACATGTTCTGGATTACCGGCGGGGAAGAAATCATCCACGCGCTATACAAAGTGCTTCCCAACCGGTTCACGCACGCGCTGGACACGCAGTTCCATCACGTGAACTGGCAAGGCTTTCATTTCTACGATTTGATCTTCCCGCTGTTCCTCTTCGTGGTGGGCGCGGTGCTGCCCTTCTCGCTGACGCGGCGTTTGGAGGCCGGCGCCGACCACCGCCAGCTTTACGGACACCTGGTGCGGCGCCTCCTCCTGCTCTTCCTGCTGGGCCTAGTCTACAATGGCCTGCTCGACTTCAACTTCCCTCACCTGCGCATTCCCGGAGTCCTGCAACGCATCGCGGTCTGCTACTTCCTTGCCGCGCTCGTGGTGATGAACCTGAAGGTGCGAGGGCAGGCGGCGGTGGCGGGAGGGATCCTGGTGGTCTACTGGCTGGTCATGCGGTTCGTTCCGGTCCCGGGCATGGGAAGCGGAGCGATCACGCCGGAAGGAAACCTGGCGGGCTACCTTGACCGGCTGCTCATTCCACGGCCGTTCTGCTGCTACGAGTTCGGCGACAACGAAGGCCTGCTCTCGACTTTGCCTGCCGTCTCGACGACGCTACTGGGCGTGCTGGCGGGACACTGGCTGCGCTCCAAACACTCGGCAAATCGCAAAACGTTGGGGCTGGCGCTCGCCGGGGTCGCCAGCCTGCTCGTGGCGTGGCTGTGGAGCTTCAATTTCCCCATCATCAAGAATGTCTGGTCGAGCTCCTTCGTGCTCTGCGCGGGAGGCTGGAGCCTGCTGCTGCTCGCGCTGTTTTACTGGATCATCGACGTGCGCGGCGTGCGGCGCTGGTCGTATTTCTTTACGGTCATCGGCGTGAACGCCATCACCATCTACCTGGTCGACCGCTTCTTCGACTTCGGGGTCATCACCAAAATCTTCGTGCACGGCTTCATCGGCGGGTTCGGCGCCGCCCAGCCGCTGGTCTGGGCGCTCAGCGTAATGTTGACCGGATGGTTATTTCTCTATTTCCTGTATCGACAGAAGATCTTCCTCAAGGTGTAATACGAATTTGACTTAAGGCCTCAAGGCCTGCTCCACGACCGGCAGCCCCCATGGAGATGGTCTGTGTCCTCTTTGTCTCTCAAGCGATCACACAGAAAGTCTCTGCGACCTCTGTGTTAGGTCTTTTTCAAACCCCAGAGGACGCAGAGACATCACGGATCGCTAACCCCGCCATACAGAATGCATTCAGTCTCTGGTGAGAATTCATCGGCGCGGTTCGAGGGGAAGGGGCGTGACGGCCTCGGGCTCTCGAGGCAGAGCGAACGGTCTGGGCCGCTCCGCGCCGCTCGGGCCTCCGGCAACGATCAACTGTGCGGAGTTCTGTGAGGCGCTGGAATCCGTTACTTGGACGGTAAAGGAAAACGTTCCCATCATCGCGGCGGTCCCGGAAATCAATCCGGTGGAGGGGTCGAGGGCCAGGTTGGACGGCAATGCGCCATCGATGATCATCCAGGTGTAAGGTGGCACGCCTCCCGAAGCCTGCAATTGGAAGTTATAGGTCTGGCCGAAGGCTCCGACCGGCAAACTTGATGGGATGATGACCAGGGGCGGCGGGGCGACCTCGATGCTCAGACTCTCCAGGGAGTTCCCCTGTTGCAGAAGCGACGAGTCTTTCACCTGGACGGTGAAGGAGAACGTCCCCACTTGCGTGGGTGTTCCGGTCAGCGCCCCGCTGGTGGCGTTCAGCGTGAGCCCGGCCGGGAGATTGCCCAGCACGATCGACCAGGTGTAGGGCTGCGCCCCGCCGATTGCCGTCAACTGAACGTTGTAAGTTTTTCCGACGCAACCGCTCTGAAGTTGCAGCGTGGTGATTTCCAGCCTGCCATCAGTAATCGAGACTCTTATGGAGCCACCGCCACCGCAGGAGGGCAAAACCAGGGCAAGGAGAACCAGCACAGCCCCGGACAGGACAGTCCTCTTCATGGGCGCGCACCTGAATTGTTGAGGTTTGCACCGTCCCGTCTCGGAGTGCTTATACCATATCTCAGGTTCGCGTTCCAAGATTCTGCGCTGGACGAGGGCGCGCCGCCCGCTCCAGGCCGGGTTTCAGTGGCCTCGGCTTCAATGACCGCGGGTCTTTTCCTGTTGAAGGACCCGAGGCTAAATCGATTTGAGATTTATTGAGTGTTACAGTGACGACCAACACTGTAGTGCTGGTGCCCCCCGCGCTTTTCGGCCCTGAGGACAGCGCCGCTACAGAAGCCGTTGCCATTGAATTGTGTAAACCTCATTAGGATTTGAGATTTGGCTTGGCAACGAACTGCGGCAGGCGTATCCTTGGCCGCACAAACGACCCCGAAAACTCTCCTCGCAAGGGAAGGCGGCGCGGCATGATCCGATGCGCGCAGTGCCAAAAGGAATTTACCGCGCCCGAGTACAAGGAGCGCGTGGCCTCGATTGCCGGAAGCATTCAAGGAGACGAATACGTCGAGACATATTTCTTTTGCGCGGAATGCGGGGTCTACACCGTGGAGTATTACCACGACCGGTTTTGCGACGAAGAAAGCGTCTCGGTGAGCGGCCCGCTGCCGAAACCCCGGGGGGACGCGAAGGTGGAGTTAATCCGTCAATGCCCCGAACCCTTCAACAAGCACTGCCCCTGCCTCGCGCACCGGGCTTACTTTGGAGAATCGCTGGATTGACGGCGCGACGAGCCGGCCATGATTTCGGCTCAGGATGAGCCAAAGGAAGGATGTGTAACAACGCCATGTCCACTGTGGATTTCCTAGATCGCAACCTGCTTTGGATTACTCCGCCGCTGATGATTGTTGGCGTCGTGCTTTTGGCGCTGTGCATCCGCAACGAAGTCCGCTTAGTGAAAGCTTCCAAGATCCTGAGCGCGCCGCTGGTGGAGCAGCAGACTGTCGAATTCCCCGAAGCGGGGACCGCGTCTCTGTGCATTGAAGGGCCGCGATTCTCACGTCGGTTTGCGGGGCTCAGCTACGGACTTCACTCGGAGGATGGCACGCCCGTGGAAGGACGCGCGGTGCTGGTTCGCACCAGTACGACCGGGGTCCGATGGGCGCGCCTGGAGCTAAGGGTTTACGAAATTCCGCGCCCAGGCCGCTACATGTTGCGCGTGGAAGGGCTGGGACCGCCGCAGGAAAGGGATGCCGACCACCACCTGGTGTTTACGCGCCCGATCATGGCCCAGACCGTCGGCTACATCCTCGGCATGATTTTCACTTTCGCGCTGTTTGTGGTGTCCACGGTCTTCTTCCTCATCCGCCTCCTGGGAAAGGACCAGGCAACATGAATGGCAGCCCGGGGACCTCGCATCTGACCACGGTCCTGACGGTCGTGGGCATCGCTGGCGTCTTTATTGCTGCTCTCATCATTGGGGTGCGCTCCGGGCGCAAGCACGAAAAGGCGGTCCGGGAATTCGCGCAGGCGCAGGGCTGGAGCTTCTCGCGAAATGCCACGCAGGAGCACACCCCTGAAGTCGAGCAGCTTTTTCCCGACGAGAAATTCTCCCTCACTTACATCATGGAAATCGAACGCGGCCGCCGGAAGGTGTACCTGTTTGATGGCACCTACCGGCATCGCGCGGGGCGTTCCGGCGGCTGGCCCGCCAGCGTCTGCCTGATCGAATCGGAGCGGCTCGAGTCCGTGGACTCGCGCGTCGAGATCATCGCGCGGAACTGGGTCGATGCGACGCTGCTCCGAAAGCAGGTGGACATGGGCGATTCGGAGTTCGCGCGGAACTTCATCGTTTTGTCGCAGGACGCTGCCTCGGCCCGGCGGATTCTCAGCCAGCCGGTTCAGGCCGCGCTGCTCGCGCACCGGGACCGGGCGCTCGCCTACCGCGTTCAGATTGCTCTCGGAAAGGGCAGGGCGGCATTGCTCGCCGGGGGCATCGACGAGCAGCAGCGCTGGCGGGACCTCGTGGACCTCGGGCGCGCGATCGAATCCGCCGTGCAATGACCGGAAGCTGGACGGAACTGCCCGCTCAGAAGCCGGGAGCAGCACGCTCTCTCAAAGCCTGCCAGCCTGATGAAAACCCCCAATACTGTCATCCTGAGGAGTCCCGCTTGGCGGGACGACGAAGGATCTCGGCATTTGTTCGATGCCGGAAATACAGGGATCCTTCGCTTCGCTCAGGATGACAAGCGAAGGGGCATAATAGCAGGCTGAGGGCTATGGATGACAAACCAAGTGCCGTGCGAATGCCGGGGGGGATCTATGCCCCAGTTTGGCCTACGCCGTAGTGCAGCACGGTGAGGGTGATGTCGTCGGACTGAGGCGCCTGGCCGACGAATTCGTGCACTCTGGCCACGACGCGCCGGCAAACGTCCTCCGCCGCGTGGCGCGCGCAGTCCTCCAGGAATTCCCGCAGGCGGTGTTCTCCGAATAATTCCCCGTGTGTGTCGCGCGCTTCCGTGACGCCGTCGGAGCAGATAGCGATCAGGTCGCCGGGCCGGAGCTGCGTGCGGTCGACGGTGAAGGTGGCGCGCGCGAACAGACCCACGGGAAAATTCGAGGAAGCCAGTTGCTCGACGGCGCCGCCCCGGCGAATGACCAGGGGCGGAACGTGCCCGGCGTTCACAAACTCGAAATCGCCCTCGCGGCCCAATACGCCGTAAAACACCGTAGCGAACATTTCCGGCGGCGTGCGCTCGCAGAGAAAATCGTTGACGCGCCGGAACAAGTTCGAGAGCTCGGGAGCGCCCGCAGCGACCGCCGCGAACGCGCCTTGCAGACTGGCGGCGAGCATGGCCGCGGGCAGGCCCTTGCCGGAAACGTCGGCCACCACGAAACCGAACCGGTTATCGGGCAAATGCACCACATCGTAATAGTCACCGCCCACGGCCTCGGTGGGCATGGTGACGGCGAAGAACTGGAAATAATCGCTCTTCGGCAACTCGCGCGGCAGCAGGCTCTGCTGGATATTACGCGCCAGAAAAAATTCGTGCTGGAGGCGTTCCTGCTCGCGCGTCAGGCGGAACATGCGCGCGTTCTCGATCACCGTGGCGCCTTCCACGGCGAGGCTCTGCAGCACTTGGCGGTCCAGGCCCGTCACGGCGGTGGGATGCGAGTGGGTGTCGAGGTAGAGCACGCCCAGCAGTTCGGGCGCGGTGCGCATGATGGTCTCGCCCGTAGCCTCGGTCATGGGCAGTTTCTGGAGAGGCAGTGCCACGATGCCGCGCACGCCCCCGCGGATGATTCCCGTTTCTTGCGCGGTCTTCCCCGTCATCTCGCTTTCCAGGATGCATTCTTCCTGCCCCGTCCGCGCCACGCGATTCACCACGGTCTTCGAGTAATCGAGCATGTCGGTACCCAGGTGCACGCCGCCCGCGCCGCGCGCCATGTGCAGGCGCAAATCGCCGCCCTCCCGGAGGAAGAGCAGGCCGCGCTCGGCGTTGGCGAGTTGCAGCGCCGAATCTACAAGCGTGATCAGCACCTCCTCGAGCGCCGGAGCGCGGTGGAGAATCTGCGCCATTTGCAGCAGCAGGCTCAGGTGATGCAGTTGCGGGGCGGGGCTGGCGGCGGCCTGCTCGAACTTTTCCAGCAGGCCGGGGAGCACTGCCGCCTCCACGGCGAACGAGAGCGTGTAGGAATCGGCGATGCCCAGGTTGATTTGATCGCCGGACTTGAGCGGCGCGGTCTGGAT
Organism: Terriglobia bacterium; assembly: GCA_020072925.1. GTDB lineage: Bacteria > Acidobacteriota > Terriglobia > UBA7540 > UBA7540 > JAIQGA01. Next base: position 5,950 of record JAIQGA010000117.1, on the reverse strand, counting down.
GCGCTCGCTGTTGACGAAGATGCCGTGGCGGCTGCCCAGGTCTTCGATGAGGTAGCCCGATTCCCCCTGTACGATGCGCGCGTGGCGGCGCGAAATACGGCTGTCGAGCAGCACCAGATCGTTATCGCTCTGCCGACCGAGGGTGAACGGCGTGCGCGTGATTTCGATTTCACGCTGGTTGCCAAAAGCGTCGCGAACCGTCAGACGCGGGAACGTACTGGGCATAGGGAATCCTGCTTCGGAAAATACGGCGGCTATTATAGCAAAGGCCAAGCCCCCGGCAAGGGACGCAATACCCTCACAAGAAAATCCCAGGGGGCAGCCCGCCCGGTTGCGCGGCAGCGCGCTCCCGAGTCTTTCCACCGGCTGGAAGGCTAGCGCAACGACTCCCTTGCGCCGCTTGGTCGTGGCTCAGTTTCCCGGTGCACCTGACTAGGGCCCACTTGCCAAACGGGGGAGGGGATGAGTTAGACCTACGGTTTCGGGACTGTACAGGCAGTGAGCTGGGATCGATAATCCCTTCCTCGTTACACGGGATCTCTGGGAGCGGCGGGAGGTGAGTATGTACGCGGTCAGCCGTCAAAGCCGCTTGAGAACTGACGCCAACTCCACGTCGCATCAATCGCTAGCCGTGGTTGGCGGCGTCGGGATTGCACCAAGGATTCGCTGACCTCCCGCTTCAACGAATGCCCGAACAGCCTTTGCATGGCGCTCCTGTGCTCGTTGCAGGATAGCTTCAAACTCCGGGCTCGCCCGTAAGGAGTGTAGCCACGGATCGCGAATGAGCCCGGGATAGCAAAAGAAGCCTTCATCCACAGCTCGCGCGAGAACGACGAGCGCCCGGTCACATTCCGACAGGTATCCGAGGTGCCGTGCCATCTGAAACAGCTCTTCGGGTCCGCGCGTGATTAGCCCAATGGCGCGTTCGGTCAACGCGACGGCTTCAGTCCGTGCTCGTTCCGCCAGCGCGCGTGCGCAAGAAAACGTGCAAGCGACTAGAGGGAAGTGTGTACTCGTACCCTCCATGCGGCGAGCCAGTGCGAGCGCCTCTTGCTCCATGCCAAGCGACATCAACGCGAGCGGTCCGATATACCCGAGGATTTCTCTACTCGTTTCCAGTGCCTGGCGATAGTCGCCGAGCAGAAAGTACGTATGGCACACGCTAGTCCGAACGGTAGGATCCAATTTGCAGGCCTGCTCATGAGCGGCAACCGAAGCTTCCAGCAAGCCACAATAGCGGCACACATGAACCAAGCCCGCGAACAATTCGGGATCGTTCCTCGCCACTTTTGCCCGGAGCAGCAGGCGCACCATGGCGCGGTCCGCGAGGTTGGAGTCGGCCTCCAGATAAGCCAATTGATTGTGTGCCAGAGGTAGATCCGGACTTAGTTCCAGCGCGCGGGCGAATGCAGCTTCGGCACGGCTGAAGTTCTCCGGATCGCCGCCAAATTTGGCGATGATGCGGCAACAACGGCCCAGGCGAGCCCAGGCCGGAGCATAATGGGGGTCCTCTTCCACGCAGCGGATGTAGAGGTCGCGGGCAGCGGGATCGAAATCGTAAGCCAGTTCGTTGGCGCGAAGGTAATACTCGTAAGCTGCCGAGCTGGCGGGCACATCCCGGCTCAGAATCCTCCGCTCCCGCGCGTTTAACGGAAGCGCCAGGAAATCCACGATGCGCCCCACCACTCGGTCCTGAAGCTGAAATACATTCCGGAGTTCGCCTTGCTCGGTCTGCGACGACATCACTCTTCCGCTGGTCGCTTCGACCAGTTGCACACTCACCCGCAGTTCGCCGCCGGAGCGCAAAAGCGTTCCGGTCAGAATCATGTCTACAACCGCTTCACGCGCAATCCGCTGCAAGTCAGTTTCGCCGGCGTACCTCGCGGCAACCAGACTCGAGCGGACCATCAGCGAGTCCAGGCCCGACAGAGAGACAGTGACGGCGTCGGCAAGGCCGAACGACAGGTATTCGATTTCAGGGTCTGGTTGAATGAAGCGGAAAGGCAGCACAATGAGGCGCCTGGGAGGCGCGACCGCCTTTTGGGGCGCCAATACCCCGGCATCGCGCTCGATTTGCTTGCGCCGGCTCCCCAACCAGGCATCTACCTCGGACGCGTAGGCGTAAACCGTGGCGACACTGGCGTGCTCGTGCCGGTGAACCGGCAAGCCTTCTGTCTGCTCCCAGCGCTGCACCGTGCGAACCGATGTGTCCAGGTAGGCGGCGATCTCTTTCCACGAACTCAGGCGGCCCGCCGCCTGCGCATCAGCAGGGCTCGGAGTTTGCGACCGCCCTCCAGGTCCCATCCTCCATCCTTCCAATAAATCACAGTGGCCAATAGATCTGGTTTTCTAGTCGGATGTTATACCCATCGCCTACAGTTGACAACCATTCCCCCATGCATTCCCCCTGCAGGTGGGACAGGTGCGTCAGAGAGCGAAATCTCGCGTCAAGCCCGCTTTGGCGCGACTTGTCGCTTGCAGGGCGTTTCGCGTTATTTCAGAATCCAGCCAGCACGGGTGGGGATCCCGTGCCCAAGGAGGATTGACCATGAAACAAACAAGCATTCCTGCATTCTTCGTTGTGCTCTTTGCAGCAGCCCTGCCTTGCCTCGGGCAAAGCAGCGGGTGCAGCCCGGTCGGGACCTGGTGGGGAGGCGCCGACTTGATACCCGACGGATATCTCGCCATAATTACTCCCAGACCAGTCAAGGGCGACCCCTTGGGAGCTACCCACTACACGATGACTTTCCATGGCGCCTATAGCCCGGAATCCCAGGGGCTTTTCGTCTTAACGCTTTTTAGTGGGCCACTCGATAAGAAGCAAACAGGCGAGTACGAATATGAAGGCACGGGGGTCGCCTTGGCGAACGCGGAAAACACGTTTCCGGGGAAGGTGATCATCATAGCGGCCAGGTTTCGTTTTAAGTTCGACGGCTGTGATACCTTGAAGGACAATATCGACTTCTTCGGCGGTTACAACATGGGCGACGGCAAAGTGCCCTTCAAGGACACTCCGGATTTCGAAATCGCCCCTACGCCTATTACCGAGACGTACCACCGCGTGACCACGGATTGCCCAGCTTGCCCGACACCGTGAGCAATTTCCCGAGCAGGTAACGGACGCGTCGCCGGCCCACACGGCGCGGTGGGTTTTACCCGAACAGCATGCGTGTACACACTTACGTCGACCTTTACGAGGGTGCGAGTGCACTTGTCGATTGACCCCTGCAGCAGCGGCTGGATATGTGCCGTCGAGCGAACCGCGAGCAAGGCGGGCTACAACGAAAACTGCATTCTCTTGCAGCCCGCTTGCCTCGTTATGAACAATCGAGAAGGAGAGAAATATGGGTGACCTGGGATTGCTTGCTCAAGAACTGAGTGACGCCGTAATGGCTGCAAACACGCGGCTGGATAGCCGGTTCGTCCAGGCGATGAGCAACAAGGATGTCGAAGGTGCGATGGCGTGCTTCATCGATAGCCCCGACCTAGTCGTCCTGCTGTACGGCAAATTGCTGCGCGGCTCGGCGGCCGTCCGGCAGTTCCTGACGGAGATGTTCTCCAGCGTAAGAGGGGTTCGGCTGGAGATCAACGAGGTCACGCATTGGAGCTTGGGCGAGACTGTGTTCGCCGTCGGCACCGCTACCTACGAATTCGAAGCCCTGGATGGCACCAAGTCAACGCTGAAGGAATGTTGGACGGACGCACGGCAGAAGGTGGCCGGCAGATGGGTCTACGTCCTCGACCACGCGACACAGATCCCGTGATCTAAAGGATGCGCGCTCAACGGGGCCAGCTCATCAGAGGAGATGAGGCGGTTTACGCGCTTTGAAGGGTTCCTCCCCTGTCGCCTATTGTTTACCGACGATTGGGCAGGGTTAATCCGAGACTCTGGACGGACGGGGCACCAAGAAAAAATCCACACTGACGTGTTACGGCCTACTCGCTGAAGTGGTCGCGTCGACTCGATCGCCGGAGCAAGGTTCTACTTGCGACCATCCGTAGCAGGCATCGCCCCTTCCGATTCCGGTCAGCGAGCGAGGAGCACCACCGTGCTCCGTGGGTTGACAATATAATGATCGGGAGGATCGATGCGAGTCTCCTTCCCGGGCTCCGCGAAGTCCTCACCGCTCGGCAGGCTCGTGTCGATGGCGCGGTACCAGCCGCGCCCTGGCGCGAGAGGGGGCAACTTCACCCACTGAAGGTCGAAGTGGGCATTGAGGATGAAAAACAGTCGGTCGACGTCAAGCTGCTCGCCTTCGTCAGTTGCGTCAAGCTGGTAGCAGAGGGTTCGTGCGCTCTCGTCCTGCCAGCTTGGCTGGCCTCCGTCTGGCGCAAACCAAGTGAGGTCCGGAATGCCATCGGCATCCAGGTCTTTGCCAAGGAGGAATTTTCGCCGCTGCAAGGCCGGAAAACGCCGGGTGAATGCGATCGTCTTTCGAAAGAACTCGACGAGGTCGCTGTTCCGCGACGCCAAGGTCCAGTCAAACCATCCGATTTCGTTGTCCTGGCAGTACGCGTTATTGTTGCCCCGCTGCGAACGCGCGAACTCGTCGCCACCCAGCATCATGGGCGTCCCACAGGCAAAGAGGAGATAGCAGGCATGGTTCTTCACCATCTGCTTGCGGAGGGCTAATACGGCGGCGTCGCTGGTCTCGCCTTCCACCCCGCAGTTCCACGAGTTGTTGTCGTTGGATCCGTCCTGGTTGTTCTCGCCGTTGAGCTCGTTATGCTTCCCGTTGTAGGAGACAAGATCGCAGAGGGTGAAGCCGTCATGGCAGGTGATGAAGTTCACGCTGTTGTAAGCGGAGCGCCCGTCCTCGCCGTAAAGGTCTGCCGATCCGGTGAGGCGCCAACCCACCTGGGCCAACTGGCCCGTGTCACCCTTGCCGAAGCGCCGAATGGTATCCCGGAATCGGCCATTCCATTCGGACCAGTCCACGGGAAAGTTGCCGACCTGGTAGGTCCCAATATCCCACGGCTCCGCGATCAGGATTGCGCGACACAGGACGGGGTCCTGGGAGGCCGCGTCAAAGAACGCTGCCGACTGCCGGAAATATCCGTCCTCGGTTCGACCCAGTACGGAGGCCAGGTCAAATCGGAACCCGTCCACGTGCATCGTTTCGAACCAGTACCGCAATGAATCCATGACCAAGCGTATGACGGCGGGATTGTCGAAATTAAGGCTATTGCCGCAGCCCGTGTAATTCATGTAGTAGCGATGCGGCGCTTCCGGGGGGCCGGTGAGGCTATAGTAGGAGAGGTTGTCCACGCCACGAAAACACATCATGGGGCCAAGTTCATTTCCTTCGCCGGTGTGGTTGTAAACGACATCGAGGATCACTTTGATGCCCGCCCGATGGAGTTCACGTACCAGCGTCTTAAACTCGCCGACCTGGCAGCCTGGCGCCCGCCGGCTGCTGTAAGACGATTCCGGTGCGAAGAATCCAATGGAGTTGTAGCCCCAATAGTTGGTAAGGCCTCTTTGGAGCAGGAAGTCGTCGACGTAGTATTCGTGGACGGGCAGAAGTTCCACCGCATTGACGCCAAGCCGGGTGAGGTGCGGGATCTTCTCGATGAACCCGAGGTAGCACCCCGGAGAGCGGACTCCTGAGGATGGGTGCGCCGTGAATCCCTTGACGTGCACTTCATAGATGATGAGCTGCTCCAAATCGAGATCGGGTGAACGCACACCTTGCCAGTCGAAGGCGTCGTCGATGACGATCCCCTTCGGCACGACGGCGGCGTTATCGCGTGTGTCAAGAGATGGGTCTCCGGCGCCTGGCCGGGCATCATAGGGGAGCAAGAGGTTGTCGACGTTGCGGAACTTCCCAGCGACGGCTTTGGCGTAGGGATCGAGGAGCAACTTCGAGTCGTTGAAGCGTAGCCCCCACTCGGGGCGATACTCGCCGCGGACCCTATAGCCGTAGAGTTGTCCCGCTTTCAACCCTTT
>JAIQGA010000116.1 GCA_020072925.1 Terriglobia bacterium | reverse complement strand
GCCCGCCGCCGGCAGATGTGGAAGTGCTCGACACGCTGCGCGTGCTCGAAAAATGGCAGGGGAAGGGCGTGAAATTTGATTATTTCACACTGGACCAGGGCTGGGTGGACCCGACTTCGGACTTGACGCGATTCGCCCCGCAATGTTTTCCGAACGGTCCGGGCGAGATCGCCGAGCGCGTCCGCGCGCTGGGAATGAAATTCGGCCTCTGGTTCGCGGTAAGCTGGGGCGGCTGGTCGTGCGGCGAGTACCCGCCAGTTTGGGCGAGTCTGATACCCAACCCCGGCCAACCGGACGAGCCCGCAGCGCCCGCACTCGCTTACCGCAACGGATACATCGCAGACGGCGGCGTGCCGGGGCAGCTCTGCGTGGGTTCGGAACCCTACTTCAGCATCCTGAAAGACGCTGTCCTCTATCACATCAAACAGAACCATCTTAAGTTCTTCAAGCTGGACACAGGAAATTACTATTGTAATAGCATCCGCCATAATCATCTTCCTGGGAAATACTCCGTCGAAGCGATGTACGAGCGCCTTCTCGAGATTGCCGTGGCTGCCCGCGCGGCCGAGCCGGATGTGTACGTCATGTGGTATTGGGGATTGCGCTCGCCGTTTTTCGCGTTGCACGGCGACTCCATTTTTGAATCCGGTTTGTTCATGGAAGGGTCGGGCACAAGCTGGTATCCCGCCCTTTATTACCGCGATTCCGTCACCTTGAATCTGGACCAGAGCACGCAGTTTGCGAAAACCATTCCACCCGTCAACAAGGACAGCCTGGGAATCTGGCTCGCCGACACGCGCTGGGGAAATTTCATGGGAAACCAGCGGTGGCGAGAAGCCCTGGTGATGGACCTGGGGCGGGGTAATCTGCTCTTTCCGCAGTTGTGGGGTGACGTGAACCTCTTGAGCGAGCGCGACGTGGAATTCCTGGCGGGAATGTTTGCGTTTGTGAAGAAAAACGAATCTCTGTTGTTACGGCGCCGGAAAACGACGGGCGATCCGTGGAAGAATGACGTCTACGGGTACACGTACTTTGATGGTTTGCGCGGATTGGTTTTCCTGAATAACGTTGACTTTGTTTCTCGTCCGACCGAATTGCGCCTAAGTCCCGACCTCGGGCTGGAATTGCCATCTGGCTCGAACATACAAATCATCTCGCATTTTCCCGAGAAGAAACGAATCGTGCGGGAAAACGGTCTTGAGTGTAAGGTCGGGGAAGTCATTCAATTGTGGGTCCGCCCCTTCGAGGTCTTGCTGCTGGAAGTCAATCCAAGTTCGATCCCGGCCGCTCTTCCCGCGCGGGAGATCTTTGCGGAGCGGGCCGCGGAGTTAGGCAAGAGGTTGTCGCTTGCGCCGGCGGCGAAGGCCGACTGGATGGAGATCCGCTTCGCAGACGCCGCGCGCTTCGAGCAGCTAGGATTCAAACGGAAGTTCTCGGCCTGGACGAGCACCCTGCCGCCGCTCAGGGGCGATCAGCCCATCCTTGCCATCGCAGTCCGGTTACGCGAGGGGGCCGCGGAGTGGCGTTACTCACCCGTCGTCGCCGAGATCGTGCAAGTCCTGGCGCGCATCGGGGACCAGAAGATCCAACTCATCCCGGTCCCGGACGCTCGGCAGTTCGGCAACACCCAGAAGGCGGGTTGTTCGTGGGTGGTCTACAAGGTGCGGCTGAACCGGCAGTGGTCGGGCCAGCGGCTGCAGTTTGCCGTGCATGCGTATCTACCTGAAAGTGCCGTGCCACTGGTTGAGGCATGGGTGGTCAACCAATGGTGGGAGGAGAGCACGCGGCCGCTTGGCGATGGCTACTATGGCGATGAACCATCTTAGGTTGATTTTTCGCACATGCCGGGCTCAGCTGAGGCGGACTGTTTCAAAGTTTAGTGACCAGGAGCGCCCTGATTTGTGAGGGAGAATGCAGCCATGGATTCAATCACACGCCGATCGTTTCTGGGAAAGGCCGGGGCCGCCGCCGCGGGGATAGGAGCGGTGGGCGAAGCGGCAAAGTCCAAAGAATCCGCGCGGCACGTGAAGTCCGCAAAGAGCACGGAGTCTGCTCCGGCGCGCTATGCCGTGGCGCGTTGTGTGACAGAATGGGGATACTCCTCCGGGAAAGCCTACTCGGACCCTTTCAACGAGATCGAACTCGACGTAGTTTTTACGGACCCGCAGGGTGTTGAGCGCCGCGTCCCGGCGTTCTGGGCGGGGGATCAACTCTGGCGAGTCCGCTTCGCGCCACCCGCGCCGGGCCGATACACTTATCGCACCGTTTCGAGTGATCCCAGCAACATGGACCTGCACGGACAAACCGGCACCCTGGAGGTTTCCGCATACACCGGCAACCACCCGCTCCGCAAGCACGGCCCTGTGCGCGTGGCGAGCGACCAGCGGCACTTCGAACATGAAGATGGCACGCCGTTTTTCTGGCTGGGCGACACGTGGTGGATGGGATTGTGCAGTCGATTGGGTTTCCCCGAGGATTTCCAGAGGCTGGCCGCCGACCGCGTGAACAAAGGCTTCACGGTGATCCAGATCATCGCCGGTCTGTATCCCGACATGCCGGCGTTCGACCCGCGCGGCGCGAACGAGGCGGGCTTCCCCTGGGAGCCCGAGTATTCCCGCATCAATCCGCGCTATTTCGACATGGCGGACGTGCGAATCCAATATCTGGTTGAGCAAGGCTTGGTGCCATGCATCGTCGGCTGCTGGGGTTACTTCCTGCCCTGGATGGGTGTTGCGAAGTTGAAGAAGCACTGGAGGAATATTATCGCGCGTTGGGGCGCTTATCCGGTGATTTGGTGCCTCGCGGGCGAAGGCGCCATGCCGTATTACCTCTCGAAAACGAAGGATGAAGATGTAAAACTCCAGAAGGCGGGCTGGACGGAACTGGGCCGCTACGTGCGAAGCATCGACGCCTATCATCACCCTATTACGATTCATCCTACGAACAATGCGCGCGACCAGGTCGAAGACATCTCCGTTCTCGATTTCGACATGCTGCAGACGGGCCACAGCGGGCGCAAAAGCATTCCGAGCACCGTCGATCAGGTCACCGGCTCGCTCACCCGGAGTCCACGAATGCCCGTCCTCGTGGGGGAAGTCGACTACGAGGGAATCATGGGCCAGAGTTGGCAGGACGTGGAGAGGTTCATGTTCTGGGCATCGATCCTGAGCGGTGCGGGGGGACACACCTACGGCGCGAATGGCATCTGGCAGGTCAACACCCGTGAGCACCCGTATGGACCTTCGCCCCACGGAGGCTGCTGGGGTGATACACCCTGGGAAGTTGCTTATCAGCTTCCGGGCTCGGGACAACTCGGCCTCGGCAAGAAACTGCTGGAGCGCTACAACTGGTGGCGGATTGAGCCCCATGCCGAATGGGTCGAGCCGCACTGGAGCAAATCGAATTACGAATTGCCCTATGCCGCGGGAATTCCCGGGGAATTGCGACTGATCTTCATCCCTTTGCTGTTTGAGCGTCCCAAAGTAACGAGCCTTGAGTCGGGCGTTTCCTATCGCGCGTTTTACTTTGACCCGGCGACCGGCCAACAGCGTGACTTGGGCAGAGTCGAGCCGGATAGCGCCGGTACGTGGCAAGCGCCGCTCTCGCCGACTTTTGCGGACTGGCTTTTGGTGTTGGAGAAGACCGCCTGAAGGGTAAGACGCAACTTTGGCGCGAGAGGCGCCACATGATTTTGTGGCAGAAGGAGGAAGGAATGGAACGCGTCTGTTTCTTATTGAAAGTGAAGCAGGACCGGCTGGCGGAATACAAGAGGCGTCATGCCGCGGTCTGGCCGGACATGCTCCAGGCATTGCGGGAGACCGGCTGGCACAACTACTCGCTTTATCTCCGCGATGATGGGCTGCTCGTCGGATATTTCGAGACGCCCGACTTACAGGCGGCGTTGAAGGGAATGGCCGGTCGCGAGGTGAATGCGCGCTGGCAACGCGACATGTCGGAGTTTTTCGAGTCGCTGGAAGGGCGCCGGCCCGATGAAAGTTTCTTGCGGCTGGAGGAAGTCTTCCACCTCGAATAGACGCTGCCGAGGTCACATTCGCCGCCTGATCAGTCCAGAGTATTCCGCATTGTTTTCTATGCCCTGATCGCAAAGAGGATTTCCATGCGCTTTTCATCAGCGAAATTGTTCAAAAGGTTCTTTGTGGCGAGCGCGCTGCTCTGTTCGCTTTGTTTGGCGACTCCCGGCGTGGCGTCAAATTCGTCGCCGTCGGTTCCCGTGGCGCGTTCGGGGAAAGCGGTGGCGGTAATTGTGCGCGGCGAGGCCGCGGGAGATCTCGCCCGATATGGCGCGACCGAGCTTCAGAAATACCTCCGCATTCTGTCCGGCGCGGAGATCCCCGTCGTCACGGACGCGGAAATTTCCTCCCGGCCCGCGGGCGAGAGTCTGATCCTGATCGGCGGGCCAGACTCCAACAAGATCATCCGAGATGCGGGTTGGACGAATTTCAAAGGCCTCAAGCCCGAGGGTTTTCTCATCAAAACGGGACGGCTCAACAATCATCCCGCGGTCATCGTAGGCGGCAACGACGATGCCTCCGTAATGTACGGCGCCTACGACCTGATCGAGCAACTCGGTGTAACCTTTGAGTTAACTCAGGACATCATCCCGGAGGCGCGGCCCGACCTTTCCATCCCGCCTCTCGACCTGCGCAAAGAGCCCGCCTTCGCGCGCCGAGGTTTTCTCCTTCAGGACGGCGGCTACGAGAACTTGTCGATGTTTTCCCTTCAGGACTACATGAAGCTCATCGACCAGATGGCCAAGATGAAGTGTAACTACATCCAGTTCTGGTGGTTCTCCTACGAGCCTTGGCTTCGCTACTCGTACAAAGGCGAAGAGATGTGGATGGGGGATGTCTCGACAAAGGAGAGCGGTTATCTTAACTGGGCGCAAGAAGGTTTTGGCTCGCGCACCACCGACGATATCACGGTCGGCAAGGAGCGCTTCAAGGGCCGGAGAATCGCTCCGCCCGAAATGCAGCAGGTGGAAACGCCGGACCAGGCCTTCGATGTGGCGCAAGACCTTTTGCGCAACATCATCCACTACGCGAAGACACGCGGTATCAAGGTGTGGCTGGCGGTGGAACTCGCTGCCCTCCCGCCCAACCTCGCGCGCTATTGCGACCGCGTGGGCGACCTGCCGTTTCACCGCATTTTCGGGACGTTCGTCCATCCTCTCGACCCCGTCAATCGCGAGATTCAGGTGAATCGCTTCAAGGCGCTTCTCGACGCGTATCCGGAGGCCGAGGGTTACTTCTTCGTGTTTGCCGAGATGTACCCGGAACTGAACACTGAGAAGTATCACGATTTTTTCACGCGCGAGCGGCCGGCGTTTCACGAGCTTCGCCGGCTGCGCCAGCCCTGGGTGAACTGGGGAGGCGCCGAGGGCGACGACCGCCTGGTGGATTCCAATATCGGCTTCACCGATCTGTTCAAATTCATGATGGCGAAGCGCGATGAGATCGCGCCGCACGCCAAGATCGGCGTGATGGGCATCGGGCGGGGCTACGCGCTGCCGCTGCTCAACAAGATGCTGCCCGAGGACATTCCCTTCACGGATATGGAGTCGAGCGGCGTCTGGACTCCCAATGGCGTCCCCATGGAGGATTTCGGGGGGATGGGCCACCGCGAGCGGACGCTCGAGCCGCGTGTCGATGACGACATCAACATGATGGGCATGCAGTTCAGCGTCCGGCAGTACAGCGCCAAGGACCGGATTTTCACGGACGGCGTGAAATATGGGCTGACGGGCACCGCCGGCCAGCTCAACCGGGCGCGCGGCACGGAGACCAACAGCCGTTTTCTCGCCCAGGCGGCCTGGGCGCCGCAACTCTCCGCCGAGGATTTCTACAAGGAATTTTCGCAACGCCTGTTCGGAGAGCGCGCCGCGCCCGAGATGTATGCGGCATACATGGCGCTGGAAGAGAATGAAGCCTACCTGGGGTATTACAATTATGGTTATAGCACGATGAATTGCTGCGGCGCGTTGCACGAAATCCTGCCAGTCTACGACTACTGGCGGCAAGACAACCCCTACGACGGACCGACTACCCCGAGCTGGCGGAGTTACATCAAGAAGTGTCCCGATGTGATCGACCGCTTCGAAGGCTCCATGCGCCTGCTCAACCAGGCGCTGGAACGGATGCGCGCAGCGCTGCCTAATGTCGCTCCGCAGGGGAAATCCGAACTCCTGTACATGATCAACCGCACGCAGGCCTACCACGACTACATTCAATCGTTGGTGACGTTTCGGAAGGCCTCCATGGATTTCGACCAGAGCTTCAAGAGAAAGTCCACACTCTCGCACGGGCAGTTCGTCGCCAGCCTGGATGAGAGCCTGAGGGAATTTGACCTGGCGCTCAAGCAGGTGCAGGATGCCACCCGCCTCTATGTGGCGATCATCGATCATCCTTCCGACCTGGGCGTTCTTTATCACTTGAATGCGCGCGGGATTCTGGCCTTCGAGCTTTCTCGCCAGTGGATGGGCAACATCGTCAATTTTCAAAATGGGAAGCCGTACATGGACCACGTTCCCTTTGAGCGAATCTTCTCGCCTGACCTCCACGTCGCCCCAGAGAAATGAGGACGGTGTCATGCGGCCGCGCGGAATGTCAGGCGCTGCGTGGGGGGAGCTTGGGGGAGAATCGCAAAACCTTCGGGATTGCATTCCGGGCATGCGTCCGTTATTCTGGCTGGTACCTATCGGGAGCCCCCAAAGATGTTTTCGAGATTACTTCTCCTCAGCCTTTTGACGTTCTGTTTGTTGCCCGCGCGCATCGTGGCGCAAACCAACGATGACGCCGCAATCCAGCATCACTTTGACGCGGCCCGGCAGGCTCAGAAGGCCGGCGATTACGATCGCGCCGCGGCCGAATACCAGGCCACCATCAAGCTGGCGCCCGAGGTCGCGGAACTTTACACCAATCTGGGCTTGGTCTATTACCTCCAGGGGAAAAACGAGCAGGCGATCGAACAGTTTGATCAAGCTCTCAAACGGAAGCCGGACCTTCTGGGCGCGAATCTTTTTGAGGGCATGGCGTACCTGCGCATCAGCCAATACGAGAAATCCATTGGTCCTTTGAAAAAAGCCATCGCCTTGAACCCCCAGGAGCGCCGCGCCTACCTCAATCTCAGCGTCAGCCTGCTGGAACAGGGGCGAGAGGAGGAGGCGCTCCAGGTCTTGCAGCAAGCTGCGAAACTCTTTCCCAAGGACGTTGAGGTGCTCTATAACCTGGGAAGGCTTTATACGACGCTGATGACCCGCACCTTCGGGATAATGGCCGATGTCGATCCGGATTCCTATCGGTATCATCAGGTGATGGGCGACGCATTCCAGGCGCGGCGCGACATGCCCCATGCCATCGTCGAATACAAGAAAGCGGCCGAGAAGAATCCTGAGGCGCCGGGCGTCCATTACTCCCTGGGTACCGCCTATTGGCGCGAAGGGGAGCTTCCCCAGGCAGAAGCGGAATTCAAAAAAGAGTTGGAGATTTCGCCGGAGAACTATCTGGCGACTTGGAAGCTGGGAAATATTTATCTTACGAATAGGCAATATGATAAGGCACTAACCTATTTACAAAAAGCGATCCAGCAAAAGCCGGACCTGGGGCAGGCGTATCGCGACCTGGGCAGGGCCTATATTCAAACGAACAATTACGACAGAGCGATCTTCTACCTGCAGAAGGTCATTCAACTATCCCCGACCGAACCCTCCGCGCATTACCTCCTGGCGCAGACCTATCGCCGCCTCGGGAAAACCTCGGAGATGCAGGCCGAGATGGGCCTGTTTGAGAAGTTGAAGAAGGCTGAGGGCGAGCGCGCGAAGCCGATCGGCGTCATGGCCACGGAGGCGCAGGACCAAGGCAAAGAACCGGCCGGCGACGAGCCCTCTCCCGACCGCTAAGTAGGTAGAAGGTGGTAGGTAGTAGGTGGGGAAGAACGGTAGACGGTAGACGGATTACGGTATACCGGGACGCGAGAACGGAACAGGGGGATACGGATGAAAATGAAGACAAATAGAGCCGAGAGGCGGCGGACTTCCTGGTCGTAGCTGTGGACTGTCAACTGTTGACTGGCGACTTGCTTTCAAGGGATCTTTCATAGGAACGAAGCCAAGAAGTTATTGAAAATAAAGGATGAGGATTGGAACGAACCCAAACGAACGCAATATTGAACCCGCCGAATCAGCATATCCAACAGAAAATACAGGATTTATCTGAACTCGAAACGAACCCAAGCTCCCCTATCTAATTGAACACAGAGCCTAATAGCTTTTGAAGGTAGTCCCGTATATTCCGGCCATAATTGCCTGCATATGGCGGCCTGTTTCTCGGACAGGGGCAGATGCAGGTTGCGACCGCGCCTGCGGGCAGGACGCCCGTGCTACGTGTTGGTTCATTTCGGCGACACGCGGAAATGCCAAAGGCTAGGCAGGTAGTACTGCGGCTTGCAGTGAATGTGCTTAGGTCGACACGCGCCAGGTCTGTCAGGTGGTTCGAAATTTGAATCGGGCCTTGGAGATCGGCGTTCCCACGACGTCGATTTGGTTGAGGTCCCGGGTTCCGACGCCGAGTTGCTCCGCCAGCCGCAAGGTGCTGTCGCTGGTCTCGAAGGGCGGAGTGCCGCGGTCGGCCATAGGATCGAATCCCATCAGAGCCATGGCCACCGCATCTGTCGCCACGCAGTTTGTCCCCGCAACCAGCAAGCCGGGGTGGATGAAGCGCCGATGGTCGTTCCAAGGCCCTTCGCCGCCCGCCATCGTATAAACGCCGTCGATGATGGCCAGGTGTACGGGCCGCGCCGCGACCAAGTCCGCAACGACGCGCGGGACGCGATAACCACCCTCTTTGGGGGCGTTGGCATCGACAATCGGAGGCGCGCTCTTCGGGGGCAGGCGGTTTCCCCAATGGAAAGGCCCCCGACCGCCCTTCGGGACAAGCCCAGGCCCGTCCTCGGGCGAGCCTTCGCCGTAAATCGTGCAGGGCGTGATGCCGAAGCAGTTTTTCATCGAAAGCGTCACGCCCGCCGTGGCGTGCTCTTTCATTTTGGCCAGGGATACGAAGACGTCGCAGTCGGCGTAGGAGTGGTTCAGGTCGTAACCCTTGAACATCAGCCCGCCGTGCGGCACCATGAAGCGAGTATATTCCTTACCATTACCCAGGTAGTCTGTATTTTCAAATTGCACACGAGGGGCTGCGCTCAAGAAATCCCGAGGTTCCCAATTGGCCGCGAGCATAAATTCTTCCAGGGGTTCGGTGGTGGACATGGGGCTCTCGAGCAGGCGAATCCGACTGGCGCCCGCCTTACCCAGCAGGTGCACGGTCGCGCCGATGACCTCCGGGCTCGTCCAGTGCGTCATGCCCGGCGGTCTGTAGTTGAGGCGATTCGCGGCGAGTCCGGTGAGGTTGATCTTGATGGCGACCGTCTTTCCCCGCACGAGTTTTTCCAGCCCGCCCAGTTGGTCGAACATCGTGTCGAGCACGCCGAGCAGTTGCGGCCCGTAGTCCGGGCACGTACCCACGGCCACGCGGGCGGAGGGCGCAGGGCGAGCCAGAAACATCGCGGGCTGTGCCAGCCATGCGCTGGCCGCGGCTGCGACGGCGCCCAGAAAATCCCTTCGGGAAGAAGTCGGTGACATCATAAGTTGTTGCCCTCCAACTCGAGCGCGCAATACACGGAGAATGTGGGAAGATCGAATTCCGTTCCTGGCTTTCCGGCGACACCCTTCAAAACGACCGGGTTCGTGGTTTCCAACCCAAAGAGTTGCGCCGAGGAATACCGCTCGCTCACCCAGAGGGTGACGTACTCGGCGGGCTGTGCGGAGTAGTTCAGAACCTGCACGAGCCGCCGCTTGCGGTCGGGCTCGACGCTCGAATGGCAGTTCGTCTCGGCGGGATTGTACAGGCGCACGAGGTCGTTGCGGCGACTCACCAGCAGATGAGTATCCACCGCCACCTGATAGGGATCAGCGAACGGCTCTTCCGGCACAGCAATTTGCCCCTGCCCCACATTATACATATTGTATTGAAAGGCTGGGTCTTTTTTGAAAGGCTGCACGCCGGCCGGTCCCCAGGAGGCCTGGGCAATCACCAGCCCGCCTTGTTGCACGAACCCCAGCAATTTCGAGCGCTGCTCGTTGTTGGGCGATTGCTTGTCGAGCCAGAGGATGGCGCGCAAGCCTTTCGTGGAGGCTGAGGCCCATCGCGATTTCAGCACGATCTTAAACTGGACCGCCCGGCGGTTGAGGAGGTTGAGCACCTCATTTCCCTCGAAGGCATTGTCCTCCTGGAAATCCGAAACGACCGCGAGGATGCCCTGCGGCTCGAACATCTCCCAGTTCTTGTGACCATCGAAGAAAGAAATCGTCCTGCAGATCCTGCTCCAGATTTCTAACGCCGGAGCATCCTTGCGCGTCATGGCCGCGCGAAGCTTGTCGTCCAGGGAAATGACCCAGCGGCTCCCGTACGCGCGGCTATCCGCGATGGCCAGAGGATAGTCGGCAGGATGCTGGACCGTCGAGGACTCAGGAGGGTCGAAGTCCAGCCAAGCACTTTTTGCGGGCGCCATCTCGCGGGCCAACATCGAAAACCACGCATTCGAGTTCACCCACGGAACCCCCGTAGGTCCGGCGTTGGCGGTATCGCCTTTCATCGTCTCAAGAGCCAGCCCCGGCCAGACGTTGTCTGTCGAACTGAAGATGGGAGTGGTCGCGTCCCACGCAACCTTTTCACGTGAGAATTGCCGAATAATAGGGAAGTCGAACGATTCACCTGGGGCATTGCTCAACATCACAGCCGAGAGACCAGCCGCCCTCGCGGCCTCCACCAATGCTCCCACATTTCCCTTTGCTCCAATCTTGCCGACGAAGGCGATTCCCATCTGCCGGCCCGCTTCCAGGAGAGGTTTCAATGCCTGTTGCTGCGCCGAGTCCTGGGGATCGCCCTCCGCCCAGTCGACGATCAGGCAGTTGATCGCCGTTCCCTTAAGCATATCGAGCGAGGCCGGCAGCGCCCAGGCCGCGAGCGTTTCCTTGACTTCGGCGTCGAGGCTCTGGGATTTGCTTCGCTGAGCGATCACCAGCGGCCCGCACGGCCACTTCATCGGTATCCAGTTCTTGTCTGAGGCCATCCGTTTGCCCTTTACTGAAAGAAGCCCTCTGTGAACGAACGCAGGATCGCGAACCGGATCGCGCCGTCTTCTTCCCATCGGTCGAGCGAATCGAGCGCCAGGTCGTAACGGGGCGCGGGTCCTGCACGGTCCGTTGCCGAGGGCAGCGGAAAATAGGTCTGGCTTTTTCCTGATTTTGCCGTAGCTGTGCAGCGGCCGCGCGGAGCGGAATCTCAGCCTGTTGGCCTCTGACTCCACCGCGCCAACATACTATAACATCCCAGTTGTGGCGGGGGGAACGATTCTCGCCCAAAGCGAAATGAAGAACTCTGAGGGAAAAAGGGGCGCCGGCCGGAATAAGCTATGCTACTCTACGACCCTCCAAATCGGTGCGGCCTGCCGAACACGGCGCGCGAAAGCCATGGAGATTCCGAGGATATATGAGCACAAGTTTGGGCTGGGGGCTTGCATTGGTTGTGCTGGGAGGATTTCTGAATGGCAGCTTCGCGGCGCCCATGAAGAAGATGCCGGCTTGGCGGTGGGAGAATACCTGGCTGCTCTATTCGTTAGTCGGCATGGTGATCGTGCCGGTGATCCTTGGGATCGCGACTGTTCCCCACTTAGGCGGCGTGTATTTCGCGGCTTCATGGCCAACCCTGTTCAAGGTCGCACTATTTGGGTTCGGCTGGGGCGTCGGGTCCACTTTACTTGGCCTGGGCATTGAGCGTGTGGGAATGGCCCTGGGTTTCGCCATCATTTTGGGCGTTACCGCTTCCGTGGGATCGTTGCTTCCGCTCCTCGTTCTGAGCCCCGGTGCATTGTGGACTCGCCGCGGTTATGCCTTGCTGGCGGGACTGGCGCTCGTCGTCCTGGGGGTTCTCTTCTCTTCGATTGCCGGTGGACGCCGCGAGCGGGAGTTGTCCGGGAAATCACAGGCGGAAACTCGGAGGGGGTTTGGGACGGGGTTGCTGATTTGCCTCTTTGCCGGCGTTTTCTCCGCCATGCTGAATTTCAGTTTTGTTTTTGGCAAGGAACTGCAACAACTGAGCCTTGCCGCAGGTGCCCGTGCTGCGATGGCAGCGAACTCCATTTGGGTGCTGGCCCTGGGCGCAGGATTTCTCGCCAATGCGGGATACTGTGTTTATCTCTTGCGAAGGAATCACACCTGGCACACGTTCAAGGCGGATCAAGTATCGGCGGCGTATTGGCTGCGCGCACTGCTAATGGGTGTGATCTGGTTCTCGGGTATTGCCGTCTATGGCATGGGTGGGTCCGCGCTGGGCCCGCTGGGAGGTGTGGTCGGCTGGCCCGTCTTCATGGCGATGGTCATCATCGCCGCCAACCTCTGGGGAGCGCTGACGGGAGAATGGAAGGGAGCCAGCCGTGGGTCGTATACCTATGCCAGTATGGGCATCGCCGTTTTGCTCGGGGCGATCTATGTGATCTCGCTGGGTGGCGCATAACCTGCCGACCCTGGCGCAGTGAACTCACGACGCTCAAGTACAGATTCAGCTAAGAATCACTCGACGAGCCGCGCTGCGGTCTGCCGAGTCCTGACGATCATCGTCGCATCAGTGATCGGGAGAAGTCGGGGTCCATCGCGGGCTGACGAAGTCCAGCGAGTTCCAGGGCTTGCAGCACAAAGGCATTCCAGGCAAACACCCGATGATAGCCGAAGAATGGGTGCGCGGGATCGGTTGCGAGGTACTCCTGGCTCGTCGGGAAGTCGGCCGCGATGTGGAGTTCGGCCCACAGGCGGTTTGCGATTGCTTTGTCCGCCTTGATCCAGCCATGGAGTTTGCCCGCCACGTAGCCGCAAATCTCAATCCGCATCCAACTGCCGCCATTATAGTAAATGCCGTCCATCTGGTGATTCGCGTAGTTGGCGCCGTGCTCGCGGCTGATCATGGGGTGCCACGTGTCCGTGAAGTAAGTCCAGCCACGGCCACTTTGAGTGAGGCCGATGAAAATCGGCCGCGCCGTCCCGCCGGCCTCGGGGTAGGGCGCGTCCTCGCGCGGCAGGAGGACGGGAATGCAATCGAGGTGATTGCACATCATCTCATCGGTGAGAATCTTGTGATTAAATAGCCAGAGCGAGATGAACTCCGGAAAGATTTCATCGAACCCCACGGCGTTATCGATGTGGCGCCCCGGGCGAAGGTGCTTTAGTGCGGGGTCGTAGTAACTGCGGTAACCTTCTTCCACTCGCGCGAAATAGTCCTCGGAAATCCCCTCACTTACGCCTGGGATTCCGAGTTCTTTGATGACGCGCAGCGTTACCGCGAGCATTCCCTGGTTTTCGCAGACATCCGTCCGGCCCTCGGGGAAATCAATCACGTCGAGTTGTCCCATCACGAACTGCGCCCAGCAGATGCCGTCGTGATTGCGGTCGTAGGTTTTGAGGCAATATTCCGCCGCCTTGCGGAGCTTGTCCGTCGGTAGGTCGGTGCCGAAGCGGCGGCGGTTGCGGAGCGCCCAAATCAGCCACAGAGGCGTGGAGTCGTTCGATTTGCGCTCCAGGTTTGCCATGTTCGGCTCGACCAGCGTATTGATTGCCCCGTCGGCACCCTGGTTGGCGGCCCAGAGATTGAACACGCCTTCATTCAGGGCGCGATCGTAGACGCCGTTCGCCGCGAAGAAACTGTCGCGAAGATACATCTCGCCCGCGGCGGAGTACCAGATGCTCGGAGCCACCATGGGCTGGAAGTATTCGGGACCAGCGATCCAGGAGAGCATCATCAAGTCCGCGTAAAGCACCTTCTCTGTTTCGCCGCCCCGGAAACCCAGGGCATCCGCGAGGTGGAGTTGGCTCGCCAAACGATAGCCGCGCAGCGTATCGGGTGTGTGTTCGTCCACGAAAATGAACGACGTCTTCTCGTCCGGCCGATCCATTTCGAGCCGGTGATAGGGCTGGTAGCGCGTTTTCAGACGACGCAATTCGAGGTCGCGGAGCTCGATAGGAGCCGCGCCGCTCGGCCCTTCAAGATTGATGGCCTGTTCGGATGGCGGCATGGAGATGAGCAGCGCGCCACCATGGCCCCGGCGTGAATAGAAAAAGACGATTGTCTCGAACTCGGCCCAGTCCGTGGGAGACTCGGGAATACGATCATTGTAGAGCGTCAGATCCTCAAGCTTGCGCAGTTGATCATCGACGTCCCAGAATTCGACCGCGAAGGGATGCGGCGACCTGTAGCGCAGACGCACCGAATAGACTTCGCCGTCATGGGCTGGGAAAGGGACGACCACACCGTCTTCGGAGCTTCGCGCGGTCAAGACAGTGACGCCTTCGCGCGCTTCCAAATTGGCGCGCCCCTGCCGTTTCCAGGACATCACGGGCGGAAGGGGGACGGCCTCGCCAACGTCGCGATCCGACCACACGAGCGCTTGGCCGAAAGTCTGACGCACAAAGCGCTGGCCCTTCGCGCGCTCCTCCGGCCGTGGGATGTAGTTGAGGTTGACGTCAGGAATTCTCTGGGGGGCAGGCTTGACGGGTTTGCCATCGCGGCGAATCAAGCGGCTCCAGTGGTTGCGAAAGCCGGCATCGGTGAGAAGGCCGACGGTCACGCCCTGCGTCGTGCGGAATCCGGCAGCGGGGTAAAATTCGTGCAACGCGCCCCCACGGCAGTCTGTCTGGTTGAAGCTCCAGAATTTCGCGGGCGGCGTCTCCGGATCCAGATCGTGGCTCACGTTGTAGAATAGTGCGTACATATCGAGCTGGTGGATGCGGATGCGCTTGCGGACAACGTGAGGCGTGATCACTTCATAATCCACTTCCGCAAACACCGTCGAATTCAGGTTGGGAAGCCTGCACTCGCCACTCAGAGTGAGGTGAGTTGGAGTGCCCGTATACGCCGTTGCTTTCCAGTTCTGCATGCGATCTTCCAGACTGCGTTCGCCGTTCTGAAAGAGCGCGGTGAATTCTCCGCCGCCGTTGCAGTGCGCCAGAGGTTGACCGTTGAGGAGAATCGTAACACCGTAGCCCTGCTGCGGATTGCCCTTGGCTTCAAGCGTGACACCTCCGGGCGCTGGAGCCGAACCGGAGGCGCCGGCGTTGGGCAAATGGCTGGTCCACGTCATGCCCGCGGCAATGCCGCCGGCGATCGAGCTCTGAACGAATTGGCGGCGGGATAACTTTCTGTCACCCATCGTGAGGATTTGCCAAGCCAGAATTCGCTTATAAATTTTGCCGCGTCGCGCGTCTTTGACTGCTCTGAAAAAACAGTCTCACCGCGCCTCCGCGGCCGCAACGCCAATGTATTTGTCCGCGCCGCCGTAATAAAACAGCCAGCGGTTTCCCCGCCTGACGAGCCCCTCGACGAAGACCACGTTGGGAACTTGCCCAACCTTCTCCCAAGTCTCGACAGGATGAAAGAGCGGCTGGTCGGCACGTGCCAAAACTCGCGTGGGATCTTTTTTGTCAAAAAGCACCCAGCCGGTCGAGTAAACCAGTCGATCATCCGCGCCGCTG
>JAIQGA010000115.1 GCA_020072925.1 Terriglobia bacterium | reverse complement strand
CCGGGGGACAGCGTGAGCCTGGAGATCGAGTTGATCACGCCCATCGCCATGGAGAAGGGGCTGCGCTTCGCCATCCGCGAGGGCGGCCATACCGTGGGCGCGGGCAGCGTTACGGAAGTCATACAATGAAGCCGTCGGCGATCAGCATTCAGCCATCAGCAAAACCGTCTTGGCTGAAAGCTGATCGCTGAGCGCTGAAGACTGAGGACTCAGGCAACAATGCGCGAGATCATTACATTGCAGTGTGGTGATTGCAAAAATCGCAATTACACGACGACCAAGAACAAGAAAAAGAATCAGGACCGCCTGGAGCTGAAGAAGTTCTGCCCCACGTGCCGGCACCACACGGTCCACAAAGAAGTCAAATAGTTGAAAGTTGAAAGTCGAAAGCAAAAAGCACCAAGAAGGCTTTCAACTTTTCGACTTTCAACTTTCGACTGGTTTTCACAGGGGCGTCAGATTAACGGCTAATCTGCCGGTCTCCAAAACCGGTCATGGGGGTTCGAATCCCTCCGCCCCTGCCAGAAGAGAATGGAACTCTGAAAGGCCCCGCACTCGCGGGATCTTCGGAACGACAGAGAGGTTATGGGAGAAGAAGTTAGCATCGAAAAAGGCACCTGGTTGAGGGTTCGCGAGTACTTCTACGATGTACGCGCGGAAATGAAACGCGTGACCTGGCCGGGCAAGCAGGAGATTTACGGTACAACGGTGATGGTCATCGTGACCACGTTCCTATTTGGTTTCTACTTTTGGATTTGCGACCAGGCGTTCTCGAACCTGGTCGGCAGGGCGCTGAAGTACTTCCTGGGGCACGCACAGTGAGCGGTGGCCCGGGAGATGGAGTGATGAAGTTGTCGCAACCAGAAACTGAAGGAAATATGATTGGCACGGCGAAGAACTGGTACATCATCCACACGTACTCCGGTTTTGAGAAGAAAGTCGCCGAGACCCTCAAAAGCCGGATCCAGGCTGCCAACCTCAACGTGAAGTTCGGCGAAATCATGGTGCCCACCGAGGACGTCATCGAGATGCGCCAGGGAAAGAAAGTGGTGACGCCCAAGCTGTTCTACCCCGGCTACGTCCTGGTGGAAATGGAAATGGGCGACGACACCTGGCACCTGGTGCGCTCCACGCCCCGGGTTACCGGCTTCGTGGGCTCAGGACAAAGACCCAGTCCCCTCACCGGCGAGGAAGTGGACCGGATCGTTCATAAGGTCGAGGTGGCCGCCGAACATCCCAAGCCGAAGCTGAAGTTCGATAAGGGCGAGAGCGTCAAAATCACGGATGGCCCCTTCAAGGACTTCAATGGGCTCGTGGATGAGATCAACGAAGATCGGTCAACGCTGCGCGTGATGGTGACGATCTTTGGTCGGGCCACCCCCGTGGAGCTGGATTTTTATCAGGTGGAAAAGATCTAAATGCGGAAACTGGAAATTGGAAAATCGAAACTGGGACGTTGACAGGTCGGCGGCGCCTAATTTCCATTTTCCAATTTCCAGTTTCTTTCCGGGATGAGGGTTATGGCAAAAAAAATTGCAGCAATGGTGAAGTTGCAGATTCCGGCGGGCAAGGCCACACCCGCTCCGCCGGTCGGTCCGGCGTTGGGCCAGCACGGGGTCAATATCATGGATTTCTGCAAGGCGTTCAACGCCAAGACCTCGGCCAAGGATCAGGAAGGGCTCATTATCCCCGTCGTGATCACCGTGTTCAGCGACCGGAGCTTCACCTTTGTCACCAAGACGCCTCCGGCCTCCGTGCTCTTGAAGCGCGCGGCGGGAATTGCCAAGGGTTCCGGCGAGCCCAACAAGAACAAGGTCGGCAAGGTTACGCAAAAACAGGTTGAAGAAATTGCCAAACTCAAGTTGCCGGATTTGAACGCTCGCGACCTTGCCGCCGCCGTGATGACTGTCAAGGGCACAGCGCGCAGCATGGGCATTGAAGTAGTTGCGTAAAGACGAAACGCGAAGTCCGATTAGGGCGAGTTTCGAATTTCGAGTTTCGTACTTCGAGTTTCGATACCGGGAGTGAAAAGTGGGAAAGAAATTCGATGCAGCAGTCAAGTTGGTCAACAAGCCGGCCTACACTCTGGCCGACGCCATGCCGGTTCTGAAGAAAGCGGCCTACGCGAAGTTTGACGAGACGGTGGAGGTTGCGATGCACCTGGGCGTGGACCCGAAGCACGCCGACCAGATGGTGCGCGGCACGGTGGTTCTGCCGCACGGCCTGGGAAAGAGCAAGCGCGTCATCGTGATCGCCTCGGGGGATAAAGTGCGCGAAGGCCGCGAGGCGGGAGCCGACGAAGTGGGCGGCGACGACATAGTCCAGAGAATTCAAGGCGGCTGGATGGAATTCGACGCGGTCGTCGCCACTCCTGACATGATGCGCTCCGTCGGCAAACTGGGCAAGGTGCTGGGGCCGCGCGGCCTGATGCCCAACCCCAAAACCGGGACCGTCACGACGGACGTGGCGCGGGCGGTGAAAGAGGTGAAGGCCGGCAAGGTGGAATTTCGCGTCGACAAGACGGGAATCATCCACTGCCCCGTCGGCAAGGTTTCCTTCGAGGCGCAGAAGCTCGCCGAAAATGCCTCGGCGCTCATTTCCAGCGTTCTGAAGGCGAAGCCCGCAACGGCCAAGGGGCGTTACGTGCGCAGCATTGTGGTGTCCTCGACGATGGGGCCGGGTGTCCCCATCGACTTGGCCTCCGTGGAAGCCCCTTAAAAAAAGTTCAGTGGAGAGAACCGCATGCACAGGGACGAAAAGAAAAAGGAAGCCGATACGCTGCACGAGGAATTGGAGAAGGCTCGCACGGTCATTCTTTCGTCATTCCAAGGACTAACTGTGGCGCAGGACTTTGACCTGCGGCGGAAGGTGGCGCAGGCGGGTGCGAAATACAAGGTGGTGAAGAACAGCTTGATCGAGCGCGCCGCGCAGGGCACTCGGCTCGAATCCGCCGTGGCGCAGCGGTTGAAGGGCACGACTTCTCTGGCTTACACCGAGACTGATCCCGTGGCCCTGGCCAGGATGCTGACCGCCTACGCGAAAGAAAATCCGGTCCTGGCCTTCAAGACGGGCATCGTGGAAGGTCGTGTGGTTTCCCTGGCGGAGTTGGCCGCGCTGGCCGCTTTGCCCTCCAGGGAGGCCCTCTTCGCCAAGGCGTTGTTCCTGATGAAGGCGCCGGCCACGCGCGTGGCGTCCACAGTTTCGGCCGTCGCCAGAAACCTTGCATACGTGATTCAACAGGGAGTCAAGGAAAAGAAATTCGAAGAAGCGGCCGGCAGTTAACTCTTGAAGCGGAGAGGTTCGCCAGGCTGCATGCTAGTGAGATTACTTAGGGAGGAGACACAGAGCAATGTCCGAACGCGTCGATAAGATCGTGGAAGAGATCAAGGGTTTCACGCTGCTGGAAGCCTCGGAATTGGTAAAGAAACTCGAGGAGACGCTGGGCGTTTCGGCAGCGGCTGCCGCCCCGGTGGTGGTGGCGGGCGCTGGCGCGGGCCCGGCCGCCGCGGGTGCCGCCCCGGCGGAGGAGCAGACGGAGTTTACCGTCGTGCTCACCGCCATCGGCTCCAATAAGATCAACGTCATCAAGGCCGTTCGCGAAGTCACCAGCCTGGGGCTCAAGGAAGCAAAGGATCTGGTCG
Source organism: Terriglobia bacterium (assembly GCA_020072925.1). Classification (GTDB taxonomy): domain Bacteria; phylum Acidobacteriota; class Terriglobia; order UBA7540; family UBA7540; genus JAIQGA01. The sequence continues at coordinate 21,945 of JAIQGA010000115.1, read as the reverse complement.
ATGGCGCGCCCAAACCCATCAAGGAGGGCGTCAACAAGGAAGAGGCCGAGGCCATCAAGAAGAAGTTCACCGATGCCGGCGCTACCGTCGAAGTGAAGTAGCAACCTCTCGGCGGGACCTTCCGGCGGGTCCCGCCCTAGCTAAGATCGCCTTGGAGGGATGGTCCTCCGGAAGGCCCGGCACGAGCCCATCCAGGGATTGCCAGAGCCCGACAGCGGACGGCGCTTGCATCCTCCACCTGCGGGTCTGCATCCATATGGACAAGGGTTTTGTGTCACCATTGTCCGGCAGGCTTTTGAAATCTCAAGCAAGGAGTACAAAGAATGCCTAATGGCGGGAACGGCGCTGTGCGTCAGCGCATTAATTTCTCCAAAATACCGACCGTCATCAAGATTCCCAACCTCATCGAAGTGCAGCGGCGCTCTTACGAGCGCTTCCTTCAGATGAACCTCCTGCCTTCGGAGCGGGAGGACGTGGGCCTGCAGGCCGTCTTTAATTCCGTCTTTCCCATCACGGATTTTCGCAATATCGCCCAGTTGGATTTCGTCGACTACTCGATTGGCAACTGGGAGTGCAAGTGCGGAGCCCTCAAAGGTCTCCATCACCTTCGCAGCACCTGCAAGAACTGCGGGCACACGGTGATCACTGATCCCTTCAAGATCGGCGACGTCCTCTGCACCAAGTGCGGCACGTTCAACAAGAACGTGGTCACGTTCTGCAACAAGTGCGGCGACCCCGTCGCCTTGCAGTTGAAGTACGACGTGACGGAATGCCAGGAACGCGGCATGACCTTTGCCGCCCCCCTCAAGGTGACGATCCGCCTGACCCTCTACGACAAGGACAGCGACAGCGGCCACAAGAGCATCCGCGACATCAAGGAACAGGAAGTATACTTCGGCGAAATCCCCCTGATGACGGAAAACGGGACCTTCATCATCAATGGCACCGAGCGCGTCATCGTCAGTCAGTTGCACCGCTCGCCGGGTGTCTTTTTCGAGTCCAATGCCCCGAAGACCTATTTCCTGGGCAAGATTATCCCCTATCGCGGTTCCTGGGTGGAATTCGAATACGATACCAAGAACCTGCTGTACGTCCGCATCGACCGGAAACGGAAATTTCTGGGCACGATCTTCCTGCGCGCCCTGGGGCTCAAGAGCGATTCCGAAATCATCAAGACTTTCTATCAGGCTGAAAAGTTCCTGGTGCGGGACCGGAAACTCTCCTGGGAAGTCTCCGAAGGGATGGTGGGCGTCAAGATTTCCAAGAGCATCGAGCATCCCCGCTCGCACGAAACCCTGGTGAACGCGGGGAGGAAGATCACCAGCACGCTCTTCAAAGATATACAGAAGGCTCGCATCACGCACGTGGAAGTGGCCGCCCACGATCTCGAAGACGCCTTTGCAGCTGCGGATATTGTGAACCCCGCCACGGGCGAAGTGCTGCTCGAGGCCAACCAGGAACTGACCGCCGGCAAGCTGAATGAAGTCCTGGAATCCGGCATCGGAGAACTACAGGTCTTTTTCCCCGAGCGCGACGAGACCGGCCCGGTGATCAGCCAAACCCTGCGGCGGGACACGCTGAAGACTCCGCAGGAAGCCCTCATCGAAATGTACCGGAAAATGCGCCCCGGCGATCCGCCCACACTGGAGACCGCGACGGCGCTGTTCAATGGGATGTTCTTCGATCCGCGCAAGTACGATTTTTCACGCGTTGGTCGCCTGAAATTCAACATCAAGCTGGGTTATTACACGAAACTCAAGGCCCGCATCGATGACCGGGCCGCGGAGTTCGAATTGGAAGACACGCGCAACTTGCCGCGCGCGAATTTCTACGTGGTTGTGGACCAGGAGAAGATGTTCGTCGGCAAGCGCGAAGGGACCATCTGCTCCGAAGTCGTCCGCGGGTGCGAGGGCACGCTGGCGACCGAGCATTCCGAGCACACACCCGTGCAGCTTCCCCTCGACAAGCGGACGCTCGAGCCGGAAGACTTCTATGCCGCCATCCGCTACCTCCTGAAGCTGCCCCGGAATCCCGGCGGCACCTTCACCGTCGATGACATCGACCACCTGGGGAACCGCCGCGTGCGGGCCGTAGGCGAGCTGCTGGAAAACCAGTTCCGCCTGGGCCTGGTGCGCATGGAGCGCGCCATCAAAGAAAAGATGTCGGTTTATCAGGAGATGTCGACGGCGATGCCGCACGACCTCATCAACGCCAAGCCAGTGATGGCGGCGATTCGCGAGTTCTTTGGATCCTCGCAGCTCTCGCAGTTCATGGACCAGACGAACCCGCTCTCCGAAATCACCCACAAGCGCCGCCTGTCGGCCCTTGGGCCGGGCGGCCTCTCGCGCGAGCGCGCCGGGTTCGAGGTCCGCGACGTCCACCCGACGCATTACGGACGCATCTGCCCCATCGAGACTCCGGAAGGCCCCAACATCGGCTTAATCTCTTCGCTCTCCTGCTACGCGCGGATCAACGAGTACGGGTTTATCGAGAGCCCCTACCGGAAAGTGCGGGGCGGCCGCACCATCGATTACATCACCATCACCCATGGCGGCGACGGTCCCTGGAAAGTCGGCGAACACGTGGAATTGAGTGAAATCGAGAAGGCGAACGAAGACCTGCGCGAGAAGAAGCGCAAGCTGGTGGAATTCGAGCCGTACTCGTTCTACCAGTCGGCGTGGGAGGAAGACCAGTACGTCATCGCGCAGGCGAATGTCGGCGTGGACAGCAAGGGGTACATCAAAAACGAACTGGTCAACGCACGCCAGGCCGGCAACTTCGTCCTGAAGCGCCGCGAGGAAATTGACTACATCGACGTCAGCCCCAAGCAACTCGTCAGCGTGGCCGCGTCGCTGATTCCCTTCCTCGAGAACGACGACGCCAACCGCGCGCTGATGGGTTCCAACATGCAACGTCAATCCGTGCCCCTGCTGCGCGCCCAGGCGCCGCTGGTGGGCACGGGCATGGAGGAGGTCACCGCCCGCGACTCGGGCGCCGTGGTCCTCTGCAAGCGGAACGGCGTGGTGGATAGCGTGGACAGCGAGCGCATCATCGTGCGCGTGGAGGGCGACGGCCACAGCGGCCAGCTCTCGCGCGAGGTCGGCGCGGATATCTACCAGTTGACGAAATTCCGCCGCTCCAACCAGAACACTTGCATCAATCAGAAACCCGTGGTGCACAAAGGCCAGCGCGTGGCCGCCGGCCAGGTGCTCGCGGACGGCCCCTGCACCGACCGGGGCGAGCTGGCGCTGGGCCGGAACGTGCTTGTGGCCTTCATGCCCTGGCGCGGGTACAACTTTGAAGACGCCATCCTGGTCAGCGAAAAGCTGGTGAAGGAAGATTCCTACACTTCGATTCACATTGAGGAGTTCGAAATCGAGTCCCGGGACACCAAGCTCGGGCCGGAAGAAATCACGCGCGACATTCCCAACGTTTCCGAGTCCTTGCTGAAAGACCTGGACGAGAGCGGCATCATCCGCATCGGCGCCTACGTGAAGCCGGGCGATATTCTGGTGGGCAAGGTCACACCCAAGGGCGAGACGCAACTGACCCCCGAGGAAAAATTGCTCCGGGCCATCTTCGGAGAGAAGGCCGGAGACGTCCGCGATGCCTCCCTGACTTGCCCGCCGGGCATCGAGGGCATCGTGGTCGACGTGAAAATCTTCTCGCGCAAAGGCACGGAAAAGGACGAGCGCGCTAAGTCCATCGAAGGCGGCCAGGTGACGCGCCTGGAGAAGAACCTCAACGATGAAATCCGCATTCTCCAGGACGAGCGCCTGAAGCGCCTCTGCGCCCTGCTGGAAGGCGAGGAACTGCAAGCCGACCTCCACGACGAGAAGACCAACAAACGCCTCGTGACCAAGGGCACCAAGCTCACACGCGACGTGCTGGCGCGCATTTCCACCCGCAACCTCAAGCGCATGCGAATCGGCAAGAAAGACCCGACGCTCATCGAAAAGATCGATGAGATCGAGGAGATGACTTCGCGGCAGATCGACATCTTGCGGAAGATCACCGACGAGAAGATCCAGAAACTGAAGAAAGGCGACGAACTCCCACCCGGGGTCATCAAGCTGGTGAAAGTCTATATCGCCATGAAGCGCAAACTTTCGGTGGGCGATAAGATGGCGGGCCGGCACGGCAACAAGGGCGTCATCGCGCGCATTCTGCCGGAAGAGGACATGCCCTACATGCCCGACGGCACGCCCGTCGAGATCGTGCTGAATCCTCTCGGCGTCCCTTCGCGCATGAACGTGGGCCAGATTCTGGAAACTCACCTGGGCTGGGCCGCGCGGGAGCTGGGCAACCGGCTGCGCCAGTTCTTCTCCGCGGAGGCGCGCGCGGAACTGCTCAGGAAAGAGCTCAAGGGTCTGTTCCGTGACTCGTCCCTTGCCTCGACCGTCGATGCCCTGGAAGACGAGCAGGGCCTCGACTTGGGCCACGCGCTGACGGAGGGAATTCCCTTCCCGACGCCGGTGTTTGACGGCGCCACGGAGAAAGAAATCAAGGAATACCTGGAGTTGGCGGGGCTGCCGACCTCCGGCAAGATTCAATTGCACGACGGCATGACCGGAGAGGCGTTCGAGCAGCCGGTGACGGTGGGTTACATCTACATGCTGAAGCTTTCACACCTGGTCGATGACAAGATCCACGCGCGCTCAATCGGGCCTTACTCGCTGATCACACAACAGCCACTAGGAGGCAAGGCGCAATTCGGCGGCCAGCGTTTCGGGGAAATGGAAGTGTGGGCGCTGGAAGCTTATGGCGCGGCGTATATCCTTCAGGAATTGCTCACCGCTAAGTCCGACGACGTGTACGGCCGCGCGAAGATTTACGAGGCGATCGTCAAGGGAGAGGCAGCCATCGAACCTGGTGTACCCGAGTCCTTCAACGTGCTGGTGCGCGAGCTGCAAAGCCTCTGCCTCGATGTGGAGCTGATTAAGAAGCCGAAAGAAGTCCCCGCGCTGGCCGCGGCGGAGTAACGGGAAGTCTCCAGAGCTGGCGCCACCAATAGGTGCCGGCTCCGGCGTGATGGAATTATTCGCTCCTCAAAAGGAGGGACACCTTGTTTCGTAGCAGCCCTTATGATCGAGTCAGCTTAATCGGCGAGTTTGATGCGATCCGCATCAGTCTGGCTTCTCCGGAGAAGATTCGTTCCTGGTCGCACGGAGAAGTCACCAAACCCGAGACCATCAACTACCGCACGTTCAAGCCGGAACGCGACGGCTTGTTCTGCGCCAAAATTTTCGGTCCGGTGACGGACTGGGAGTGCCTCTGCGGAAAGTACAAGCGCATGAAGCACCGCGGGGTCATCTGCGACAAGTGCGGCGTCGAGGTCACGCTCTCCAAGGTGCGCCGCGAGCGCATGGGCCACATCGAGCTGGCTTCCCCCTGCTCCCACGTCTGGTTCTTCAAGGGCCTGCCCAGCCGCATCGGTCACCTGCTCGACATTTCCCTGCGCGACCTGGAACGAATTCTCTACTTCGAAAGTTACGTGGTGCTGGACCCCGGCGAAGCTCCCGTAAAGGAGAAAGAACTTCTTACGGAAGAGCGCTATCGCCAGCTTCAGCAGGAATTCCCCGGCAAAGTCCGCGCGGGCATGGGCGCCGAGGCCATCAAGGAACTCCTGAAGCGCGTCGAGATCGAGGCGCTTTCCGAAGAGCTGCGCGAGAAAATGAAGAGCGATCCCTCGCAGCAGAAGCGCGTCAAGTATGCCAAGCGCCTGAAAGTTGTCGAGGCGTTCCGCAAATCCGGCAACAAGCCGGAGTGGATGATTCTGGATGTGATTCCGGTGATTCCGCCGGAATTGCGGCCCCTCGTCCCGCTCGACGGCGGCCGCTTCGCCACTTCCGACTTGAACGATCTCTACCGCCGCGTCATTAACCGGAACAACCGGCTGAAGAAGCTCATCGAGCTCCACGCTCCGGATGTGATCGTGCGGAACGAAAAGCGCATGTTGCAGGAAGCTGTGGACGCGCTGTTCGACAACGGCCGCCGCGGTCGCGTGCTGCGCGGCGCCAACAACCGCCCGCTCAAGTCCCTCTCCGACACGCTGAAGGGCAAACAGGGACGGTTCCGCCAGAACCTGCTGGGCAAGCGCGTGGATTACTCCGGCCGCTCAGTCATCGTGGTAGGGCCGGAAATGAAGCTCCACCAGTGCGGCCTGCCCAAGAAGATGGCGCTCGAACTTTTCAAGCCGTTCATCTATCACCGCCTGGAGCAGTCGGGCCAGTGCACCACCATCAAGGCCGCCAAGGAAATGGTGGAGCGCCAGGAATCGGCGGTGTGGGACATCCTCGAGGAAGTCATCAAGGACCATCCCGTGCTCCTCAACCGTGCGTGGGCATCCAGGCGTTCGAGCCGGTGCTGATCGAGGGCAAGGCGATTCAGCTTCACCCGCTGGTTTGCACGGCGTTCAACGCGGACTTCGACGGCGATCAGATGGCCGTGCATATTCCCCTCTCGCCGGAAGCTCAGATCGAAGCGGCGGTTTTGATGCTGTCCTCGCACAACATCCTCTCGCCGGCCAACGGCCAACCGCTTGCCGTCCCGACTCAGGACATCGTGCTGGGCATTTACTATCTGACCAAGGAGCGGCGTGGCGCCAAGGGCGAAGGCCGGGCTTTTGCCAATTCGGAGGAAGTGGTTCTGGCCTTGGAAGCGGGCGAGGTCGAAACCCTCACGCCCATCCGCCTGCGCTATACCGGCCGGGTGATTGACCTGACCACCGCTTATGACGACCAGGATGTGCTCCACACCGAGCCCATCACGGTAAAGAACCAGTTCATCAATACGACCGTCGGCAGGGTGATCTTCAATGACCACCTACCCAAAGATGCTACGACTGGCCAATCGATCATGCCCTTCGTGAACGGCCTGCTGCGGAAAAAGGGCCTGGGCGCTCTCGTCAACTACTGCTACCTGCGCTTCGGCCTGGACACCACCGTGCACATGCTGGACAGCGTCAAGTCGCTCGGCTTCCTCTACGCGACGAAGGCCGGCATCTCGATCGGCGTTGACGACCTGCTCGTTCCGGTGAACAAAGTCAAGCTGGTGACCGACGCCGAAAAAGAGGTCATCGAAGTCGAGAAACAGTACCAGGAAGGCGCCATCACCCACGGTGAGCGCTACAACAAGGTGATCGCCATCTGGTCGAACGTGACCGACCTGGTGGCCGATGAAATGTTCCGCGCCATGGAGGCGCAGGACAAGTCGGGCCAGCTCAATCCCATTTACATCATGGCGGATTCCGGAGCGCGCGGCTCGAAGCAGCAGATCCGCCAGCTCTCGGGCATGCGCGGCTTGATGGCCAAGCCTTCCGGCGAAATCATCGAGACCCCCATCACCGCCAACTTCCGCGAAGGCCTCAACGTGCTGCAATACTTCATCTCGACGCACGGCGCGCGCAAGGGTCTGGCGGACACGGCGCTCAAGACCGCGGACTCCGGCTACCTCACCCGCCGGCTCGTGGACGTGGCCCAGGACGTGATCATCTCCGAGTTCGATTGCGGCACCATGGACGGTATCTACGTCGAGCCCATCGTGGAAGCGGGCGAAGTCGTCGAGCCCCTCCGCGACCGCATCGTGGGCCGTGTCTCGCTCGAGCAGATCAAGGATTACGAAGGCAACGACATCGTCGACGTCAACCAGGAAATCAACGAAGACCTCGCCGCGGCTATACAGTCGGCGGGGATTGAGCGTGTCAAAATCCGCTCCGTGCTCACCTGCGAGTCGCGGCGCGGCGTGTGCGTGCGCTGCTACGGACGCAACTTGGCCACCGGCAAGGTGGTCGAGATGGGCGAAGCGGTGGGCGTCATCGCCGCGCAGTCGATCGGCGAGCCCGGCACGCAGCTTACCATGCGCACCTTCCACATCGGCGGGACGGCCAGCCGCATCAGCGAGCAGACCACCCTGGACGCCAAGAACAACGGCTTCCTCAAATTCCACACCCTCCAGACCGTGCAGAACCGCGAAGGGCACTTCGTGGTCATGAACCGCAACGGCGCGGTGGTCGTCGTCGACGAGAAAGGACGCGAACGCGAACGCTACTCTGTGGTATACGGCGCCAAGATCAAGTTCGCCGACGGCGCTCCTGTCAAGGTGGGCGACATCATTGTGGAATGGGACCCGTACACGTTCTCGATCCTGACGGAAGTCGGCGGGGCCGTCCAGTTCAAGGACCTGGAGGTCGGCATCACCATCCAGGAACAGGTGGACGAGGTAACTGGACTTTCACAATGGGTGGTGCGCGAAGCTCAGGATGAGAAGTACCAGCCCCAAATCGTCATCCGCACCGACGAGAAACATGCGGGTAAGGTCACCAAGAAGTATCTGATGCCTTCCCGCGCCCACCTCATGGTTCAGGACGGCGATGAAGTGAGTCCCGGCGACGTTCTGGCAAAGATTCCGCGCGAGACCACCAAGACCAAGGACATCACCGGCGGTCTGCCGCGCGTCGTCGAGCTCTTTGAGGCGCGGAAGCCGCACGAACCCGCCGTGATCACCGAAATCGACGGCACCGTGCACTACGGCGACGTCGTCAAGGGCCAGCGCAAAATCGTGATCACTCCCGATCGCGGCGAGATGAAGGAATACTTGCTGCCCCGCGGCGTCCACGTTTCCGTGCAGGAGGGCGAACGCGTCCACGCAGGCGAGCCGCTCATGGACGGGCCCATCAACCCGCACGACATCCTCGCGGTGCTGGGCGAAAAAGAATTGCAGCGCTACCTGGTGGATGAAATTCAGGAAGTCTACCGGCTCCAGGGCGTCAACATCAACGACAAGCACATCGAAGTGATCGTGCGCCAGATGATGCGCTGGGTGAAGGTCGAGGAGGTCGGCGACACCGAATTCCTCCTTGACGAGCAGGTGGACAAATTCAAATTCCGCGAGGAGAACCACAGCGCCAAAACAAAAGACGGCAAGCCGGCGACCGGCAGGCCGCTGCTGCTGGGGATCACGAAGGCTTCGCTCGCGACCGACTCCTTCATCTCCGCGGCGTCGTTCCAGGAGACCACGCGCGTGCTCACCGAGGCTTCGATCCGCGGCGCCGTCGATCACCTCCGCGGGCTGAAGGAAAACGTCATCATGGGCCGCCTCATCCCCGCGGGTACGGGCCTCGATTACTACCGCAACTTCAAGCTGCTCACCGAAGTCGAGGCGCCGCAACCGGAGGTACCTGCGCCCGTCGAAGGAGCTATCCCGACTGCTCCCGCTCCGGGCGTGGCCGCTGAACTCGCCGACGAGGACGAGGCGCGGACACAGTAAAAGTCGTCAGTGGTCAGTAGTCAGTTGTCAGTGGAAAACCCAGACAACTGACTACTGACCTGCAATCACGCGACGTTTCATGTCTGCTTTTTCTAACTCACAACTGAAGACTGATAACTTCTCCCTGCCTCTAATCCCGCAGGCTCACTCATACCGCAACGCCTTCACGGGATCGAGTTTGGCCGCGCGTGCTGCGGGATACAAGCCAGAGGCGAGACTCACAAGGATGGCGAAGGCGATAGCGCCCACCACCAGCCACCATGGCACGGTCCAGATGGTTTCCGCGGGAAGTTCCTGGCGCCGGAGATAGATGTTGGTGCCGAAGTTGATGACCCGCCCGATGGCCCAGCCCAGCGCTACGCCCGCCAGGCCCCCCACAAACCCCATCGCACCGGCCTCCGCAAAGAAGAGCCTTTTGACATCGCTGTCGCTCGCGCCCAGGGCTTTCATCACCCCGATTTCCCGGCGCCGCTCGAGGATAGCCATTACCAGGGTGTTGATGATTCCTAGCGACGCCACGGCCAGGGCGAGACTGCCGAACATGCCCAGGAACAAGTCCAGAACGGCGAAGAAGCGGCGGAGATTCTGCGTGACGTCGAGCAGTGAGAAGGTTCGGAACCCCAGCCGCTTGATGGCGTCTTCGGCGGCGCGCACGGCCTTGGGGTTGGAGAGGCGCACGACCAGGGCCTGGTAAGTGGAGGCGGCCGTCGGCGAGCGCATGGCGTCGAGCATATTGAGTGACTGCACGGGCCTGAGTTCTTCGGCGAGCTGAAGCGGAATGAATATCCCCGCGCGCGCCGGGCCGCGCAAGGCGCCGCCAGGCTCCGATTCTGTAATGCCCGTGATGCGCAGCTTTATCTCCCGCCGAACTACGGAGAATCCCCAGGGGTCGCCGGCTTGACCCGCGACCGAAGGAGACGGTGGACCCGAATCTTTCCCTGCTGCCAAGGCGCCTTGCTCGGCATACCGCAAAGTGATTTCCCGTCCAATCAACGTTCCAGGCGAGTCGGCAAGTTGTTTCGCGAAGTCGGCCTGCAAAACGGCTTCTTCCGCTTTCGGGCCGGAGAAGAAATGCCCCTGCATGCCATCGAAAGCGTCGCTATCACGCGCCGAAGGCGGCAGACCCGAGACCGTCGTAAACCTCTGGCGATCGTTGTAACGCGCCTCGGTGGGAAAGCGCAGCTCGGGGTAAACCTCGAGGATATTGGGCAGGCGCGCGATCTCCTGGCGGGCAGCCTCATCGAGCACGCGAACGTCGGCGGGATTGTTTCTCTGTTCGGCGCGGTTGGACGGGCCGAAAGCACGAGCGGAGAGGACCATCACTGTATTAAAAAGGCCCGAACGCTCCAAGCGCCCGTTTGCGAGGTTTTGCAGGCCGACCCCCAGCGAGAGCATGGCGACAAGTGAGGCCACGCCCACCGCGATGCCCAGCGTCGTAAGCGAACTGCGCAGCAGAGATTCGCGCAGGTTCCGCCCGGCAAGTTCCAGCAGATCGTTCCGCTTCACGCCACACTCCCATTCGAAACCAGTTTGCCGTCGCTGATGGTCACCACGCGCTGCGCGAAACACTCGGCGAGCGCGCGGTCGTGAGTCACCATGACGACGGTGGCGCCTGATGACCGATTGATTTCCCGGATCAACTGGAGAATCTCGTCGCTCGTGCGGCTGTCGAGATTCCCCGTGGGCTCATCGGCGAGCAAAATCGAAGGCCGGTTCACCAGAGCGCGGGCCAGCGCGCCGCGTTGCTGCTCGCCGCCGGAAAGTTCTCCGGGGCGATGCGTGAGTCGCCCGCTCAATCCCACTCGCTCCAATACCTCGCGCACACGGGATTGACGCTCGCGGCGTTCCACCTCGGCGAAGCGCAGCGGCAATTCCACGTTTTCCTCGAGCGTCATCTTCGGGATCAGATTGAAGGCCTGAAACACCATTCCCACCGTCTGACGGCGATGGAAAGCAAGTTCCAGCGGGCTCATGCGCGCCAGGTCCTTGCCGTGCACCAGAATCGTTCCCGCCGTTGGACGGTCGAGCCCCGCCAGCAGGTTCAGAAAGGTGGACTTGCCCGACCCGGAACTCCCCAGCAATGCGAGGAATTGACCCGCCGGGACATCAAGCGTCACGCCTTCGACGGCACGAATCTCCGCCGGCCCCATCGTGTAGTATCGGCAGACGCCTTCAGCGTGAATCGCCAAGCCGTCGTTCTGGGCTGAAAGCACGGTCACCTATGTAAGGACGAATGAGCTTCGCGAAAAGTTCCAGCGGTTTTCTGCATGATACTGATTCGATCACATACGTAGAGTTTTGCACCGACCTTGACGGCGCCCGAAAATGGCGCTGTGTCCCCTCGGCCAATCAAGCGTTCACACAGAGAGCACGGAGGACCTCCGCGAACTACGTGTTCAGTTTTTTCTGATCAATGAAGACACAGAGCAGTGTTTCGGTTGGGACGTGACAATTTTACTTGCTTATCACTCGTCACGTGTCACTCGCCACTTGCCGCTAATCAAGCTGGTGCGCGGCCCTCCCTACTTCGCCTTGCCCTCCGGCACCCAGGTGAATTTTGCCCAGCCGGTTTCGAGGACCTGGCACTTCGAGCAATCAAAGTTGTGCAGCGAGTCGCCGGCGCCTTCGATGCGCGCGGGCGAAATGGAATCCACCTCGATGCGCAAGGTCAATTCGCAGGTGCGCGTCTTCTTTTCCGCGCCCGGCAACGCGCAAGGGAGCAAGGCGCGCGTGGTGCCGACCCATTTGTTCCCCGCGCGGCGGCACTCCGAGCGGATGTAGGCACCCTGCTTTTTCGCCTCGGCAGGGACGTTGGCCCACTCGGCCACGAAATGGTCCTGGTCGATCTTGACGCGATAAACCTTCTTGGTCGTCTCCGACTTCCACATCTGCCAGCCGCCCGCGGAATCTTTCCTGGTAGCGGGCTTGGTCTTCTGCTCCGCTCCTCCCACGGAGGTGATGCCGCACAACAAGATTGTGCATACCAGCAAGGCGCTGCGCGCACCGGATATCGGCTTCAACATTTCCTCCTCAGTTTTCGCGTTCCACTCTGTCGTCAGATTTCCCTTCGATGTCTCTCTGCTTGTAGCGTTTCCGCGCGGGATTGTCAATGCAGAGTCGCGGCAGGTCTCGTCGCAGGTCAGAGGCCGCCATCGAGCCCCCGCGAGACTATGGCAGGTTGCTGAGGATTGCCCGGTAAGCCTTGTAGCGATCGCAGTGGGATCGAAACTCTTTCCGGTCGAGCAGGTGCGACACATAAACCTCGGCAGTAGCGATATAGGCGATCTTCCGGGAATCGCCCTCGAACACCACCTCAACATCTCGAGGTTTGACGAACTTTCCATCAGGCCCTTCGATCTGTTTTACGGTGGGGGCGGAATCGTATGACACATGCAACGGTCTGGTGGCGATTCCAAGGACCGCCCAGACTTTGATTTTCTTGCGCTGGATGTCGTAGAACACGGGAACCATCATGCGGATGTCGTTGCCGAGATCAGGGTCTTTGCCGACCGAACCCAGCCATGCGCCGAGCAAGGCCCGATCAGCATTTGCGTCGTTAGAGCTTCCGAGGCTCGGGTCCGCTTCCGGCTCGATTCCAATCTCCTCGCAAGTCCGCAGGTAGGCGCCGTAGAAGAGACCTTCCATGAGCCGCAACTCCGCCATAAGGGATAGGTTGACGGGCCCTGCCGCAGTCAGGCGTTGCAGATGCTCTACCCCTTTCCGATCAAATGCCTGCTCGCAAACCTCCCGAACAAAACGATACGAGCGCGCGCGGCGAAGGTAATAGGTTGCCAGAGGCTCTAAGGTCAGACGCGGGGTGACGTACAACACCACCTTGCGGGGCATTGCGGCCGCGCCTGCCATGGGCATCTCGAGCTGTTTGACGTGTGTCTCACGCGTCAGCGCCAGGAGCGCCTTGAACAAGCCCACCAGTTCCTGGCGATAGGATTCATCCAGCGCGAGGCGCTTGCCCTCCGGCATACGGTCCGGGACCACCAGGGCCTCCAGCGCGTACGTCTGATAGTCGTACCAGCCGGAGTTAGGTGAGGGTCGAAGGTCCAGCGTCCCAGCCAGTATCCGCTTGACCATCTCGTCCGCAAGATTGAACCCTTCGGGAATCGGTTGCGCCCCGTAGAGCTTTTTGATGAGGTCGGTTTCGTGAGCCCGGGAAGGCGGGAACAGTGACAGGTGATCAGGGAAATCTGGTGTTACGCCCGCTTTCAGCGCCCGAGCCGCATCACGCAGGTCGCTCCACGCCAGCGCGTTCGTCAGCTTTTCTGCGAGCGTCAGGGTGGCGGTATACGCCTTCATCAGCTCCTCATCGCGCGAAAGGGCCATCGCAAGTGGACGAGCCACTGGCGCTTTGATTTCGGATTGAAGCATTCGGTCTCGCCGGAAGATGTTCGCCAGTTCCTCGCTCCATGTATAGAACCCCAGCGGCTTGGAGCGAAGCTCGTTGGCGAGGAATTCCCTCTGAAGGCTTTCGGCTTCCTCGGCCACCTCGGCAGAAACTCGTGGTTGCTGGCCGTCCAACCGCGCGGCAGCAGTCAGCAGGGCCGCCGCCGTCCGGTCACTGTCCGACGCTAGCGCCTGAAGCAGCTTGAGGACGAATTCCTTCTTTGCGGGGAAGCCGCCCAACCCCGTGTTGGTGGCCATCTCCACGGAGGCGTAAAGCCCATCGTCGAATTGTTTGGCTTTAAGGGCCAGCGCGGCGGCGGGCGCAAACTCGGTTGCATCCAGACCGGTTGCTGAGAACGACGGTAACAAGCGGGCTTCCTGAGTCCTATTTCGATCATCATAAACATCAGAGCTGGTTTGATGATTTCGTGTGTCAGGCGGCTCCAGCGAATAATCAAAACTGTGGTCCTCCGGAACACTCAAGCGCAGCACCTGTCGCGAGAGGTCGAGGGTCACTTGATACTCGCCGTCGGCGCCGCTTGCCCAGGCGGGAACCTTTCTCCATCCGGGCTTCAGTTGAGGCCCGGCGAAAGAGGCAGGGATCGAGAGGTGCTTGAGGAATTCGGGGGAATACACACGTTGTCCGGTCTCACTATCCATTTTAGCGGTCATGGAGGATGCTCCTTTGGGGATAGGTTTCTTGGACGCTTCAGAAGATGAAGGGTCGGGGGAAATCCCGCTGCATCCTGACAGCATGAGCATCGAGATTAGAAGGAGCCCAGCGAACGGGATACCGCGAATCCCTGCTCGCTTGGCGCCCAACCCTGCCGATGACGACCGCGCCAAGATCGTCATCATTCTTCCACCTTCCAGAGCAGGATCTGGTCATCGTGGCCCGCGGCGAAGTAACGCCCGTCAGAGCGAAAGGCGAGGGCCGGGACGGTGCCCATTGGACCATTCAGCAGGCGCGCAACCTCCAAGCCGGAGTCAACTTCCCATAGTCTGAGCGTGCCGTCCGCACTTCCTGAGGCGAGATACTTTCCATCCGGCGTGAAAGCCACGCACCAGATGGCGGATTCGTGTCCAGTAAAAGTGCGGGTTTGGCGGCCCGTCCCCACGTCCCAAAGCATGATCGTCTTATCGGAGCTTGCCGAAGCAAGGTAGCGTCCGTCTGGGCTGAAGGCCAGCGAATTCACGGCGTCGGCATGGCCCTTCAAGACGAGCGTTTCACGACCCGTGTCGGATTCCCAGAGCCTGATGGTGTTGTCGTAGCACGTCCCCGCCAAGAGCTTCCCATCGGGGCTAAAAACCACCGCTTTGCCGACTCGCCCCTTGAGCGTGAGCACCGTCAGGCTTGTCTCCATTTCCCAAATCCGGACCGTGCCATCCAATCCCCCGGAGGCAAGGCGCCTCCCATCGGGGCTGAAAGAGACCGAATAGACTTCGCTGGTGTGACCCGTCAGCGTACGCGGCTCGCGCCCGGTGTTCACTTCCCAGATTCTGACCGTCTCGTCGATGCCGGCAGAGGCAAGAGAGCGGCTGTCAGGACTGAAGGCCACGGCGGTGACCATGTCTCGATGGCCTGCCAGGGTGCGCGCTTCGTGAGCCGCTTCCACTTCCCATAACTTGACCGTCGCATCGACGCTGCCCGAGGCCAGATACCTCCCGTCGGGGCTGAAGGCGATGGACCTCACGGTGTTCTCATGACCTTCCAGAGTTTTCACCAGAACGAATTCCGGAGGCCGCTTGGCTTCCCGCACGGCTCGAATCACCGCCTCGTTGGCACCCGCGATGCGCAGAGTTTCCATGTATTCCTCGCTGGGCTTGAAATTAATCCCGCGGCGTTGGACCAGCGAGCCCACGCGTTCGCTTGCCACCCCGCTCGCCAAGAGCCCAAGGAGTTGGTCTTTTCCCAAAGGCTTCGGGAGCGCTTCCCGCAGTGCCTTCAAGAGCGCCTCCACCGCACCGGCCGTTTGCAGGCCCTGGAGGTACTCCGTCACGGGTTGAAAATCGATGCCGCGTTCCATCACGGCCCTGGCTAAGGCCAGGCTGTCGATCCCCGCCGTCAGCAGTTCGCGCACCATGTCTTTGTCCAGGGGATATTGGCCTTTCTTCAGTCCCACGTTGCCGACCGCCCGGAGCAATACCGGCAGCGCCCCCTTCTCCCGAAGGCTCGCGAGGTAGTCGCCCGAGAGCTCAAAGTCGATGCCGCGTTCTTCGACCGTCTTGGCGAGCCGCTGGTTATCCATCCCCGCTGCCACGAGCTGCTGCAACTGGGATTTGGTCAGCGGCTTCAGTCGTGGGATGGTGGCCTGAGAAAAGTTCAGGCTCGATGAGAGCAAAATCAGGACAAGACACTGGAGTTTCATGTCCTGCCTCCGGCGCGCATGAGGTGGGAACTACAATTTCCAATGTGACTTCGCAGTCTGGCCGTAACATACTCCTAACCGCTGCTCAATGCAATGGCCGGAGAGGGATATTCCATTGTGACTGAACTCCGATGCGGATATACTCGCCGCACTCTATCGCCGCGAGGTTGCATCATGAAACCCTGGCGCCTCTTCTTGACCCTGCTCGCCGCAGTTACGCTCCTCGGGTCATCCGGCCCGGACGAGCGGCAAGTGACCAACCCGAAATCGATCCAATCCGCTACGAATCCGGGGGCCAAGGCAATTCCCATCGATGAGCTTTTCTTCACCCGCAACGTCGGTGGGCCTTCCTGGTCTCCCGATGGCGCGGAGATCGTTTTCACCACAAATCTGACGGGCCGGGACAATCTCTGGAAGGTCTCGGCATCGGGCGGTTGGCCGATTCAGCTCTCGCAATCGGATGACCGGGAATACGGCGCCGTCTGGTCGCCGGATGGCAAGGCGATTGTCTATTCCTCAGACCTTGGCGGGCAGGAGTACTTCGACCTCTTCGCCATACCGGGCACGGGCGGTGAGACCGTCAATCTTACCCGCACGAAGGATATTTCCGAGACGGGAGGGAACTTCTCCCCCGATGGCTCGACGCTGGCCATTTCCTACAAGCCCAAGACCTCGCCCACTCCGGATATTGCGCTGCTCGACTGGCGAACGCACGCCGTGCGCAACTTGACCGCGGAGAAGGCCAAAGACCAATTGTGGGGCTTCGTGGCCTGGAGTCCGGACGGGAAAAGCATCTACGCCAACCGGACGTTCGTGGGCTTTACCGACTCGGCCGTCTACCGAGTGGACGTGGCAAGCGGCCAGCGCGAGAACCTGACCCCACACCAGGGCCAAGTCCTTTATTTCGCTTCTTCACTTTCCGCAGATGGGCGCACGCTGCTGGTAACGTCCAACGAAAAAGGCGGCTTCAACAATGTTGCGCTGCTCGATGTCGCGACCAAAAAACTGACTTGGGTGACTGATACGAAGTGGGACGCCAGCGCGGGAAACTTCGCGCCTCAGGGAGGCAAGTTCACGTTTGTGATCAACGAGGATGGGCGAACGGACGCTTACCTGGCCAACCGCGATTCCGGCCAGCCGGAGAAGATTGCCTTCCCGGCGGGGCTGACTTTTCCTGACGGGAATCCGACGCCCTTTTCCCCTGCGGGGGACCGCCTGCTGATGTCGCACCAGAGTGCCAAGCGGCCGGCGGACCTTTGGATTTACGACCTGGAAAGCCGTAAGGCTCGTCAACTGACCTATTCCGCCATCGCCGGGCTGGACCCAGCGAACATCCCGCAGTCGGAGTTGGTCCATTACAAGACGTTCGATGGCAAGGTCATCAGCGCTTTTGTTTGGGTTCCTTTCAACCTCCAGCGCGACGGGTCCAATCCCGGCATTGTGTTGCCGCATGGTGGCCCGACGGGACAAACGGTGGACTACTTCAATCGCGAGGTGGCGGCCCTCGCCTCGCGCGGGTACGTCTGCATCGCTCCGAACGTGCGGGGCTCAACCGGCTACGGCATGGATTTCCAGCGGGCGAACCACCAGGATTTGGGCGGCGGTGATTTGCAGGACGAAGTTCATGCCGCGCGCTTCCTCGTCGACACGGGCTACGTGGACGCCAAAAAGATCGGAATCACCGGCGGCTCTTACGGCGGCTACATGACCCTGATGGCCATCGGCAAGACTCCGGACGTCTGGGCTGCCGCCGTGGAAGAATACGGCATTATCAACTGGTTCACGATGCTCCAGCACGAAGACCCGCTGCTGCAGGAATATGAAAAGTCACTGTTGGGTGACCCCGTCAAGGACCGCAAAGTTTACGAAGACGCGTCACCCATCCAGTACCTTCCTCACGCCAAAGCCCCGCTGCTCGTCCTGCAAGGCGATAATGATATCCGCGTGCCCAAGGAGGAAGCCGAGCAAGTGGTGGCGACTCTGAAGGCCGCCGGTGGAATTGTGGAGGCGCACTACTATCCCAACGAAGGCCACGGTTTCTCCAAGCGCGAAAACCAGATCGACGCCATCCAACGCACGATCGCGTGGTTTGACCGGTACCTGAAAAACCCTCCGCACTAATGCCGACCGGAAGATGATTTACCATCTTGCAGCGCTCGCCGGCTGCGCCTCCCAACCTGCGCAAAGGAAACCGGCGTTCGCGTCAAGTTGCCGCAGTCCCGATAAACCGTTATCCTAGATTGATTCGGGCGCTCGTCACGCCGCAGGTCGCGCGGCACAAGCCGGGAAGAGCTTCATGAACCGAGTTCTGATTCTTCACTACCATGAAATCTGGCTGAAGGGCGGGAACAAGAACTATTTCCTCAGCCGGCTGAGGGCCGCGGTGAAACTAAGCGTGGCGGACCTGCCGGTTCGTTCACTCGAGAGCATCTCCGAGCGCCTGGTGCTCACGCCCGAGGATGAGGGGGCGATTCCCGTGTTGCTCGAGCGCCTGCGCCGGGTCTTTGGCCTTGCTTACATTGCGCTGGCGCGCAAGGTCGCAAGCCCGCTGGCGGATCTCGCTCCCGCTGCCTGCGCGATGATGGCGGAAAACCCTCCGCGCAATTTCGCCGTGCGCGCCAAGATTGCCGACTCGGCGTACGGGATGAATTCCATGGGACTGGAGCGGGCGCTCGGCCGCGCCATCCTGGACGATCTGCGCAGCCGCGACCCGAGCATTCAGGTGAAGCTCAACGATCCGGAAGTGACCTGCTGGGTCGAGATAGTGCCCGGCAAGGCCTTTCTTTACCGGGAGCGCGTCGAAGGCCCGGGAGGCTTGCCGGCGGTGACCGGCGGGCGGTTGGTGACGCTGCTCTCGGGAGGATTCGATTCCGCCGTGGCCGCGTACAAGATGATGCGCCGCGGGTGCCACGTGATTTTCGCGCACTACTTCGGACCACCGTCGGGAGGGCGGAATTCTTCGCGGGGCGTCGCGGAGGAAATCGTTCGCACCCTGACGCCCTATCAATTCACCTCGCGGCTCTATCTCCTGCCCTTCGACGCTGTGCAGCGGCAGATTGTGGCCGGCGCGCACGAGAGTTTTCGCCTGCTGCTTTACCGCCGCATGATGGCGCGCATCGCGCGAGAGATTGCGAAAGTGGAGAAGGGCATGGGACTGGTGACGGGCGACAGTGTTTCGCAAGTGGCCTCGCAGACGCTCCATAACCTGGCGGCCATCGATCACGGCCTGGACCTACCGGTCTATCGTCCCCTGGCGGGCGACGACAAGGCGGAGATTCTGAAACTCGCGCGGCGCATCGGCACCTACCGGATTTCTTGCGAGCCCTTCGAGGATTGTTGCCCGCGCTTCATGCCGCGCGCGCCGGCCATCTTTGCTCATCCCGAGCAACTCGACCGCGCGGAAGCGGGCCTGGATATCGAAAAGTTGGTGGGCATGGGGCTGGAGGGGGCGAGTGCCGTGGACTTCAAATTCGAATGCGGCGCCGTGACGGCTCACGAAGCCCTGCCGCCGCGGTTCCAGAATTTCCTGGCACGAAGGAAAGGCGTCGCGGGGCAGGCGGCCGCTCCCGGGGAGGCGTCGGCTCGCCCTTGAGGGTGCGCGATCCTTGTTTGCCCGGCCGTTCGTTGACGGCTCGCCGCGGCGCTCCTATAATTCTGTTGTTTCTCCGGAGGTCGCGAGCATGAGAAAAATCCTGCTGGTTACGTTCTTGCTCCTTATGGCGCTGTCCGTCGGTCTGGCGGCGCAAAATCCCGGCAGCAGCGCGCCTCCCGCCCCTACGGATAAGCAAACCACGGACACCAAACCCATCAAGGTGAACGTCAATGTCGTCAACGTCCTGATGACCGTGACCGATAAGAAAAATCACCTGGTGCTCGATCTAACCAAAGACGACTTCCGGCTGTTGGAGGATAACAAGCCGCAGAGGATTCAATATTTCAGTCGCGAGTCCAACCTGCCGTTGCGCATCGGAATCTTGATCGACACCAGTAACAGCATTCGCGAACGCCTGCGATTCGAGCAGGAGGCCGCGATCGATTTCCTTAATTCCACCTTGCGGCCGGGAAAGGATCAGGCGTTCATTGTGGGTTTTGACGTGCAGCCGGTGATGGTCCAGGATTATACGGACGACATGGAGAAACTCTCCAATGCCGTTCGCGGCCTCCAAGCCGGCGGGGTCACCAGCCTCTACGACGCCATCTACTTTGCCTGCAAAGAACGGATGCTCTTCTTCCCGCCGCCCGAACCTTATCTCCGACGCGTCGTGATCGTGGTCAGCGACGGCCAGGACAATACCAGCGAGCACACTCGCGAAGAGGCACTGGCCATGGCCCAACGCGCGGAGGTGACCATGTTCACCATCAGCACCAACCGCTCCGGCGCACCGGGCCGCGGCGACAAAGTCCTGCGCTACCTCGCGGAACAGACCGGAGGGCGCGCCTTCTTTCCCTTCGAGGCGAGCGAACTGGCGGAGAACTTCCAGGAAATTTCCCGCGAACTCCGCAGCCAATACAGCCTGGGCTATGTTTCCTCCAATACCGCCCACGACGGAACGTTCCGCAACATTGCCGTCGAGCCCGTGGAAAAAGGCCTGCACGTGCGCGCGAAGTCAGGATACTTCGCGCTCTCGCCGTAAAACCAGGTTACAGGTGACAGGGGACAGGTTGCAGGGGAAAAGAACGGGACTCGGGACTCGCGACTCGGGGTAGCTTCCAACTACTGCCTTCCTCAATTTATCATTCATAATTCAGCATTCATCGTTCCAGTCCACCCGTCCCTGTCCCCTGTAACCTATCACCTGTACCCTAGTCGGCCGGCGCGTAATATCCGCGGCGGGCCTGGACCTTGTAGTTGCCATTTGTCGCGCGAACCTCGATCTTGCGAAACGAGCCGTCGTGCTTGGTGTTGGTGGGGGTGTAGCCGAGCAAGTATTGCGTGCGCAGCTCGTCGGCAATCTGCTGGAAAGCCGTGTGCGCGTCGCGCTCGCGCTTGACGTCGATGACCCGCCCGCCGGTGTCTTCCGCGATCTTCTTCAGCACCGACTCGCCGCTGAAGGGCATGCCCATCCCCATATAGAACATGCGATCGCTGATGTTGATGCAGTAGATGATCACGTCGGACTTCTGCGCGGCCTCGAGCGCGGTCTCGAGTTTGACCTTGCTGCCCATGTCTTCGCCGTCGGTCAAGACGATGAGCACCTTGCGCCCCACCTCATTCTTCATCAGCTCGCTCGAAGCCAGGTAGACCGCATCGTAGAGCTGAGTGCAGCACGGATCGCCCCGGGGGAAGGTGCTCGGCAAGGGCCCTCCGCCTCCTCCGTTGATGACCGTCTCGTCGATCGCCTTGGCGAGCAGGTTCTGGCTGGCGGTGAAGTCCTGGAGCAATTCCACCTCGAGATCGAAGTGCAGGACGAAAGCCAGGTCCTTGGGGCGCAGCACTTGCTGGAGGAAAGCCTTGGCCTCCCGCTGCTCGAGGCTCAGCACATGTTCCTGGCTGGGGCTGGTGTCCACCAGAATTCCCATCGTCAGCGGCGTGTCGGTCTCGCGTGAGAAGTAGAGAATCTTCTGCGGGACCTTGTCTTCGCGGACTTCAAAATCCTCTTTGTTGAGGTTCGGGATGAGGTGGCCCTTCTTGTCCTTCACCACCGCGTAGACGTTCACGACCTCCGTGGTCACCTTCAGGGTTTGTCCTGCCACGGGCGGCTCTTGCGTATCCTGGGCGAGTGTTGGCGCGGCGAACGTCGTCAGGAGACAAAGCACACCGGCAAGCCCGCAGGCCGCCTTGCGAATGACCACCGGCGCTTGACTCGAGAGCGTTATCTTCATCGTTCAGACCCTTCCCCTTTCTTACTTCCCATAAGATGCAAAACGCGCGCTTCGGGTTGGGCTTGGCCGTCTGGTTTTGGCAAGCGGC
>JAIQGA010000422.1:5638-8061 GCA_020072925.1 Terriglobia bacterium | reverse complement strand
GCTCATCATGGGCTTCAATCTTTCGGGTGCGGTCAAGGCTTTTCTGGCGGGCCTCGTTTTGACCACGCTGGGCTCGATCGTGGCTGGAATTCCCAATCCGCTCGATCCGCTGCGTATGGTCAAACTGCTGCTGGTGATCGCCACCACCGCGCTGGCGCTGATCAGCATGATGTTCCTGATGATGGTGCGCGTGAACGACCCGCTGGTCCCCCGCGCCACGTTTGGCGTGCTCAATACGCTGCTCTTTTTCCCGAGCGGGGCCGTTTACCCGACGAACGGTTTTCCAGGATGGATGAAGGCGATTTCGGTGGTGGACCCGTTTACCTACGCGGTGCACGCTTTCAAAAGCCTTTTGCTGAAGAACACGTCTTTGGCCGCGATTGGCTTTGATCTGGCGTTTTTGACTGTTTTTACGGTGGTCATGATGACTTTGGCCACACTGCTATTTCGGCGGTCACTGTAGCGGCGGCGCGAAGGCTCTTTATCGCTGGCGCGAGGTTTTGAAGGCAGAGACGGTTGCCTTTAGGCCTGGAACTTGCATCTGTCTAAGAGTGGGAAGCAAGTCGACGGGTCAAACACTTCTCATCCCGCTGAGGAGCCATGTTCATGACATTGATGGATGCCCCACCTCCTAAACCCCCGCGCCACGTTTGGAAATACATCCTGCTCGTTATCATTCTGGCGGCCATCGGGGTAGGGATCTATGCGTACTTCCGCGATTACTCCGAGGAGCAGGCCGTGGAGCACTTTCTGACCACGCTCCAGCAGGGAAAGTACGAGGAAGCTTACAAGATGTGGCAGCCCAGCCCTTCCTATTCTTATCAGGATTTCCTTCACGATTGGGGGGCGCAGGGCGATTACGGCAAGATTCGAGAATTCCAGATTCTCGGCTCGCGCTCCAAAGGCTCGCAGACCGTGATCATTACGGTGCGAATCAATAACGTCGATCCTCCCATCGACCTTCTGGTGGACCGCAAAACCAAAGGGCTTGCCTATTCCATTTTCTAATCTTCTTGAACGTTGGCCGCAACCGCCTCGCGCAGTTCGGCCGCCGAAATCTCCGCGGTGCCGAACTTCAGTACCACGCGCCCGGCGGCCAGATTCGCGAGTTCGGCGGCTTCGCGCATCGTGGCGCCGGAAGTGTAAGCGAGCGCCAGCACGGCCAGCACGGTGTCGCCCGCGCCGGTCACGTCGTATACGGGGCGGGGAGTACTTGAAATTTCATGCGCGGCGCCGCCCGCCTCGAAAAGGGTCATCCCTTCGGCGCTACGAGTTATGAGCAAATATGAGCAATTCAGGGCGGCAAGCAGGCGGCGGCCCCCGGCGTGGAGTTCGCTGGGATTGCGCAAGGGCAAGCCGGCCATCAATTCGGCTTCGCGCAGATTGGGTGTGACGAGGGTGGCGTGGCGGCAGATTTCCAGGGCTTCCGGTTTGGGGTCAATGAGCACCGGCACTCGGCGCTGGCGCGCCATGGCTTTCACGCGATTGCACAGATCGAGAGTCAATGTGCCCTTGCGATAGTCGGAAAGCACCACCGCGTCGAGCCGTCCCACGCAACGCGCCACGTCGCGTGCGAGGGCCTCGGCCGCGCGCGCCGAAAGGGGCTGAGGCTTCTCGATGTCCAGCCGGACGAGTTGGTGCTGCTGTGCGACGACACGTATCTTATGTGGTGTAATGCGCCCAGACTCCCGGACAAGGGTCGACGAGGCGATCCCGCGTCTCCTCAAAAGGCGGCCAACCCGTTGCCCGCTTGCGTCGTTGCCGATGGCCCCGAAGGCGATCACCCGGCCCCCCAACGCCGCGATGTTTGCCGCGACGTTGCCGGCGCCACCGGGGAAAAACCGGTCCGGCGAATTCGGATCGCTCATCAGCACGACAGGCACCGGCGCTTCCGGCGAAATGCGCGTGGCCTCGCCGCGCAACAGTTCGTCGAGCATGTAATCGCCCAACACGCCAATCGTGCGCCGCTTGAAGCAGCGAATAAGCTTCTCGATCCGCGCCTGCGCAGGGGGCATGAGACCTCGTTTCTCTCCGAAGTTTATCGAGTTTTTCAGAACTTCCCCTTGTTGGTTGGTGGCGCAGTTCGGCTCTCTGGCGGTAGCTCAGGTTGAAAGCTCGATATCCCGACGGCGCTGCCGCATAAATCTCGGGCCCTTGGTCTATGGATGTCTGAGCACCGTCACGACCACGGTGTCCGCGTCGAGAGGACTGAATTTGGCCTCCCTTCCAGAACTGTCAAACACCGCAGGCTGAGGTGGCCTGGGAGCGTCGGAGGTGTATACCCTGTCTCCTACGACCGCGATTGAAAGGCTTTGTAACGCCGATAACAACGCACTTGCAGCCTTGCGAGTCGACTCTGGAGATTTCGAGGGTATTTCTATTGATAATCCGCTTCCACCGCAATTCGCCCTTGCGAGTGGATT